>JAMPXD010000014.1 GCA_023701365.1 Geobacteraceae bacterium
CAATGGCCTCCTGGACGTCGCCGAGCCCCTCGGCGATGACCTTCCCCATCTCCCGGGTCACCAGCTCCCCCAGCCGCCCCTTTTCCCGGAGGAGCAACCCAGCGGCCCGGAACAGGATTTCGCCCCGCCGGGGGGCCGGCAGGCCGCGCCAGGCCGGATAGGCAGCGCGGGCGGCCGCCACCGCCCGGTCCACATCGTCTTTTCCCGACAGCGGGACCGTTGCCACTATCCGGCGGCTGTCGGCCGGGTCGATGCTCTCGAATCGCTCTCCGCCGGCTGCGTCCAGCCATTCTCCGCCGATGAAATTCCGGATTTCCATAAAGAGCCCTCCCCTGCAAAAAGAAGTCAATCCCAATGATAACAGAGGGCGCTCCTTATGCAATCAGGGGTGAGCAGGGCCGGGACCCCGCAAATCTCTTGCTTTTCCGGTGAAATGTTTGTAATATGATTAAGTTTGAAGGGCTTTTAGAGGCGATAAAAACTGTAAGGAGTCTATTTATATGAGCAAAGAAGAAGCGATCGAAGTTGAAGGAACCGTAATAGAGCCGCTCCCCAACGCCATGTTCAGGGTCAAGCTGGAAAACGACCATGTTGTGCTGGCCCACATCTCGGGAAAGATGAGGAAATACTTCATCAAGATACTCCCCGGCGACAAGGTGACGGTGGAACTCTCCCCCTATGACCTGACCAGGGGCCGTATCACCTACCGCGCCAAATAATCCCCACCTTGCAGACCATGAAGCGGCATTCTCTGCTTCAAGTCATCTTCTGAATGGTATCCGCAATTTCATAGAGGGGAACGAGGGCGTCCACCTTTACCGTCTCGTTGACCACCTTGGGCATCCCGTACACCCGCGCGGTCTCCTCGGATTCAGCCACAACCTGGCCGCCCGCCATTTTTACGGCATGGGCGCCGACGGAACCATCCTTCCCCATGCCGGTGAGAATAATGGCGAGGCAGCTGCCCCCGCAGACAGCGGCCGCCGATTCGAACAGGGCGTCCACGGACGGCTTGTGGAGAGATTTTTCCGGAGAGAGGTCGAGCCGGATATAGAGGTCTTTCCCGTCCCGCCTGATCTTCATATGCTTGCCGGCAGGGGCCAGATATGCATGGCCGGCGAGGATCGGCTCACCATCAGCCGCCTCTTGCACCGTCATGGGGCTGATTCTGTTCAGCCGCTCGGCCAGGGAGGCGGTAAACCCGACCGGCATGTGCTGGACGATGAGGATGGGACAGGGGAACCCCGCCGGGATTCTGCTCAAGATGTCATGCAGAGCTGGTGGCCCGCCGGTGGAAGTTCCGATCAGCACCAGTTCGGTGTTCGAGCTCCTGGGGGCAGACCTCGGTGTTGAATCAGGGGGATGTTCCCCGATCCCGGCACGACCCATGAGCTTCCGCATGTCGACCTGGGCGGCGATCCGGATCTTGGCAGTCAATTCATCGGCGATCAGGGAGATGTCCATCGGTCCGCCGGCGGAACATTTGTTGACAAAGTCGACGGCCCCGAGTTCCAGTGCCTTGAGGGTGTTTTCGCCCCCCTTCTCCGTCAGTGAGCTGAGCATCACCACCGGGGTCGGGCATTCCTTCATGATCCTTTCCATAGCCTTCAGCCCATCCAGCACCGGCATCCTGATGTCCAGCGTGACAACGTCGGGGAGCAGCTGCTTGATCAGCTCAATGGCCATCTCCCCGTCCGCAGCCACGTCGATCACCTGGATGTCAGGACTCCCATCGAACATCCTGATGATGGCACGCCGCACGAAGGCGGAATCGTCAACGACCAGCACCCTGATTTTTTTCGGCTTCAGATGGTTAGTCGAGTTAGTAGTCATCACGCACCTCGTAGATGATCGCCCCGGGAAAGTGGAGCGGGCGGAACAGGTTGGTGATTCTGGAAAGGGATTCGGAGTGGCCGAGGAAGAGCAGCCCATCCCTGGTCAGTACGCCGGCAAAACCTTCAATGGCCCGCCTCATGGTCTCTGCGGAAAAATATATCAGCGCATTTCTGCAGAAGATGATGTCGACCTCCTGCTCTGAAAAAATCGTGTCGAGGTTCAGCAGATTCCCCTGGACGAAACTGGTCATCGACCGGATGTTTTCGCGCACCTGCAGGCCGTCCGCACTTGTCCTGAAATATCGCTCCAGGTATTGGCCGGGGGTGGACTGGAAAACACGGCCGTTGTATACCCCAGCCTTCGCCTTTTCTATGGCCTGGGGGTCGATATCGATGCCGGTGATACTCAGATCCCAGTTCCAGATGAAATTCCCCGATTCGAGAATGAGCATCGCCAGGGTATAGACCTCCTCGCCACTGGAGCAGCCGGCCGAAACGATCCTGATCTTCCGGTCACCGTTCCTGAGTTTCCGGTCTCTCAAGGCGGGGATGACGGTCTCGGCAAAGACCTGCAACTGCGACTGTTCCCGGAAAAAGTAGGTTTCGTTATTGGTTATCAGAGAGATGAACCTGAGACGCTCTTCGGCGGAAGGGGCAAATTTCAGATGGTTGTAATACTCGGCAAACGTGGTGAGCCCGAGATCTCTCAGGCGCGGGGAAATCCTTGCCGTCAGATAACCTTCCTTATCCGCATCCAGTGACAATCCGAACGTTTCGGCAACAAACTCACTGATAAGCCTGAACTCTTCCGGCTTAATGACAGGCTTGCGGACAATCTCCATCAAAAGATATTCTCCATGGAGAGGGTCTTCAGTGCAAGAGCGGCCCTGTTCCTTACCTCCGCATCGGCATCATGGGTTCTGACATGGGACAGCTTCTTCAGCGGCAGGCTGTCGCAGCAAAACAGCAGCGCATCGATGGCGGCAACTCTGATGTCCGGGCTGTCGTCCTCGATCATCTCCAGCAAAGACTCGATACTTCTGCCATGGCCGATTTTGCCGACCAGGTCGATTACCCTTTCCCGTGTTTCGAGTGAATAATCGCCCTTCATTATCCTGTGCAACCTCGGCAATGCGGGCCGGCCAAAATTCAGCAGCGCCTCGAACGCGTATCTGCTCATCTCCGCATCGGTCAACTGTCTCACCAGGTCGAGAATCGTCCGTATGTCCCGCAGTTCGCCGAGGAGAAGGATGGCGTTCTTCCGCACCATGCAATCCGGATCGGACAGCGCGTCCAGCAACAGGGACACCGCCCTGTCTCCGCCTATCCCCGGCAGCGATTGCAGTGCGGCTATGCGCACACTCCAATGGCGATCCTTGCAGGCATCCTCCATGAACTGCAGGGCATCGGCCTGCGCCATCCCGGCCAGCGCCTGAACAGCCAGCCGTCTCAGATCGGGGTCCCTGTGCTTCAGGTAGCCGACAACCAGTTGCCAATCTCCCTTCTCCATCCTCCCCAGCTTGCCGAAGGTGCTGAGAATGGCGAACTCGATATGCTGCGCTGCGTCCCCGCTTTTCAGGTATTGCGCCAGCGGTGTCGCCGCCGCTGCTGAGCCGATCTTCCCGGTTGCCCTGATAATTGCATGGTCTGTCCGCTCATCACCTCTCCCCAAAAACCGCAGCATATCGGACAGGGGGGCCGAATCCCCGAATTCACCCAGGGCATTGATAGCCTCCTCCCGGATATCCCCCTCGGCATCGGCCAGGGCATGCAACAGCAGCGGAATAGACTCCTCGAATTTGCGGCGGCCCGCAGCCCTGAGCGCCTCTATCCTGACCTCGGCAACCGGATCGGTCAAGAGAGGCAGGAGCGAACCGAAGGAAACGCCGTCATCGGCCAGTCCGGCCAGGATTGCCGCGGATCGCCGCTTTTCCGGTTCGCCGGAGCTCTGCAACTCCTCCAGGATCATCCGGACTCTTCCGGAGGGATATTGACAGACAGCCTCCAGCGCCTTGCATTGAACGGCAGGTGACGCCGATGCCATGAGCTGCCGCAGCAGGGGCAGCAATTCGTCATCGGAACTCCCTTTGAGCAGCTCCAGAGCTTCCAGCTGGACCGCCTCCTCCCCGCCCGCCAGAAAAACCCGCAATATCCTGAAGTCCTCGATTCCTCCCAGCCAGCGCAGGGAACGGAGGGCAGCGGCTTGCACGGTGCTCGCCGGATGGTAAAGGGCCTGGAGCAGATATTGGATCGCCGGCCTGCCGATCGCCAGGATTGCACCTTCGATCGTCTCCGCATGGAGGCCCCGTTCCAGCAACCTGAAAAAACCGGGCAGCGCAGAGACCTCACCCAGCCAGCCCAGGAGCTGAATCGCACTGTCAACAGTTTCTTCCGATTCCTCCCCCGAAATCAGGTTCTTCAGGTTCTCCCTTCCCTGTCGCGTAATGAAGTTTGCCAGCTGGCTTTCCTGGTTGCAGAGGGTGAGACAGTTCTTGTACAGGCTGGTGTCGTTCTGGTTTTTCTGAATCGCCACTATTGCCCTGGCTGTCACGGCGGCAAAGGCGCCATCGCTGCCTGAAAGAATATCCCCCAGGTGCGGCAGTGCCCGCGGATCGCCGATCTTGCCGAGCGTTTCGATGACGGGCCCGGCCAGCATCTCATTGGAGAGAAGCTGGAGCAGATGGGGCACCGCCCGGTCGTCCCGCATCTCCGCCAGGGCGACGATTGCCGGGTACTGCAGCCAGAAATCATCCTTCAGCAGGCCGACCAGGGGTTTCAAGGCGCCGCGGTCGCCGATCTTCCCCAGTGCTTCGGCGGCGCCGTGCCTTACGTTGGCATCCGGGTCGCTCAAGGCCTGAACGAGATGGCCGACCGCCTCCCGGCTTCCTATGTCGCCGAGCATCACGGCGCTGAAATTCCGCACCTCTTCATTGTCGTCGCGAAGCAGGTTGAGGAGCCTGGCAACCGCCGGCCGGCCGAATTTGACCAACACCTCCATGGCGCCATTGCGCAGATCGGCGTTGGCATCATTGCGCAGGGCCTTCTCGATGATCGGATAGTTCGTTTCCAGACCCATGTCTATCATCCGGTCAACGGCCTTCGGCTTCCACCCCTTCTCCTCGTCGCCGATCAGGAGGAGGAGCTCTTCAACCGATTTCCCCTCCAACCATCCTTCGGCAGTCATGGCAACGTCAAGCAACTTCGACATCAGTTACGCCTCCATTTTTCGATAGATCAGACAGCCGGCGTCAGGGACTGGTGCAAATTCGTGATCATACAGGTGGAGAGGTTCGGCATCGCCGGTAAACAGGTAGCCGCCGGGGACAAGGAGCCGGAACAGCGTATCGACCAATTGCTGCTGGGTTTCCGGGGAAAAATAGATCATGACGTTTCTGCAGAAGATGATGTCAAAAGGTTCGTTGCCGTCTTCCGGCCCGGGCAACGGCCCGCCGTTGATGACGTCATTGAGGTTCAGCCGGCAGAACCTGATGAGACCCTTTATCTCGTCTTTGACCACAGCGCCATTGCCACGTCTTTCCATGTACCTGTCGATATGGGTGGCGGGGAGCCCCTTCAGCCGCTCTGCGTCATAATATCCGGCTGCCGCCGTCCTGATGCAGCTGTCACTCAGGTCGCCCGCGAGGATTTCGATGTCCCATGCCCTGGGATACCGAAGCGTCGCGAACAGGGCCATCGCCACGGAATAGGGCTCCTCGCCGGTCGAACAGCCGGCGCAGAGTATCCGCAGCTTCATTATGGAGCCGGGGGGGGCCGGAGCGGCCCGTCCCCAGGAACGGATCACCTCTTCCCCCCTCGTTTTTTCCAGCGTGGGGACGATCCGCTCCGTCAAGAAACGAAACTGCCCCGGGTTCCTGAAGAAGGAGGTTTCGTTGATGGTGAGAAGATCGAGCAGGATCGGCTCTTCCTTGGCGCTATTGCGCAGATAGCCCCAATAGTCGGCAAGGCCCGGCATGCCGAGGTGCGTCAGGCGCTCCGTAAGGCGCTGTCTGAGGATCGACCTCTTCTGTTCCCTGAAGCAGAGACGGCTTCGCTTCTGGACGAAATGCGCTATGGTGTCGAGTAACGCCTCTTCCATTTCTTTCCTGTCCTTCCCTTGCGCCCGGCCGGTTAAACCCTGAACTGGGTCACCAGCCCGGCGAGTTCGTCCGCCTGCCGGGAGAGCCCCTCGGCGGACCTGGCCAGTTGTTCGACGGAGACGAGGTTTTCCCTGGTGACGTCGCCGATGTTTTCCATCGCCGCTACCACCATCTCCCCCCCCTTCTTCTGCTCCGAGGTGGCATTCGCCACCGACTGGGTCATGGAGCTCATGGAGTCGATTGCCGCCACGATCTGGCGCGCGGACAGCGCCTGCTCCCGGGTGGCAATGGTCACCTGCTGGGTGACGGTGTTCATGTTCTCCACCGCGATCCGAATCTGCCTGCTCCCCTGGGCCTGCTCCCGGGTCGCCCCGGTCACCTCCCGGGTGATGCTGTTCATCCGCTCCACCGCAACCCTGATTTGCCGGCCGCCAAGGGCCTGCTCCCGCGCCGCGTTGGCAACCACCGAGGTCGACTGGCTCATCCTTTCCACCGCCAGAATCACCTGCCCGGAGGCATCGGCCTGTTCGGCGGTCACCCGGGCGATCTCTCCCATCAGGTCGCTGGTCTGGGAGATGCTCTTGACGATGTTCGTCAGGGCGTTCCCGGCTATCCCGGACAGTTCCATGGAGGCCTGAGCCTCCCGGGAGGCGAGCTCGCCGTATCTGACGGAATCGCTGGTGTCGGTCTGGACCTGCCTGATCACCTGGCCTATCTCCCCGGTTGCCGTCATGCTGCGTTCGGCAAGCTTTCGCACCTCGTCGGCCACCACCGCGAAACCCCGTCCCGCGTCGCCGGCCCGGGCCGCCTCGATGGCCGCATTGAGGGCCAGCAGGTTGGTCTGGTCGGCGATCTCGTTGATGACCTTGACGATGTTGCCGATCTCTTCGGAGCGTTTCCCCAGGTTGTCGATGGCTGCCGCGCTCTTTTCGCTCACCTCGGCCACCCGCTTCATCGCCGCCAGCGCCTCCTGGACCGCCCGCTGCCCGGCAACTCCTTCCCTGGCGGCGGTCTTGGCCACGGTATCGGCCTCGGTAACGTTGTCGGCCGCCCGCCTGATCGAGGCCGCCATCTGGGTGACGATGGCCGCGGTCTCGGCGACCACCTGCTGCAGCTCCTGGGAATTCCCCGCCACCTGGTCGATGGAGACGGTCATCTGCTCCACTGTGGCGGAGGTCTCCGAGACCGAGGAGGCGAGGTCTTCGCTGTTCTGGGCCACCTTTTCTATGGAAACGGTCATCTGCTCGATGGTGGCCGAGGTCTCCGAAACCGAGGAGGCCATCACCTCGGCGCTCCTGGCCACCTGCTCGCCGGAGACCCCGAGCTCCTGCATGGAGGAGGAGACCTCTTCCGCGTTGGCGGCGAGCGCATCGGCATTGCTCGCCACCGACTGGATCGAGACCGCCATCTGGACCATGGTGCTGGAGGTCTCGTCCGTGGCCGATGCCTGGGAATGGGCCGCCCTGGTCAGCTGGGCGGTATTGGCCGAGATCTCGCCGGCAGCGGAGGCCACCTGTTCGGAGGCGCCGCGGATCTTGCCGGCCATCTCCTTGAGGCTCGCCACCATGTTGTTGAGGGCATTGGCCAGGTCCCCCACCTCGTCCCGGGTCCTCACCTCCAGGGTCCCGGTCAGGTCCCCGGCAGCCACCGCCTGGGCGAAGGCAACCCCCTTGATCATGGGATTGGCGATGCTCCGGGCGACGACAACTGCAAGAACGGCAATAATGAGCACAGAGATGACGATTACCGCAATGACGACGTTTCTCAAGGTGTAGACCGGCGCAAACACCTCCGATGCCCCCTTCACCACGGCAATGCTCCAGCCGATACCCTTGTAATCGCCGAAACCCTTTGAGGGAAGATATCCCACCAGCTTCGATACTCCTTCATAGGTGTAACTGCCGACTCCGGTTTCACCCTTGACCATTTTCCCGGCTATCCCGGAAAGATCGATATTCTCGTTTTTTGTCAGATTTTCCTTTAAAACCTTGTCCTTCTTGGGGTGTGCGATTAAAACGCCCTCCCTGTTGAGCATATAGGCATAGCCGGTCTTCCCTTCGTTCACGTCGGCCAGTATTTTTTCGATGGTGCTCCACGACACGCGGGTGCCGATGGCGCCGACGATTTGTCCCGACTCGTTCTTGACCGGCGCGGAAAATCCGATGGCGCTCTCGTTGGCGCTTGCGGAAAAATAGACGTCATGAATATGGAGAGAGCCGGCCATGACCCGCTTGAACCATTCCTGGTCAGCCTGATTCCTGCGGAAGCCCGCGTTGCTCAGGATGGCCGGATCGCTGACTGCCACGACATTTCCGGACTTATCGAAAAGCATCACTGCCTTGTACACGTCGTACTGTTTTTCCAGGGTCCCCAGAATATTTTCGGCGTCAGCATAGTTCCCGGTCTTGAGCGCCTCCTTGATCGCCGGGAGTTCCGCCCACGCCCTGATATCATCCTGCCGGTCATTCATCAGGGCATCGATGGTGTTCATCAGACCAAGTGCCGTATCCCCCAGCATTTCCTGCCCCATATCCTGAAGACTGTTCTTCGCCTTCTGGTAGGAAATGGTCGTCACCAAAGCGAGGGGTATCAGCGACATGAGGAGGAAGAACAGCAGCAGCTTGCCTTGCAACCCCTTGAAGAAACCTCTGTTTTTCATGTTATTCGCTCCAGTGGCATTTACATGTAATTGCCCGGACTAAAGTTTGTCGCCCAGCAACAGCGACCGGTTCAGGTCGAGGATGATGATCAGGCGGTCATCGAGCTTTCCCACCCCTTTGATGTAGTTTTCGTCCATGCTGGTCGCTTCCGCGGGAATCTCCTCGACGATGGTCGAGGAAAGCCTGATCACCTGGGAGACGCTGTCCACCAGCATCCCCAGCCGCTTTTCCGCAAGCTCCACGACCACGATCCGCCGGGCGTCGCTCTCTTCCGTCAGCGGCAGGCCGAACCGCTTCCGGAGATCGACCACCGGGATGATCTTGCCCCGCAGGTTGATCACTCCCCGGACATGGGCCGGCGCGCCGGGAACAGGGGTAATGTCGGTTGCCCTGATGATCTCCTGGACGCTGTTGATCTCCACCCCGTACTCTTCCTTCGCCAGGTTGAAGGTGACCAGGTGGTATACTGACTGACCTGCGCACGCCTGCGGAACGGCCGAACGCTGGTCGATTTCTTCCTCCGCCTTTTCGATGAACTGCTTCAGGATATCCTCGGCCAGCCCTGCGGCGGGGAGCGTCATTCCTCCATTGATTTCCATTCGCGTCTCCTTTTGTCTCACGGGCCGATGTTCAGCCTCCTCCCGTCCCCTCTAGATGACAAACTGGGCCACCAGGGCCTTCAGCTCTTCAGCCTGCGAGGCAAGATCCTGAGCTGATTTATCGATCTGCTCCACGGACGAGAGGTTATCCCTGGCAACCTCGCTGATATTGCCGACGGCGGAGACCACGGTTTCCCCCCCGTTTTTCTGTTCGGCGGTGGCATTGGCAACCGACTGGGTCATGGTGGTCATGGTGCTGACGGCTGCGATGATCTGGCGCGCGGAGAGCGCCTGTTCCCTGGTGGCGATGGTCACCTGGCCGGTCACATGGTTCATGTTCTCGACGGCGCTCCGGATCTGCCTGCTCCCCTGCGCCTGCTCCCTGGTGGCGCCGGTCACTTCCTGGGTGATGCTGTTCATCCGCTCGATGGCGATCCTGATCTGGCGCCCGCCCAGGGCCTGTTCCCTGGCCGCATTGGCCACCATGTTGGTCGCCTGGTTCATCTTCTCCGCCGCCCTGATGACCTGGGCCGAGGCTGCCGACTGCTCCGCGGTCATCCTGGCGATCTGCGACATCAGCTTGCTGGTCTGCCCGACGCTGCTGACGATGTTCTCCAGGGCTCCCCCCGCTATCAGGGAGAGTTCCATGGATGAGCCGGCCTCCCGGGAAGCGATCTCGCCGTATCTGACCGATTCATCCGTGTCGGCCTGCACCTGCCTGATGACCTGGGCGATCTCCCGGGTCGCGGCGACGCTCCTCTCGGCCAGCTTCCTGACCTCTTCGGCGACAACGGCAAAGCCGCGTCCGGCATCGCCGGCCCGGGCCGCCTCGATGGCGGCGTTGAGGGCAAGCAGATTGGTCTGGTCCGCGATCTCGTTGATGACCTTGACTATGCTGCCGATCTCCTCCGACCTTCTGCCGAGATTGAGGATCGAGGTGGATGTCTTGTCGATGACGTCGGCCACCCTCTTCATCGCGGCAACCGCCTCCTGCCCCGCCTGGAGGCCGGCAGACCCCTCCTTGGCGGCTATCTTCGCGACGCTGTCCGCTTCCTCCACGTTGCCGGCCACCTGCTTGATGGAGGCGGCCATCTGGCCGATGATGGACGCGGATTCGGCGACCACCTGCTGCAGCTCATGGGAGTTTCCCGCCACCTGGTCGATGGAGACGGTCATCTGCTCGATGGTGGAGGATGTTTCCGAAACCGAGGAGAGGAGATCGTCGGCATTCTGGGCCACTTTTTCGATGGAGACGGTCATCTGTTCGATGGTCGCGGAAGTCTCGGAGACCGAGGACGCCATCACCTCGGCGCTCTTCGCCACCTGTTCGCTCGATGCCCCCAGTTCCTGGATCGAGGAGGAGACCTGGTCGGCATTGCCCGCCAGGGCATCGGCGTTGCTCGCCACGGTCCGGATCGAGGCAGCCATCTGCACCATGGTGCTGGAGGTCTCCTCCGCTGCGGAGGCCTGCATATGGGAGGCCCTGGTCAGCCTGGCGGAGTTGTCAGAAATCTCCCTGGCGGCGTCGGCGACCTGGCCCGAGGTGTCGCGGATCCGGGCGACCATCTCCCTGAGGCTGGTCACCATGGCGTTGAGGGCATTGGCCAGGTCTCCCACCTCGTCCCTGGTATTTACCCGGAGCAGGCTGCTGAGATCCCAGGTCGTGGTGACCTTCAGGATGTGCTCCTTCAGGTCGTTGAAGAGAATGAGGCTCTTTCTCAGGGAAAGATAGAGGAACGTTATCGCCCCGAGGAAGATGGCGGCGAACAGGATGGTATTGACCGCAATGCCGCGCCACATGGCGGCAAAAAGAGGGGTCACGTTCTTCTGGGAAAAGAGCACGCCGGTGGTCCTGCCGGCGGCGTCAAGCACCGGGCTGATCCCCACCACGTACTTCGCCTCCTTCAGATCGACCACCGCGACCACTGGCCGTTCGAGCCCCTTCTGCAGTTCCGGGCCGACCGCCGCCGCCAGCTTCAGTGCCGTCACCTTGTCGGTCGAATCGAGGATGGTGAAAGAGCCGACCTTTTCGTTATTCACTTGCGCATTCTTTTCCTTGAGGAAATCGTTGGCGAGGAACACGCTGACATCATTACCCGTGGTATCCTTCATCTTGTGGAAGACATGATCGATCTCCTGGCCGACCTCCAGGTAGCCCACCGGTTTACCCTGGTAGGATACCGGGGTGACGCAGCGCAGGGAAAAGAAATTCTTTCCCATCTCGATGCCGGAGGCGATTCCGTTTGTCTCCGCCGCCTTCTTGAAAGTAAACCTGGTCACCTTGTCCCCTGACTGCTGGAGCTTGTGTGCCCGGAGCAGGACCGTGCCGTCCTGCTGGATGAAATAGAGATGGGTGATGTTGTTCTTCTGCTTCATATCGTCGAAGAGCGGTTTCGCCACCTTCACCAGTTCATCCCTGTTCCCCGCCGCGAACAGGCCGATCATGCCGTCAAGCCGGTCCAGGCCGATATGGGCACGGGAAAGCCCTTCGGCGTCGGCGGCGATGATCGAATTGAAAAGCCTGCTCTCGGTCAGGGCCAGGTCCTTCAGGCTTTCCTTCAGCTGGCTCAGCTGTCTGCTGTAGGAGTAATAGGCTATCATGGCGGTGCTGACAACGAAGATGCAGCCAACGGTGATGTAGACCCTTTTCCGAATCGATAATTCTCTTAACATGTTCTCCCCTTCCCTGCCCTCATCTTTTCGCTTTCCCGATTATTGACGCCACATCTATGATGAGTGAAATCCTGCCGTCGCCGAGCACGGTCCCCCCCGATATCCCCGGCAGTTCCCCCAGGTAATCGTCCATCCCCTTGATCACGATCTCCTGCTGCCCGATCAGCCGGTCCACCACGATCCCCCCCTGCCTTTCACCGCTGCCGACGACGACGACATATTCCGTCTCCCGCCCGGCAGCCTCCGGCAAACCGAAGTAGCGGTCCAGCCTGACCACGGGAAGGAGCCGGTCCCTGAGTTTGATGAGCTCTCCAGACGACACCTGGTGGATTTCGGCGCTATCTATCCTGATGCTCTCCAGAACGGCGGAGAGGGGGATGGCGAAGGTTTCCCCCGACACTTCCACCATCAGCGCGGTGATGATGGCCAGGGTGAGCGGCAGTCTTATGGTGAAGCGCGTCCCTTTGCCCGCTGTGCTCTCGATGTCGATCACGCCGTTGAAGGAGGCGACGGTTTTCCTGACTACGTCGAGCCCTATGCCGCGGCCGGAGGTCTCGGTCAACTCGTTGCTGGTTGAAAAGCCGGGGAGAAAAACCAGCTGAAACGCTTCCAGGTCGGTGAGAGAGCCGGCCTCGCGGCCATCCAGCAATCCCTTTTCAATCGCCGACGCCTTCAGCCTTTCCACCGACATACCGCGGCCGTCGTCTTCGACGGTAATGACGATCTGGTTGTTCTGATGACCGGCGGTCAGTTTGAGAACCCCCGCTGCCGGCTTGCCGCCCCGCGTTCTCACCCCGGGGGCCTCGATCCCGTGATCCACTCCGTTTCTGATCAGGTGGAGCAGCGGCTCGCCAATTTCGTCAATTACCGTCTTGTCGATCTCGGTCTCCTCTCCTTCGCAGACCAGCCTGACCTCCTTGCCGTGGCGCCGGGACAGGTCCCGCACCAGCCGGTGGAACCGGTGGAAGACCGTCTTGATCGGCAGCATCCGGACCTTCATGATGGCTTCCCGGAGGTCGTTGGCGATCTTGCCGATGGCCTGGCTCGACTCGTCGAAGGAGTCGATGATCCCCCGGTCCCGGACCGTCTCCCTGAGTCTCGATTCCAGGGAGAGGAGCGCAGTTCTGTGGATGACCAGCTCGCCAACGAGGTTCATCAGTTCGTCCAGTTTCCCGAAATTGACCTTGAGCGTGCCGGACTTCTGGATGATGGAGCTGAAGTCGTCCCTTTTCCCGGGTGCCAGGGGAGCATCCCAGCTGCCGGCCTCTTTCACGGTGAGACACTCCAGAAGCATCAGCTCATCGCTGAAATCGAGGGGCGCGGCAGGGTCGTCCGCCAGTTTGTTTACGGCATCGCGCATGGCGTTGACCGCTGTGAAGAAGGCCTCGAAAAAAACCGGGGTGATGGCAAGCGAGCTGTCCGCAGCGCTCTTCAGGGCGCTCTCCAGCCTGTGAACGAACTGCTGCATGGGAGTAAGGCCCATCATCCCGGAGTTCCCCTTCAGGGTATGCAGGGTGCCGAGCAGGATGGTGACGGCTCCGCCGTCCAGGTCGCGTTCTCCCTCTCCAGAACTGTTTTCCAGTTGCAGCAGGATGGTTTCCACGGCATCCAGATGGCCCGACGCGTCTTCCAGATAATCTTCCAGAAGAATCGAGATATCTATCTTGTTATCCACGTTACCCCCTGCTTTCAGCAGATGTTATTGCTAGCATGCGGCGTACTTCAATGTCTTGGGGAAGATTGTGGCGATCAGGTCATGGAGCGCCTCCGGCTGGAACGGCTTTTTCAGATAACCCTTGGCGCCCAGCTTCAAGCCACGGATGGTATCCTCCTCCTTTCCTTCAGTGCTGATTATGACCACCGGGATTCGCCTGATGATCCCAAGGGTTGACGCCCTCTCCATGAACTGGACGCCGTTCATGACGGGCATGTTTATATCGAGCAGGATAAGATCAATATCCTTCTGCAAGGCCAGTGTCTCCAGCGCTTCCTGGCCGTTCATCGCATCCACGATCTCGCACTGGTAATTGGTCATCACCAGCCGGTACATCTGATGAATGAGCGCTGAATCGTCTACGATAAGGATTTTTTTTGGCATATTCCCCTCTCACAGTGTCTTTGTTGGCGCGATGGCTTCTCTTTTAGTCAGATGTCTTGTCGGTATCCCCAGCGATGCCACCTGCACCAGCAATTCGGGGATATCGATAGGTTTGTTGAAATAATGGAGCGCTCCGCGTGCATGGGCATCGGCTCGGATGGCATCTGAGCCATAACCGGTCATGATGATCACTTCGCTGTTATAGCGCTCTCTGATATAGCTCAACAGTTCCAACCCCTCGATCCCGTTGATGCCTGACATCCTGATGTCGGTGATAACCAGGTCAAAATGGGTGCTTTCCAGGGCTTCTTCGGCCGATTCGATCTCATTACAGGTGATCACTTCAACGCCTTCAACCTTCAAGGCATAGGAAAGACTCATCAGAATCGACGGCTCATCATCCACAATCAGAATTTTCTTGATCTCCATGATATCCGCCACATCTCCTTGGTAGTATTCCAGCTAAATATTCACTGATATAGGCAATCAGCATGCCAACGAAGCCGTTCCTTCAGCTATTACAATTCTCCCGTAAATTCAATATGTTATTGATTGAGAGGGTTGTCCGGAAAGAGGGCGCAGATGTACGGTTTCCGTACAATGGCAGGGCAATGCTGGAGGGTCGGAGTTGCGGCGCTTTGGGGCGGGATTGAGTGGGGAGGGAACCTCTAGGGAAAAGTGCGGCTGTCCAACATCAGGACATGTCCGATTTCGATACATCAGCTTTCTTCTTTTTCAACCAGGCTAGAAGGGTCGAGCGGCTGATGCCCAGGACGGCGGCAGCGCGGGAATGGTTTTGACCCGTAATCTGGAGCACCTGGGCCATATATTCGTCTGTAACCTTCGAGAGGGGGCGCAGCTCCAATGACCCGGAGGGGGTAAAAGGAACCGCCTCATTATGCCGTATTTCGCCGGGAAGATGCTCCGGCCTGATTTCCTCCCCCTGGAGCAAGATGAGCGCCCGTTCGACGATATTTCGCAACTCCCGCACGTTTCCGGGCCAGGTATAATTCAGCAGATGTCCCATTGCCTCCGCGGAGACAGTCACCTTGCCTTTGCCCATCCCCTCGCCGAGCCTCCTGGCAAACTGGGAGGCCAGGATGATGATGTCCTTCCCCCTCTCCCGCAACGGGGGGACGGTGATCGGCAGGACATTTATCCGGTAGTAGAGGTCTTCCCGGAAAAGCCCCTTTCTCACCTGCCTGGCAATGTCATTGTTGGTGGCGGCCATTATTCTGGCGCTGCTTTTCAGATCGCTGACCCCTCCCAATCTGCGGAATGTCCTGGAATCCAGCACCTTCAGGAGTTTTGCCTGCACGGAGAGGGGCATCTCCGCCAGCTCGTCGAAGAAAATGGTCCCCTCGTCCGCTATCTCGAACAACCCCTTCTTGGTCTCCCGGGCGTCGGTGAAGGCCCCTTTTTCATGGCCGAAGAGTTCGGACTCCAGGAGATTTTCCGAAAGCGATGCGCAGTTGATCTCCACCATCGGCCCCTTGGCCGCGCTCAGGGCGTGAATCGCCTTGGCCACCAGTCCCTTGCCGCTTCCGGATTCGCCCAGAATCAGCACTGGCGTGGCCCTGTTCTGGGCCAGCAGGGAGATCAGCCGCTGGACCCGGATGATGCGGGGCGACTCTCCGGTGAGAAGTTCCCCGTCGCCGGCCGAATCGACAATTTTCCGGTAATGTTCAACCTCGCTCTTCAGTTTCACCTTTTCTGCCAGGCGCTCAAGGATAACGGCGACATTGTCCAGATCGACGGGCTTGGAGAAGTAGTATTCCGCCCCCTTCTTCATGGCCTGAACAGCCTTGTCCAACTCGGCGTAGGCGGTCATCATCACCACTATCGCCCCGATCTCAGGGGCGATCAGTGACGGCAGGATCGTGTCCCCGTCCATATCGGGGAGTCTCTGGTCGAGGAAAACGATGTCGGGCAGCGTCGCCCTGGCGAGCGCCAGCCCTTCACCGGCGGTAGCCGCCTCCAGCGTCTCATATCCCCTCCCCCGGAGAAAATGGGTCAGGGCGAGCCTGATGCTTGATTCATCATCGATAACCAATGCTTTCATCTGTAACTCCGGTCAGAGGCAGGGTGACTGTAAAGGTTGCTCCCCTGTCAGCGTTGTTTTGGGCCGTCAGAGTGCCGCCGTGCCCCTCGACGATGTTTTTGCTGATGGAGAGCCCCATGCCGGTTCCATGCCTCTTGGTAGTAAAGAAGATGTCGAATATCTTGTCCTGCAGCTCCTCGGGGATTCCATGCCCCGCATCCATCACCCTCGTGGTTACCGTGTCAGTTCCGGTCTCAACCGCCAGCCGGACCTCCGTCCCATTGCCGGAAGCCTCGATGGCGTTTTTCACCAGATTCAGGATGACCTGCTCGATTTTTTCCGGATCCGCCAGCAGAATCAGCTGCTGATCAGGGATGAATTTGACGATGGCTACTCCCTTCTCCTGGGCGTACATCTCGTTGGCGGCAATGGACGCATCGATGATGCTCCTCAGATTTGTGCTCTTCTTCCTGAGGATCAACTCCTTGGTGCAGCCGAGCAGTTCCTCGACGAGGTTATTCAGGCGCCGGGCCTCCTTCATGAAGGAATTCATCAGCTGCTTCTGTTCCTGGCTCAACTCCAGCTCCATCTCCAGGATCTGCCCCACCGCAGTCATCCCGAACAGCGGATTGCGCATTTCATGGGCGACCTGGGCAACCACCTCACCCATTGTGGCGAGACGTTCCTTCAACTTCATCTCTCTGCGGATTCTTGCGATTTCGGTGAGATCCACAAATGATATGATGTTGCCGACTACGGCATCATCAAGCCCCTTCAGGTCAAACCTGTTATAGCCGACGATGATGTCGCCCGCATCGCGATGCACCACTATTTCGGCGCAATCCGCCCCAGTTGCCATCGATTGGTCCAGTTCGGGGCAGACCGTTCGCAGGCTTTTGCCGTTCAGATTGCCATGGTTGCGGTTGAAGCAGTTCATGGCATAGGGATTCGCCAGTCTGATGCGCTGTGCCAGATCGGTTACCATGATGCCGCTCTGGAGATTGGAAACAATCGACTCGATGAAGGCCTTCCTCTCCCTCAGCTTGGCGTAGGTCGCCGCCAGCCTCAGCTCGGCCCTCTTCCGCTCGGTGATGTTGCGAACGACGGCCTGCACTGCCGGTTCCCCACGGTAGGCGACATATGTCGATACAACTTCCACATCGATGACGGATCCGTCGAGACAGCAAAACTTTTCCTCAAGAACGGTCTCACTCCTTCCGGTTTTTCTTATCCGCTTTGTTTGATCGGCTATGGTCGCCAGATAATCGGGATGTATGAAATCGTTGATCGCTCTCCCCATCAGTTCGCCCGGGGTCGCTACACCGAGGAGTTCCGCTCCCGCGGCGTTGATGTAGAGAAACTTGCTGCCGTTGTGGACCGCTATCGCATCCGGGGAGTATTCCACCAGGCGGCGGTATCGCTCTTCGCTCTCCTGGAGAGCCGCCTCCCCCCTTTTGCGCTCGGTGATCTCTCGCAGCAGGGGGGATAACACGAAACAGTAAAGGATCGGAAAAAGGAGCAGTACCAGCAGATATGCGTCGATGACGGCCTCAACCAATAGGGGGAGGGAAAGGACGTGCAGCACCATCATGATGGCGAATTCGAGAACAAAAATGGCTGCAATTATGATGAAAAAACGTCTGAAAGAAGAGTCGTTTCGTGTCATTTATCCGAATTCCTTCAGCTCTCCAGGTGGCATGCAGCCGATGATCGCCGGGTCAAATGTTGTGAATGTCGATCATGGTGATCTCCCGGTTATAGCTGGTTTCCGCGACCTGCGAAGTTCGGGCGAGTTTTTCCGTGATGTTGCGGATCCTCTCCAGCTCAGCCTGCATCCCCGAAAGACTGTCCGTTACGATCTCACCGGCGCAATCCATCTCCCGGCGCAGAACATGGAGGTAGGCATACAAGGTGGTCAGGGGATTGTTGATCTCATGGGAGAGGGCGACGGCCATTTTCTTGAAAATTTTCAGCTTTTCCAGCTCGATCGCCTGGGCCTTGGCCCTGCGGGTCGCCAGATGCGCCCTGACACGCGCCAGGAGTTCCCCTGAATAAAATGGTTTCACCACATAATCCTCGGAACCGGACTCGAACCCCTTCACCCTTTCCTGCTCGGAATCCTTCGAGGTAATGAAAATTATCGGGATTTCCCTGGTTTTTTCCTCCTCTTTCAGCGTCCGGCAGACCGCGAACCCGTCTATATCGGGCAAATGGACATCAAGGAGAATGAGGTCCGGAAGGAAACTGTTAGCCGCCGCAATTCCGTTCAGGCCGTTGTTCCGGAAATCCATATCATAGTGTGCTGCCAGGATCTCTCCCACAAGCGCCTGGGTAACCAGGCTATCATCGATGACCAGGATCTTCTCCATTAAAATATCCTTTCTCCTTACCAGATCCCCATAGCCATCTTTGTCCCCATCACGATCAGGAGAAAGGCGAAGAACTTCTTAAGCAGCGGGACGGGGAGGCTGTGGGCGAGCCTGGCCCCGAAGGGAGCGGTAAGGATGCTGACAACAGCTATGCCGAGGAGGGCGGGGAGATAGACGAAACCGAGGGTGTGGGGAGGGAGGGAGTTGACGAAGAGGCCATTGGCCACGTATCCGGCGGCGCCGGCAAGGGCGATGGGGAATCCGATCGCCGAGGAGGTGCCTATGGCGTTGTGCAGGGTGACGTTGCACCAGACGAGCAACGGGACCGACATGCTCCCGCCGCCGATGCCGACCAGGCTGGAGACGCCGCCGATCACGCTCCCCGCCCCGAACATGCCGCCGGCGCCGGGCAGTTGGCGGGACGGCGCCGGCTTGACGTTGAGGAGCATCTGGAAGGCCACGTAGTAGAGAAACAGAACGAAGAATCCCTTCAGGAAACCGGTGGAGAGTTGGGCGGCGACCCACGAGCCGAGGAAGGTGCCGACCAGAATCCCGGGGGTAATGCGGCGGAACACCTGCCAGTCGACTGCCCCCCTGCTGTGGTGGGCGCGGAGGCTGGAGATCGAAGTGAACATGATGCTGGCAAGTGAGGTGCCGAGCGCCAGATGGAGGATGAAATGGGCCGGCATTTGCTGGGCCGTGAAGAGGAAGGTGAGTATCGGCACGACCACCAGCCCGCCGCCGACGCCCAGCAATCCAGCCAGCAGACCCGCGAAAGCGCCGAGAGCCATGTAGAGCAGCCAGTATGTCATGATCGATCTCCATCCGATTCTGTGGTTTCCGGTAAGCAATGATATACTCCGCGCGACCGGTTTTTCAACAGAAATCGCAGATCGAGTCATCATGAAAACCAACTTTACGTCATCTTCTGAATTGACTTCATGCCCCCAGAGGCATGGTTACGGCGGGCTGAATCCCGGTGAGCAGCAACTGTTCCTTGAGCAGTTCCTCGGCATGCTCCCTGAGCACTTCGTGGGTATGCTCCCCCAGGAGCGGCGGCCGGCGGCGATAGGTCACCGGCGTTTCAGAGAGGTGCAGCGGATTGCCCAACACCTTGACCAGCCCCATCGGATGCTCAAACTCGACGATCATGCCGCGGTGCAGCACCTGCGGATCGTTCAGGGCTTCATCCAGTGTGTTGATGGGCCCGCAGGGAATCTGCGCCAGGCGAATTTTTTCGAGCCAATGCTCCGCCTCATGCTGGATGAAGATCGATTCCAGCAATGCGGTCAATTCTGTGCAGTGCCGAAGCCGATCGCCGTTGGTGGCAAAGCGCGGATCGTCGCATACGCCATCGCCCAATTGCAGCAGGTCGCAGAAGCGCTGCCAGTGTCCTTCTGTCCCGACGGCAATGATCATGTGCTTGTCACGCGCCCTGAAAACCTGATACGGGACGATGTTCGCGTGGCGATTGCCCAGGCGCGGCGGCAGTTGCTGCGTTGCGAAAAACTGGCTCGCCATGACCGGCGCCCAGCTCAGTTGTCCATCGAGCAGCGCCTGATCGATACACTGTCCTTGCCCGGTCCTCTCCCGCACGTACAAGGAAGTGAGAATCGCCATTGCCGACCAGACCCCGCTGGTCAGGTCGGCGATGGCTACCGGCCAGCGCATCGGTTCACCATCGCTCTCACCCGTCGCCGCCATCAGGCCCGCTTCGCCCTGCGCCACCAGATCATAGCCGCCGCGACCCGCATACGGACCTGTTCGTCCGTAGACCGTGATCGAGCAGTAGATCAGGCGGGGATTGAGAGCGCGCAAGGTTTCCGGATCGAGCCCAACCTTCTTCAGCGATTCGATCGCCCGCACGTTGCAGACAAATACATCGGCCTTCTCCAGCAGCCGGCGCATGGTCGCCTGGCCTTCGCTCGATTTGATGTCGATCTCGACGCTTCGTTTGTTGCGGTTGATCGCCAGGTAGTACGCGCTCTCCGTGCCGATGAACGGTGGTCCCCATTTGCGGCTCTGGTCGCCGGCGCCGGGCCGTTCAACCTTGATCACGTCAGCGCCGAGATCGCCCAGGATCATGGTGCAGTAGGGACCTGCGAGTGCTTCGGTAAGATCGATGACACGTATGCCTTCGAGTGCTGATCGCATGCTTCCTCCTGTATGGGTTACAGTATCTCTCACTCTACCCGGAACTGGGCCACCAGGGAGGCCAAGTCGAGCGCCTGCCGGGAGAGCCCTTCGGCGGACTGGGAAAGCTGTTCAACGGAGGTGAGGTTCTCCCTGGTGATGTCGCTGATGTTCTCCATGGCAACCACCACCATCTCGCCACCTTTCTTCTGCTCGGAGGTGGCATTGGCCACCGACTGGGTCATGGCGCTCATGGAATTCACCGACATCGCTATTTGCCGCGCCGACAGCGCCTGCTCGCGGGTGGCGATGTTGACCTGCTGGGTGACGCTGTTCATGTTTTCCACGGCTACCCGGATTTGCCTGCTCCCCTGGGCCTGCTCTCTGGTCGCCCCGGTTACCTCCTGGGTAATTACGTTCATTTTTTCTATTGCGACCCGGATCTGCCGCCCTCCCAGCGCCTGCTCCCTGGCGGCGTTCGCCACCATGGCGGTCGATGCGCTCATCTTCTCCACCGCCGTTATCACCTGCTCGGAGGCGCTCGCCTGTTCGGCAGCCATCCGGGAAATCTCCCCCATCAGCTCGCTGGTCTGCTCGATGCTCCTGACGATGTTCACCAGGGCGTTGCCGGCAACTCCGGAAAGCTCCATGGAGGACTGGGCCTCGCGGGAGGCGAGCTCGCCATATTTGACGGAATCGCTGGTGTCGGCCTGGACCTGTTTGATGACCTGGCCGATCTCCCTGGTGGCGGCCACGCTCCGTTCGGCAAGCTTGCGCACCTCGTCGGCAACCACGGCAAAACCACGCCCCGCATCGCCGGCGCGGGCCGCCTCTATGGCGGCGTTCAGGGCAAGCAGGTTGGTCTGATCGGCAATCTCGTTGATGACCTTGACGATGTTGCCGATCTCTTCGGAACGCTTACCCAGGTTGACGATGGAGGCGGCGGTCTTGCCGCTCACCTCCGCTACCCGTTGCATCGCGGCCAGGGCATCCTGAACTGCCTGCTGGCCCGCCAGACCCTCCTTGGCAGCAGTCTTCGCCACCGCATCGGCCTCGGAGACATTGTCGGCGGTCTGCTTGATGGAGGTGGCCATCTGCTCGATCGTGGCAGAGGCTTCGGACACCACCTTCTGCAGCTCCTGGGAATTCCCCGCTACCTGCTCGATCGAGACCGTCATCTGTTCGACCGTGGAGGAAGTCTCGCTCACCGATGATGCCAGGTCTTCGGTGTTCTGGGCGACCTTCTCAATAGAGACAGTCATCTGCTCTATGGTGGCGGAGGTCTCGGAAACCGAGGAGGCCATTACCTCGGCGCTCTTCGCCACCTGTTCGCTGGAGACCCCGAGTTCCTGGATGGAGGAGGAAACCTCTTCGCTGTTGGAAGCGAGCGCATCGGCATTGGTCGCCACCGACTGGATGGAAGCCGCCATCTGCACCATGGTGCTGGAGGTTTCTTCGGCGGCGGACGACTGGGAATACGCGGACTTGGTGAGTTGGGCGGAGTTGGCGGATATCTGGCCGGCGGCGGAGGCCACCTGACTGGAGGTGTCCTTGATCTGGCCGACCATGGCGCGCAGGCTCTCCACCATGGCACGCATGGCGTTGATGATCTGGCCGATCTCGTCCTTGCTCCCCTGTTCCAGATGAACGGTCAGGTCACCCTCGGCAACACGACGCGCGGTCGTAAGCGCCAGTTCCAGGGGAGCGGTGATGATCCTGGCCATGAGAAGACTGCCAATTACCGCAATCGTGAGCGCGACAAGAAACATGGCAATGAGGACCGTTGCGACAATGGTGAGCTTTTTCGCGGCGGACGCTTCCATCGCCCTGCTCATGGCGTCCTCATGGGTAGCCAGTTCGTTCATATGTTTGCGAATGGCGTCAAACTTGTCGTCGGCAGTCCCCATGAACATGGTTGACGTGTTGATGTCCGATTCGGCCAGATCAATGACGTCACCCGCAATCTTCTGGTATTCGGCCAACTCCTTCGAGATGGCCTCGTAAAGCTTCCTTTCCTTGTCCGGCAACGCTTTTGAGCCGAGCTTCCCTGTTACCAGCTTCAGATTCCTGTCAATGGTGCCCGTCTGCTCTTTGCCGAGCTCGCTGAGCTTCGCCGGATCGTAGTTGGCGGTCGCCCAGGCAAGGAACCGGTATAGATTGGAGTGCACCGCCTCGATGTCGGTGAGAATCCCGGTGCTTTGCTGATAGCTCTTGAACCTCGCATTGTATTCATCTATCACATTCTTCTGGCTCTGGAGCCCGATATAGGTCATGACCCCGAAGGCGATGAGCAGCATCATGACAATGGCGGGCGCCACCATCAGTTTTTTTGACATTTTGAGATCCATGAGCAATCTTTTCATGCGGACTTCTCCCTCTGGTATGGAGTGGAGGGGGAATCCCCCCTCCTCCTTAATCACTTTACTTGTAGACCCCGCCGGCGACCACAATATCCTCGTACTTCTCGAAGTAGGTCGTTTTCTGTTCGATGCTCTTCGAGAGCGGGTTGGTGTATTTGTAGTCCTGCCACCCTTTACCCTTGGTCTTGGCGGTTTCCATCCTCTCCTTGATAAGGAACTTGCCGTCGGCGTCCTTCAGCTCCAGCAGGTCCTTGCCGACCATCTTGGCGTTCTGGCCATGGGCGAGGCATTTGCCGTTCAAGTCATACGCGGTGATGTAGAGGTCTTTAACTGTGAACTTCCCCTGGTGGTTGTTGAACTCGGCGAAAGCCTTGTCCTTGCCGTTGGCCTTGATATAGGCGACCGCCTTTTTCACCATGGCCTCGGCCTCCTTGGACGTAGCCCTTTCGGCCCCGAACGAGACCCCCGTGATCCCCACCGCGAGACAGACAAACAACATGAAACTCACTACCTTCTTCATCATTTCCTCCTCCTTTTGCAGGTTATGAAGTCGCTCCGCCCACGCCGCAGCCGCTGTGGCAATCGCGAACTTCCATTCAAATCGCTTCACTGATCATCATCAGCACGATGCTGACATCGGTGCCGCCTCCAGGGCGATTCCTTACGATACGAGCAGGGAGCTGTTCAAATCGAGCATTATGATAAGCCTGTTCTCCAGTTTGCCGATCCCTTTTATGTAATTCCCGTCGAGGGAGGTTGCCTCCTCCGGGATCACTTCCACTATTGTCGAAGGGACCTTGATCACCTGGGAAACATTGTCCACCAGCATCCCCAGCCGTTTTTCCCCCAGCTCCACGACGACTATCCGCTGCCCGTCGTTTGCTTCCACATCAAGGAGGGCGAAACGCTTCCTCAGATCCACCACCGGTATTATCTTGCCGCGCAGGTTGATGACCCCCCGCACATGCAGCGGCGCCCCCGGAACCGGCGTGACGTCGGTCGCCCGGATGATCTCCTGAACGCTGCCGATGTCCACGCCGAACTCTTCCTTGCCCAGATTGAAGGTTACAAGATGATGGATTATTTCCGCTGCGCTCTTTCCCGGGTTCTCCTGCTCACAGCTCGCATCCCGTTGCGCATTGACCATGAAGCGGGCCAGGATATCCTCCGCCAACCCGGATTCCGGGAGTCTTAATTCGCTGTTGCTGTTCATCTTGCTCTCCTTTCGATTAACCGGGTTCATTAGTTATTGCGAACTGGGCCACCAGGGATTTGAGGGAATCCGCCTGCTGAGCCAGGTTCAGGGCGGATTTATTGAGTGTCTCCACCGAAGAGAGATTTCCCCTGGCAAGTCCGCTGATATTCTCCATCGCGGCCACAACCATTTCACCACCCCTCTGCTGTTCAGAGGTGGCATTGGCCACCTGCTGGGTCATGGTGTTCATGCTGCTTATGGCGGTTACGATCTGCCGCGCCGAAAGCGACTGCTCGCGGGTCGCCAGACTGACCTGCTGGGTGACGCCGTTCATGTTCTCCACGGCGATCCGTATCTGGCGGCTCCCCATGGCCTGCTCACGGGTGGCTCCGGCAACCTCCCGGGTCAAGCCGTTCATCCGCTCGATCGCGGTCCGGATCTGGCGCCCCCCCTGGGCCTGTTCACGGGCCGCTCCGGCCACCATCCTGGTCGATTCGCTCATCTTTCCCACCGCCCTGATCACCTGGGTGGAGGCGGCCGCCTGTTCTGCGGCCATCCGTGCTACGTCGCTCATCAGGCCGCTCGTCTGCTCAATGCTCTTGACGATGTTGGCCAGGGCATTGCCGGCGATCCCGGACAGGTCCATGGATGCCCGGGCTTCGCGGGAGGCAAGTTCCCCGTATCTGACCGAGTCGCTGGTGTCGGCCTGGACCTGCTTGATCACCTGGCCGATCTCCCTGGTGGCGGTGACGCTCCGCTCAGCAAGCTTTCTCACTTCTTCGGCGACGACGGCAAACCCCCTGCCGGCATCACCGGCGCGGGCCGCCTCGATGGCCGCGTTGAGGGCGAGCAGGTTGGTCTGGTCCGCTATTTCGTTGATGACCTTGACGATGTTGCCGATCTCTTCGGAACGCTTCCCCAGAGTGATTATGGATGCTGCGGTTTTCTCACTCACTTCCGCTACCCGCTTCATGGCGGCGAGGGTTTCCTGGATCGCCTGTTGCCCGGCGGAGCCCTCTCTTGCGGCGGTCTTCGCCACGGCGTCCGCCTCTGCCACCCTGTCGGCGGTCTGGCTGATGGAAACTGCCATCTGCTCGACCGTGGCCACGGTCTCGGTTACGACCTTCTGCAGCTCCTGGGAGTTTCCCGCCACCTGCTCGATGGAGACGGTCATCTGCTCGACGGTGGAGGAGGTCTCTGAAACCGAGGCAGCAAGCTCTTCGCTGTTCTGCGCCACCTTTTCTATTGAAACGGTCATCTGCTCGATGGTGGCCGAGGTCTCGGAAACCGAGGAGGCCATCACCTCGGCGCTCTTTGCCACCTGCTCGCTCGTTGTTCCAAGTTCCTGGAGGGACGAGGAAACCTCATCGGCATTGCCGGCCAGGGAATCGGCGTTCTTTGCCACGGTCTGGATGGAGGCGGACATCTGGACCATGGTGCTGGAAGTCTCTTCGGAAGCTGACGACTGTTCACGGGCTGCCCTGGCAAGCTGGGCGGAGCCGGAGGCGATCTCATCCGAAGCGGAGGCAAGCTGGAGCGAGGTGTCCCTGATCCTGCCGACCAGCTCCTTCAGGTTTGCCGCCATGAGATTCATGGCATTGAACAGGTCCCCCATTTCGTCCTGGGTCTCCACCCTTATGAACTGGTTCAGATCTCCCGCAGCAACGGCCCGGGCAAACTCGACTCCCCGCACCACCGGTCTCGTGATCGACCGGGTAATCAGCCAGCCGACGAGGCCCCCGACCAGCACCGCAGCTATGCTGATGACGATGGTAACGATCCGGGTTTCCATGGCACGTTTAAGCATCCCTTGCTCGGACAGAATGTTCTTCCTTGATATCTCGTTCATCGCAGCGAGTTCATCCTGGACCTTTTTCAGGTTCGGCTGGGTCTGCTGGGAAAATATGGCTTCCGCCTCTCTGCGCCCCTCGACCCCATTTGCCGTCTTGAGGCAGATCTTCTTGATATTGGCCGCGGATTCATGGAGTTTCCGGTGCGGCTCTTCTATCTCGGCCAGAGGCTCCTTCAATGCCGGGATTATCGTTTCCGCCAGCCTCCGTCCGTCACCGTAGTACCATTTGCCGAAGCCGCACTGGGTATGGTCCAGCTCCACGGTCAATTCCCCGACGTGGTCGTCCAGGAGGAAGACGCTGACATTCTTTACCCAGTTCAGGTGGTCGACTTCCCTCTGCAGCAGTTCACCCCTGAGGGCGTTGCCAGTTATGACCGCCTGGCCGTCTTTCACCACCTCGGTAAGGCCGCTGATCGCCCACAGACTTGTCACCAGGAGGAGGAGCAGCACGCTGCCGATGCCAATCGATATTTTCTGCCACAACTTGAGGCTGCTCCATCTCATCGGTCTTCTCCTTTTCTCAAGTCATCTTTATGCGGCCGCAGCCTGCGGCAGGATCTTTTCGATAAGGGTGTAGAGGTCCGCAGGGTTGAACGGCTTTTTCAGATATCCTTTGGCGCCGAGTCTCAGGCCGCGGATGGTGTCCTCCTCCTTACCTTCGGTGCTGATGACGATCACCGGAATCCTGGCGGGCAAGCCGGACTGGGAAGCCTTTTCCAGGAACTGGACGCCGTTCATGACCGGCATGTTGATGTCGAGCAGGATCAGTTGTACGTCTTTCTGCAGGGCGAGAACATCCAGGGCCTCCTGGCCGTTCATCGCATCGACGATCTCGCATTTGTAGCGGGACATGACCAGTCGATACATCTGGTGGATCAGGGAAGAATCGTCTACCACGAGAATTTTCTTTAACATATGGCCCTCGCTTGATTTCTGAAATTGATGAGATTCATTTGGATGCTGATTTCACTGCTATGCCCATGGACCCCACGATGTTCATCAGTGCCCTGATGTCAATCGGTTTCATGAAGTAATGGAGGGCGCCGCGCCGATAGGCTTCAGTCTCGATCTCCTCGCTCCCGTAGCCGGTCATGATGATCACCTCGGCTGCATAATGCTGCTTGATGTAGCTTAACAGCTCAAGCCCTTCGATTCCGTTGACCCCCGACATCCTTATGTCGGCGATTACCAGGTCAAAACGTGAGTTTCCCAATGCCTCTTCTGCCGCCTCGATTTCATCGCAGGCGACGACCTCGACTCCGTCGGTCTTGAGAGCATGGGAAAGGCTCAGAAGAATTGACTGTTCATCATCCACGATCAGTATTTTCTTGATTCCGTCGCAATTCATCACCCCTCCTGAAATGAGAAATTTGATTGGCACTTGTCGGGTCTTAAAGCATTCAGTATGCCATTCGGGCAAATTGCAAAAAATTAAATCATCCTTTGATATCAGTATGTTGCATGCAACGGCGTTACGGCAATTGAGAGCACGGTGTACGATTTCACTACAGCGGGCAGTGCTGCATTAATAATCTGCTAGAAAGCAATCTTGAATAAATAGGGAGGTGATAATTAAACGGATTGAATTTGCGGGAGAAAATTAAAGAGGGACTGTGTGGGTGTACAATTTCGTTACATGTGTGAAAATAAGGCATTCCCCCGCTTTCCGGGGGAATGGGCGCCCTTCACGATTTTACTTCAGCAGGATACGGGGAGGGTGAAAGCAAAGACCGCTCCTCCTTCTGGCCTGTTACTTGCCAGCAATGAACCGCCATGGGCCACGATGATATTTTTGCTGATGGCCAGACCCAAACCGGTGCCATGTTTCTTGGTCGTATAGAAAACATCAAAGATGTTATCCCTGATATTTTCAGCTATGCCGCTCCCTGAGTCGCTGATGCTGAATGTAACGCCTGCGTTGTCCTTTTCCAGCGCGATCCCGATCGCTCCATGTTTCGCGCTCGCTTCAACGGCATTTTTCAATAGATTTATTATTACCTGCTTGATTTTTTCCTGGTCCGCAGCAACGGAGAAATCAGTATCCGGTATTATTTTCTCGATGGAAACGCTCTTTTCTTTCATGAACACCTCATTTTCAAAGAGGATATCGTGAACCAACCCGGCGAGATCGCATCTCTTTCTGACAATTTTCAGTTCTCTGGAGCAATCCAGCAACTCTTCAACGACATGTTTCAGGCGCCAGGCCTCCTTCATCATGGAATCCATCAGTTTCTTGTGCGCCTCGTTCAACTGTAGTTCCATGGAAAAAATCTGGCAGATCGACGTCATTCCGAAAAGGGGATTGCGGATCTCATGGGCAACCCTGGCCACGAATTCTCCCATGGTGGCAAGCCGCTCCTTCAGTTTCATGTCCTTTCTTATTTTTACTATTTCGGTCAGGTCGGCGAAGGAAATTATATGGCCGTTGACTGCATCGTCTTTCCCTTTCATGTCAAACATCTTGAAGCCGATAACATGTTCCCTGGCGCAAACGTTACAGTAAATCTCATCAATATTCCCATCGCCTTTCACCGCATCGGCAAAAGTAGGGCAAACGTCCTGTAGATCTTTACCAACCGCGACTTCAGCAGGAACTCCGAGAAACTTTTCAGCGGAAGAGTTCATCAGCTTGATGCGGAAATCCAGGGTGGTAACGATAATCCCGCTCTGGATATTCGAGAGGATGGATTCGATGAACGTCTGGCGCTCCATGAGCTTCAGGTAAGCCTGTTCCAGCTTTTCCTCGGCGCATTTTCGCTCGGTGATGTCCAGGATGACGCTGTCGACAAATGATGGGCTCCCGTCCGGCGGTCTTATGGCCCTCCCCCGCTCCAGGAAATGCTTGATGCTCCCGTCCTTGTGCCTGATCCGGTACTCCACTTCATATGGTTTGTCTTCGCTTATCGCCTTGGAGAGGGCCGCGCCGACGGCCGCTCTGTCCTCCGGCAATACCAATGATTCCATGCGGCAATAGTCGCCCGGCAGTAGCTCCTCTTCCTTGAAACCGGTCATCTTTTCCAGCATATCGTTGAAAAAGAGGATCTTTCCTCCCTCGTTGAGAAAAGCCCTGCAGACTATGCCGGGAAGGCTCTCGGCAAGGATACGGTAAGACGCTTCCCGTTCCCTCAATGCCTTTTCCAGCTTATGCCGGTTCAGGGCGATCTCGATGACGGATTTGAGTTCGCTCTCCCGGAATGGTTTCAGGAGATAGCCGAACGGATCGGTAACCTTTGCCGACTGGAGGATCTCATCGTCGCCATAGGCGGTAAGATAGACGACGGGTATGTAATTATGCGAGAGGATTATTCCCGCCGCTTCCAACCCGTTCATGGCTCCACGGAGTTTGATGTCCATCAGGATCAGATCGGGACGGAGCTCGCGCGCCTTCTCCACGGCATCCTCACCGTAACTGCAGACGGCAGCGACCGTATAGCCTGTCATCATCAGGCAAAGACTCAGGTAGTCTGCAACCACGTCGTCATCTTCCACCACAAGTATTCGTGAATTATTCATGGCTTCGAGCATTTCGTTCCCTGGCATTCATTGCCTTTCCTGGTAAAGTAAGCATGCCTCTGGCAAAGCCGACATTAACACATCTTGATGCCTGGTACAAATAGTCAAAACATATGGTTTGATCAGGAAATGCTTGCGCCCTGCCGGATGTTTCGCGAAATTTTTATAATGCCGTAGTGAGGCGGGGTTACATGTCGTCAAGAATTTCTTCCATCATGTCGGTCTGGTTGGGAAGCAGGTCTTGCGGAACCTTCTCTTTTCCGAGTTTTTCAAAGACCAGGTATCGTGCGCAGGTAGAGCTTCCACCTTCCCAGCAATATTTCGTCATGATGATCTTCGCCGTAGAAGGCATGTCGGTCATTTTTTCTTTAAAAAAAGTACATTGCTCCAGTAACTTGCAAACAGACATAATCCCCCCTTATCTTCGCACATTTGCCAGCTGATTAATTTCACCTCTGTGCGGCATTTGCCCCAACATTTCACGATAAACCGTGCGGATATCCCGGTTGCACCCTGACTGATGTCGGGATTTCCGGCAGTTATCACATATCGTGGCAAAACGTTCTCCCTGAGCATCATTTAGTGCAAGAACCGTACAAATGTTATAATGTTCATTTTTTTCTTAACAAATGTGACATTTTGGGTTAAAAAGAAATGTTCAAATTCACACCTGAAAAGGAAAGAAAATTATGTATTCTGCCGCAGATTTGAGGAAGGGGCTGAAAATCATCCTGGACAACGAGCCCTATGTTGTCATTGCCTTTGACTTTACCAAACCCGGCAAGGGGCAGGCCCTCTACCGGACCAAGATGCGCAACATGATCAACGGCACGATCATTGACCGGACTTACCGTTCCGGTGAGACTTTCGAGCCGGCCCAGCTGGAAGAGAGGACCATGCAGTTCCTCTACAAGGAGGAACATCACTACTGCTTCATGGACAACCAGACCTATGAGCAGACCGCCATCAGCGAAGAGGCGATGGGGGATGCGAAAAACTACCTGATCGACAACCTGCAGGTGGATGTTCTCCTGTTCAGGGAAAAGGCGATCGGCGTTGACCTCCCCAACTTCGTCAATCTGCGGGTCGTCCAGACAGACCCATGGGCAAAAGGGGATACCTCGGGAAGCGACTCCAAACCCGCCACCGTGGAAACCGGCTACGTGCTCCGCGTCCCCCCCTTCATCGAAGAGGGAGAGCTGATCACCATCGACACCCGGACCGGCGAGTATTCCACCAGGGTCAAGGGGTAACGGCGGGAGGAGAAGCAGATGACACTCAGCTGGGGCCTGGCGCGCAAGCGGGAGACGCTGGCGGCCCGGGCCCGCATCATCCAGGAAATCAGAAGATTCTTTATCGAGGGGGGGTATCTGGAAGTGGAGACCCCCCTTCGCATTCCCGCCCCAGCCCCGGAAACCCATATCGACGCCATTCCCTCAGGCGACTGGTTCCTCCAGACCTCCCCCGAGCTCTGCATGAAGCGGCTGTTGGCCGCCGGCTGCGAGAGCATTTTCCAGATATCCCATTGCTGGCGCGAGGGGGAGCGGGGCCGGCTCCACCTCCCGGAGTTCACCATGCTGGAGTGGTACCGGACCGGCGCCGATTACCGCGTCCTGATGGCGGAATGCGAGGCGCTGATCAGGTCGCTGGCAAAGGCATTACAGATGGGAGAGCGGATCGCCTGCCGGGGAAACGGGATCGACCTGGCTCCCCCCTGGGAGCGGATCACGGTGCGGGACGCCTTCGCCCGCTACGGCGGGATGACGATGGAGGAGGCCCTGACACGGGACCTGTTCGACCAGGTCATGGTAGCGGAGATCGAGCCGCGCCTGGGCGTGGCGAAACCGACCTTCATCTGCGACTATCCTGCTGAGCGGGGGGCGCTCGCCCGCCTGAGGCAGGACGACCCGACCGTGGCGGAACGCTTCGAGCTCTATATCGGCGGCGTGGAACTCGCCAACGCCTTCTCCGAGCTGACCGACCCGGCGGAGCAGCGCGCCCGGTTCGTCCACGAGGCGGCCCTGCGCGGCTCCCTGGGGGGGAGGAGCTACCCCCTGCCGGAAAAATTCCTCCATGAACTGGCCGCCATGCCTCCCGCGGCCGGGATCGCCCTCGGCGTCGACCGCCTGGTGATGGTGCTCCTGGACGCGGCGGCGATCGACGAGGTGGTTGCGTTCACCCCGGAGGAACTGTAACGTCAACGGCCGACGGCCTCGGCAGTAGCCGGGAAATTGTCGTGCAGTATATTCGATAATTCGAATAGTTGCATTTAAAATAGCTCTTCGCTTCGCAGTCATCCGATATCTCGTCGCTCATGGTGCCGGCTGACGCCTCATCAGTCAAACAGAAGCCCCCGCCGGACTGTTCCGACGGGGGCTTTGTATGCCCATGGCTTTCGCCTTTCCCTAATCCGCGACATCGGGGTACTCAGCCTCCTCCCCCAGGTAATTTCGCACCCGGAGCCGCCCCTCCTCCCGCCGCAGGTACTCCGGGAGCAGCGGCACCTTCCCCTTCCCTCCCGGCAGATCGATGACGAAGCAGGGGGTGGCGAGCCCGGAGGTGTGGCCGCGCAGCGCTTCCATGATCCCGATCCCCTGCTCGACTTTCGTGCGAAAATGACCGGTCCCCCTGACCAGGTCCATCTGGTGGATGTAGTAGGGGCGGACCCGGATGGCGAGGAGCTTCTGCATGAGAGACTTCATCACCGCTGGTTCGTCGTTCACCCCGCGCAACAGCACGGACTGGTTGCCGAGTGGAATCCCCGCATCGGCAAGCATGGCGCAGGCCGCTGAGGATTCGGGGGTGATCTCCCGGGGATGGTTGAAGTGGGTATTGAGGTAGAGCGGCTGGTGCTTTTTCAGCATCAGGCAGAGCTTGGGGGTAATCCGCTCGGGGAGGGTGACCGGCACCCGGCTGCCGATCCTGACGATCTCCACATGGTCGATCCGGCGCAACCGGGAGAGGAGGTCGTCCAGCACCTCGTCGGCCAATAGCAGCGGGTCCCCGCCGGAGAGGATGACGTCACGGATCTCGCCGTTTGCGGCGATATAGTCGAGGGCCCGGTCGAGGGCGGCCGAAACTGGCGCTCCGCATGCGCAGCCCACGCTTCTCTTCCTCATGCAGAACCGGCAGTATACCGCGCAGACCGCGGAGACGAGCCAGACCACCCGGTCCGGGTAGCGGTGGATGAGCCCCGGCACCGGCGAGAGCCGCTCCTCGTCGAGGGGATCGTCCAGCTGCCGGTCGTCGCAGAGCTCAAGCGGGTCGGGGACGCACTGCCGCCAGATCGGGTCCCCCGGTTCCCGGATCAGCCCGAGGTAGTGCGGGGTGACCCGCATCGGGTAGCGCGCCACGACCGCTGCGAGCGGCTCGGGATCGACATTAAAATGCCCGGCAAGCTGCGCCGGGCTGTCGATACTGTCAGCGAGTGTTCTCTGCCACTGCTCCATACGCATCAGACCTCGAGCGCCCCGATCAGCTCCTTCACGGAGGCGATGCCGTTCTCCGCCAGATACCGCTCCATCTCCCTGGCGATGGTCTGGGCCGCGGAAGGGTCGAGGAAGTTGGCGGTGCCGATCTGGACGGCGGTTGCCCCGACCAGCATGAACTCCAGGGCGTCGCTGGCCGACATGATGCCGCCGATGCCGATGATCGGGACGTTCACCGCCTTTGCCACCTGCCAGACCATTCTCAGGGCGACCGGCTTGATGGCGGGTCCGGAGAGTCCGCCGGTGATGTTCGCCAGCACCGGCCGGCGCTTCTGCAGATCGACCGCCATGCCGGTCAGGGTGTTGATCAGGGAAAGGGCATCGGCCCCCGCGCCGACGCACGCCTTGGCCATCTCCACGACGTCGGTGACGTTCGGCGAGAGCTTGACGATCACCGGCTTGATCGTGCTGTCCCGCACCAGCTTGACCACCTCGTAGGCGGCCGCCGGGTCGGTGCCGAAGACGATCCCGCCATGCTTGACGTTCGGGCAGGAGATGTTCACCTCCACCCCCGCCACCTCGGGGACCCGGTCGAGCCGGGCGGCGAGCTCGCCGTACTCCTCCAGGGTATTGCCGAACAGGTTGACGATCACCGGGGTCGCGACGGTCCGCAGATACGGGACCTTCCGCGCCACGAACGCCTCGACCCCGACGTTCTGCAGCCCTATGGCGTTCAGCATGCCGCCCGGGGTCTCGACGATGCGGGGGGTGGGATTGCCGGCCCGCGGCAGCAGGGACAGCCCCTTGGTGATGATGGCGCCGATCTCCTCCAGGTTGACGTAGGCGGCGAATTCCTCGCCGTAGCCGAAGGTTCCCGAGGCGGTCATCACCGGGTTCCTCATCCTGATTCCCGCTATCTCCACCGACATGTCAGGCTTAATCATATAATCTCCGAATCGTTATCAATCGACGTAGGGGCGAGGCATGCCTCGCCCGCCTTGATCCGATGTGCAAGGGCGACGCACGCGTCGCCCTTGCACAAATTAGATCCACTGCAACTCCCGGAAATCGAACACCGGCCCGTCCTTGCAGACGCAGCGGTAATCGGGGTGAAATTCGGCATGGTCGCGCCCCTTGACCACGCAGCCGAGACAGGCCCCCATGCCGCACGCCATGTAGGCCTCAAGGGACACCTGGCACGGTATCAGGTTGCGCCGGGCGATATCCGCGACCGCCTTCAACATCGGCATCGGCCCGCAGGCGAAGATGGTCTTTGTGCCGCTCTCCTCGGCGAGGTGCCGCTCCATTACCTCGGTGACCAGGCCGGCGGCGCCGAGGGTGCCGTCGTCGGTGGCCACGTAGGTTTCCACCCCCAGCCTCTCGAATTCGGTGACGCAGAGGATGTCCTCCTTGCTCTTGCCGCCTATGAACAGCCTGACCCGTGACTCCCCCACCATTTTCCGTGCCAGGTAGAAGAGCGGGGCCA
>JAMPXD010000015.1 GCA_023701365.1 Geobacteraceae bacterium
AAGCCGCTCAAGGTAGAAGAGCTGAGCTCTCATCCCGCTGTCGGCGCGGATGTGAAGGCCGAAGAAAAGCCGGCGGAAGTCGCCGCAATGGCTTCATCTGCGGTAGCTGAGGTGAAAACGGGGCAGGAGCCCCTCTCCTCCCCCCCCCCAGCAAGTCCGAAGACAGGCAGCCAGAGGCAGGCGCCAAGAGCGATGCCGGCTCTTCATCCATTCACAAGGGGAAAGTCCTGACTGCCGTGCAGAGTGTCGAGGATGGAGTGGAGGTTACCGTCCCGGGAGGGGTGGCTACCTTCAATTCCTTCAGGCTGAGCCAGCCTCCCCGGCTGGTCCTGGATCTGCACGGGATAAAGAGTGGCGTGAGTGCAGCCACTATCCCGCTCAACAGTTTTGGCATCAACAAGGCGCGGCTCGGCGTTTCTCCGGATAAAGTGAGAATCGTGCTGGATACGGTGCAGAATACGCTTCCCCCCTATCAGATAGTCAAGACCGAAAACGGGCTTAAGATCCTGTTTAAGGGGACTGTCCCGGCCGCGCCGGTGCAAACTGCCGCGGCAGCGGTCATGGAGCCGGTGAAGCAGCAAGCTGCAGCAGCCAGCCCCGCCAAGCCCGGGCCATCCTCCGTTGAGGCGATTGAGTTCAAGGCGGCGGGGGAATACTCGCAGATCTCCATAAAGGTAACAGGCGATTGCAGGGCTGAAAAGCCTGTAAAGGTTGCCACCGGCTGGGCACTCACCATCAAGAATTGTCAGCTTCCCCGCAGGTTGCAACGGATGCTCGATACCGCGGCCTTTGCGAGTCCGGTCCGGGAGATCACCCCATACCAGGTTAAAGCGAGAGATGGGTACGATACGAAACTTCTTGTGAAACTGCGCACCGAAGAGCCCTTCAACTTCAAGCAGGAAGGGAATGTCGTATACTGGAATATCAGAAATCCGGAAACCCGGCAGGCAGCCGCGCCGCTTCCCGTAGAGGTAAAGGCAGCGCCTGCTCCCGCTTCGGACGTGGCGCAGAAGGCGAAAAACGCTTCAAGTCTTGAGAAAGAGGTAGTTCCGGAAAAGCAGCCGGCGATTACCCAACTGCCTGAACAGAAACATGGCTATACCGGAAGGAAAGTTACCCTGGAGTTTTCCGATGCCGACGTCAGGAAGATCTTTCAGCTCATTGCCGAGGTCAGTAACCTGAATTTCCTGATTTCCGACGATGTCTCAGGCAACATCAGCCTCAAGCTGGTAAACGTACCCTGGGACCAGGCCCTCGATGTCATCCTCGAATCGAAAAGCCTCGAGAAGAGGCAGGAAGGGAACATCCTGTATATCAAGCCGAAGGGGAAGTTCAGGACGGTCGAACAGGAAGAGTCAGCGGCGAGAGAAGAACGAGAAAGGCGAATGGAGCCGAAAACCAGGATCTTCAATGTAAGTTTTGCGGCAATTGGTGACGTGTCAGGGCAGTTTGAAAAGTTGAAGAGCAAGAACCCCGGCGCCGCTATTTCTCCGGATGCGCGCACCAATCGTGTCATCGTCACCGACATTGAAGACAGGCTCGACAAGATGGGCAACCTGCTGAAGGAGCTCGATCTGCCTGAGAAGCAGGTGATGATCGAGGCTCGCATCGTTGAGGCCACCTCTACCTTTACCCGCGATCTCGGCGTGCAGTGGGGTATACATTACCAGGATGGCGCCGCGTCGTTTCTCGGGATAAACGATCTCGATACCGGTTTCGGCGGGATAGTGAGCCAGGCGCCGTCCTCGGGTACCTCCGGCCCGGGCGGCGCCATCGGCATGTCGTTCGGCAAGCTGACCAGCAATATCCAGATTGACCTGAGACTGTCGGCGGCAGCGACCGCCGGCCTGGTGAAGATCATTTCCACGCCGAAGGTGGTCACCCTCAACAACAAGGCGGCAAAGATCTCCCAGGGTCAGTCCATCCCGTATCTGTCTTTGTCGGCTGAGGGTACGAGGACCGAATTCGTCGAGGCGGCCCTTACCCTTGAAGTGACCCCCCATATTACCGCCGACGGCAGCATCGGCATGAAGATCAAGGCCTCCAACAATTCGCCTGGCACCGGCGATCCTCCATCGATCAACAAGAAGGAGGCGACGACCGAGCTGCAGGTGATGAACGGCGAAACCACGGTGATCGGCGGCATCTATGTGGACAGCGACACCGAATCCAATACCGGTGTCCCTTTCCTGATGGACATACCGCTGCTCGGCTGGCTGTTCAAGTCGAACAGCAAAAACAAAGTTAAGACAGAGCTGCTGATTTTCATAACCCCCAGGATAGTGAGTTAAGGAGGCTTGTAAATGAAACAAGGAATTGTGGTCAGGTTGCTGGTGATAACTTCTTCTGCCCTGGCGCTGGCATCCTGTGGTGGTTCAACGGGTGGCGGAGTCGCTGAGTTCAAGACCGTTACGGTCGCCGCCCAATCTGGCACCACCAGGCTAGAATCCGATGTCCTAACCGGAAATAGCTGCACTGTAGACGGTTCAACCGGAGGGACATATGCGACCGACAATGTTGATGTGACGATTACCTCCACCATTTACCCCGGTTTCACCGGCACCGCCTCGCCGGTGAAGATCGACAGCTACACCATAACGTTCTCGCCGGCGAACAGCAGCTCGCCGGCACTGCCCGCGATCAACGGGTCGATCATCGGCACCACCATTCCCGCCGGTGGCTCTCTGAGCCTCCCCATCGCGGTAGCTCCGGAAATCCTCAAGTATTCCCTGATGAACGACAAGAACCTGCAGGCATGCACCGCAACCATGTTTCAGTATTACGTGCTCATCACCTTTAACGGGCTGGAGGTCAACACCGGCACCCGGGTCACTTTTGAAACCAGCCTGAACGTTGCATTCGCCGACCGGTCCTCCTGATTTTTGGAGGCAGTGCTTATTTATATTTGTCTGACTGTTTGTAAATCGATGGAGGGGTTATGATCTTCAAGTCAATACGTTATATCCTGGCTGTTCTTGCTGTCGGCATGTTTGTCGGCTGCAACGGCGGCGATAAGACAGCGACCGTCTCTGAAAACCCGGCCTTGCTCGGAGTCGAGACAACGCCGAGCGGCGGCAGAATCCTCGCCAAGCTGGAGGGGGCCGGGATTGTCGTTTCCAACGCCGCAGATGACCAGCAGAACCCCTTCGTGATCTATCTCGCCGACAAGAATATCTACTTTTCCGTATGGGAAGACTGGCGGAACAGGAACAGCACCGGTGCGGATATCTACGGGCAGTTCATAAATCCTGATGGGACCATGTGCGGTGCTTCTTTTCAGATCGTCAACGATCCCGGCAACCAGACGGCGCCACGGGCGGCATATCGGCCCGCGAGCGGCGGAGAAATCGTAGTGGTCTGGCAGGATACGCGCGCCAGTTATATTTACTACACCAACATAACCACGTTTCCTGTCGCCAGTGCCTGTGGCTCCTATGCCCCGGCAGCACCCGGAGGCGGGACCTCGGTCAACTTCAATCCCAAGCGGAGGTATGACTATTCGACCACCGCGCCGCAATTCGTGAACGATGAGAGTGTTGGTACCGGAGACGGGACAGCGACGACTTTCAGCAAGCAACTTGCCCATTTCCCGATCCTGCCGGGAACCATTCTTGCTAGGGTCGCGGGTTCAGCCGTGACAAACGATAATGGCAAAGGAGGCTTCACAACTCCTGTCAGCGGTACAATCAACTACAACAACGGCTTTGTGACCGTTACCTTTGCCACAGCGCCAGCCGCCGGTCAGGACATTACCCTGGATTACGTCTACTTTTCGGTTTTCCCGCCACAGACTATAGTCGACGACGGTGACACCCTGGTATCAAGGCAGCTCCCGAAGATTGTCTACGATCAGGTCCGCGACCAGTTCTGGATTGCCTGGGCGGAGAACAGGAGCAATCTCTCCATATCGGAACTCTGCTTTCCCTTCACCGTTGGCTCCATTGCAAACTGGGTGATCAACCAGGGGAGCACCGTCGGCTACACGCGCCTGGCGGGGAGTGATCTCGCGCCGCTGCCGAGCATTGTTGACCCCGCTGTGATCGGCGCGGACGTCATCCGTAATTCCCAGACCACCAATGTCAGGGAAACGGCGCATTTGATGCCGTCAGCATTGAATGAAACATTCGATTACGAGACCTTCAGTACAGTAAATAGTGTAGATATCGCCTGCTCCTCGGTGTCGAGTAACTGTTTCATAGTTTTTGAGGGAATCAGGAATTCCCATAAACTTGATTGCACGGCCACCGATCGCAATTCCAATGAGACAGCGGATCTGGCAGACCTTATCACCCAGACCTTTACGACTACGGTCACCGATAGCGCCAACCACATCTACGGGATTACCGATGGCGCCCTGGACCCAAACAGCGTCACCCTGGCCACCAGAATCGATATCGACAACACCGCCAATGCTTCCTTCTATCCTGTCGCCGCTTTTGATCCGACCGCAAAACGTTATCTGGTCGCCTGGGAGGACATGCGGGGCGGAAGCAATACCAAAATCTTTGGTCAGCTCATCCTCTCCGCCAGCGGCAGCCCTTATAACGGCAATTTCATCATAAGTTCTGATGGCGCCCAAGATGCCATTGTAACCAACTCCAAGCAAACCAGGCCATTTGCCACTTACGATTCGACCCTTGACCGCTACTTCGTCGTGTGGCAAGACGGCCGCAATGGCACGGTTTCCCTGGAAAACCTGGACATTTACGGTCAGTACGTAAACACGGAAGGGACATTGAGTGGCGGTAATTATGCCATCTCCACCGCCGCCGGTAATCAGCTGAACCCCGTTCTCGCCTACAATTCCGCCACTGACGCAACCGGCAAGCAATTCCTCACCCTCTGGAAGGACGCCCGCAATCTTGCAGCAACAGCTTCGGATATCTACGGGCAGAGGTTCTCATTGGGACAACCGCAGATGACTCTGCTTAAATCGGATAACACCACCCTGTCTCCCGTGCTCATTGATTTTGGCAACATCCCCGTAAATCAGCTGGCGAGATATTCCTTCAATATCAAGAACACCGGTGATGCGACCCTGTCAGTCGATTGCGTCGAACCTCTGCTAGCAGCACCATTCAGCTTCGAGAACCTGCCGACCGAACTGGGTGCATGCAACGACGGGAAGGTACTCAACCTTGTCCCGTCCAGTCAGACAACCCTCACGGCCACATTCTTGGCGACCTCAGGAGGCACCTTTACCGGGAACTTCACCCTGCAAAGCGATGCCGGCAACAGCACTATTTCCATCCAGGGGATAGGGGTGCCGCCGTCAATGGAGATCAGCGAAAACGACGGGGCAAATGACGGCACCCTCAATTTCGGCACCGTCCCGACAGGTGATACGAGGGACCTTACCCTGACGATCAACAACAACAGCACCATCACCTACAACATAATGTCGATCACCGGCCTGAGCGGCACGGCATACGCGCTGGTCGATCCTCCGGCATTCCCGTTTTCCCTGGCTACCGGCGCATCACGCACCCTGACCGTCAGGTTTCTCCCGGCAGCGGACGGTCCTGCCAGCGGCCAGTTGACCATCAACACCGACAAGTCCCTCTCTAAAGCGATCAATCTTGCCGGGACCGGTTTGACCAGCGGCGGCACAGGCGGTACAGGTGGCACAGGTGATACCGGCGGCACCGGCGATACCGGTGGCACAGGTGATACCGGCGGCACCGGCGGCACTGGCGGAACGGGTACCGGGGCGACCAGCCCGGTACCGACCACGGGCGGGAAGAGCGGCTGTTTCATTGCGACTGCTGCATACGGCAGTTATCTCGATCCCCAGGTCATGGTCTTGAGGAAATTCAGGGATAGTGTGCTGCTGAAATCCGATGCCGGCACGTCTTTCGTTGAGTTCTATTACCGGCACAGCCCGCCGATAGCCGATTTCATAAGGGAGCACGAGCTGTTGCGGACGGTTACCCGCTGGCTGCTTACCCCATTGATCTTCGCGGTCAAGCATCCCCCGCTTACGGGCATCCTGGCGATCTTCATCCTTGTCATCGGTTGCCTGGGGATGAGGCGTATCAAGTCCATGTTTACTCCGGTTAAATAGGATGACTGCCTTTACCTGAAAACGTTTAGAGAGAGCAAATGCCAGGGGTCCCCTGGCATTTGTTTGAAGCAAAGGAGAATCAATCAATGCTGCGTTACCTTACCGCCGGTGAATCCCACGGCCCCCAATTGACCGCGATTGTGGAGGGGATACCTGCCGGTCTGCACATATCGGAAGAGTCGATCAACGCCGACCTTGCCCGCCGCCAGTGCGGCTACGGCCGGGGCGGGCGGATGCTGATCGAGAAGGACAGGGTGGAGATCCTGTCCGGGGTCCGCTGGGGGGAGACCATCGGCTCTCCGGTCACCCTCTGCGTGAAGAACAGGGACTGGGTCAACTGGCAGGAGAAGATGTCACCCTACGAGATCCACCGGGACGACAAGATCCGGGTGACCCGTTCCCGGCCGGGGCATGCCGACCTCCCCGGGGCGATGAAGTACGCCCAGCGGGACGTGCGCAACATCCTGGAGCGGTCGAGCGCCCGGGAAACGGCGGTCCGGGTGGCGGTCGGCGCGGTCGCCAAGGTCTTCCTGGCCCGCTTCGGCATCTCCGTCTGCGGGTTCGTGGCGGAGCTGGGGGGGATAAAGGCGACGCGTCCCGAACTCCCCCTCGCAAGACTGAAGGAGCTGGCGGCTGATTCGGCGCTGTTCACCTGGGATGCTGACGCCGAGACGGAGATGAAGGGCCTGATTGACCGGATGAGGGAGGCGGGAGACACGGTCGGCGGCGTCATCGAGGTGGTTGTGTCCGGCGTGCCGGTCGGCCTTGGCAGTCATGTCCAGTGGGACAGAAAGCTCGATGCCCGGCTTGCCATGGCGCTCATGAGCATCCAGGCCATCAAGGGGGTGGAGATCGGTCTCGGTTTCGATGCGGCCCGCAACCCCGGCTCCAGGGTCCATGACGAGATCTACTACGAGTCGTCCCGGATTGTCCATGGCGAGCGGACCGGATTCTACCGGAAGAGCAACAACGCCGGCGGGATCGAGGGAGGGATCAGCAACGGCGAGGAGATAGTGGTCAGGGCTGCCATGAAACCGATCCCCACCCTCTACCAGCCGCTCCGGTCGGTGGACATCGATACCAAGGAGCCTTTTGAGGCCACGGTAGAGAGATCCGACGTCTGCGCCGTTCCCGCCGCTTCGGTGGTTGCCGAGGCTGTCGTGGCAATAGAGATAGCCAATCTGTTCCTGGAGAAGTTCGGCGGCGATTCCGTTGCCGAGGCGCAGCGTAATTTCGAGGGCTATCTCGACTACCTGCGGACGTTCTAGTGCATGATGCCGACATAAGAATTGACAGTTGCGGCGAAAAGAAGGAAGATGTTGTGCATTAAAATTTAGTATTACTAAAAAGGATGCATGGTTGTGGATAAGATAACTGTCAATTTGGAGAAGCGGAGCTATCAGATCCTGTTCGGACAAGATGTCCTGTCTGTGATAGGCACTATCTGCAGTGACCTCAAGTTGGGAAGCAGCGTGGCGGTAATCACCAATCCTACCGTGGCCGCTCTCTATTATGAGCCGGTGCGGGCTGCGCTGGTGCAGGCCGGCTTCACCGTGTACAAGGTTGAAATCCCCGACGGCGAAGAGTATAAGAACATCGAGACCTTGAAGGAGATCTACAGCCGGCTGATCGACTGCGGCCTGGACCGTGGCTCTTTTATCGTCGCCCTCGGCGGCGGGGTGGTGGGGGACGTCGCCGGCTTTGCCGCCGCCACCTATCTGCGCGGCATCCCGTTCGTTCAGGTTCCGACGACGCTCCTTGCCCAGGTCGACAGCAGTGTCGGGGGAAAGACCGGCATCAATCACGAAAAAGGGAAGAATCTGATCGGGGCTTTTTACCAGCCGGTTTCTGTCCTGGTGGACGTGGCGACCCTGGACACCCTTCCCGAGCGCGAGTTCCTGAGCGGCATGGCCGAGGTGGTGAAATACGGCGTTGCCATGGATGGCGGGCTGTTTGATTTCATTCATGACAACGCGGACAGACTGCTGGCCCGGGACAAGGAGAGCCTGCTGACGGTGATCAAACGTTCCTGCGCGCTGAAGGGGGAGATCGTTGCCCAGGATGAGATGGAAACCGGCCTTCGCGCTGTGCTCAACTACGGCCACACCTTCGGCCACGCGGTCGAGACCCTCACCGGTTATCGGGAATATACCCATGGCGAGGCGGTGGCGATCGGGATGGCCCGGGCGGCCAGGGTATCCGAGCGGATGGGCCATTCCGGCAAGAGCGAGACGGAGCGGATCATCGCCCTTCTCGAGACGCTCGGTCTCCCGACCAGGCTGCCGTCTTTCGACGCCGCAGCTTACAGGGACGCGCTGCTGCGGGACAAGAAAGTCAGGGACAGGGGGCTGAATTTTGTGTTCAACAGGGGGATCGGTGATTTCCATATCGGCAGGGTAACCGATATCGAGGCCCTGCTGGAAGCTGCCGGCATCGGAGAGTGACGATGGAGCACGACGAAACCTCATTCTGGGCGGACATCAAGAAATTCGAGGACACCCTTGCCAGGGAGCCCGGTTCCTTCTGTTTTGCCCCTTTGGCTGAGCTCTATCGCAAGCAGGGGCTGCTGGATGAAGCCATTGCCGTGGCGCAGCGCGGCTGCGAGGTCCATCCCGACTACGTCGGGGGACATATGGCCCTCGGCAGGGCCTATTACGAGAAGGGGATGAAAGACGAAAGCAGGGGGGCGCTGGAAAAGGTGGTCGGCATGACACCCGACAATCTGCTCGCCCAGAAGCTCTTAAGTCAGCTGTATCTGGAGCAGGGGGACACCACGGCCGCCGCGAGGGCCTTGCGGCTGATCCTCTCCCATAGCCCCGATGACGCCGAGAGCCGGGCACTCCTCGATTCCCTGAAAGATTTCGCGCCGGCGGCAGCCCTCCAGGCACTGGCCATGGCGGGGGAGGGCGCGGGGGAAGAAGAGGAGTTCTTTCCCGAGTTCGCCATTGAAGATGCCGACCCCCTCACGGACGACGGGATTGACCTGGAAGATGCCGAGATCATAGAGGAACTCACCGACGAGGATCTGCTCGCAGAAGACGAATTCATCGTTTCACCGGCGGAAAAGGACGATGCCGCCCGGGAGGCGAAGAACCCGCTGTCGACCGTTACTCTGGCTGAGCTCTACGTCTCCCAGGGGTTTGTCAAGCGCGCCCTGACGATTTACCGGGAGCTGCTGGAAACCGATCCGGACAATGCCGAGTTGAAGAAGCGTCTTTATCAGCTGAAAGAGGCCATTGATGAAGACGCGGCCAATGCCCGGCACAGCCTGCTGGCGGGCGAGGTGACGGAGACGGAGGCTGCGGGTGGAGCGGACAGTGTCGGCAGTGTCGGCAGTGTCGGCAGTGTCGGCAGTGTCGGCAGTGTCGGCAGCGCCGCCCCGCCGGAGGAGATGCAGGCTGGGGCGGTTGCGGATGAGCAGGTGATCGAGACCTTGGAGAAGTGGCTCGATGCTATCAGGAGGAGGCGCTGATGTCGTTCAGGGATATTCTGCGAGGGATGGTTGAGCGGGTCGAAGGAGGCCAGGGTGCGGTCATCATGGGCTATGACGGGATCCCGATCGATGAGTACATCAAAGAGGATGCGGCCCTGGACATCCAGCTGCTGTCCGTGGAGTATGCCACGCTCCTGAAGGAGATCCGGAGAACGATCGAAGTGTTGAAGACCGGGGAGATGGAAGAGATATCCATAACCACCGGGCTTACCCGGGTCATCGTCCGTCCCGTCAACGGGGAATTCTTCGTGGTTTTCGTGCTGGGCAAGGATGGGAACTTCGGCAAGGGACGCTATCTCCTGAAGCGTGACGCCCCGAGGCTTGCGGAGGCATTGCAGTGAAAATACTGGTGCTCCACGGACCGAACCTGAACCTGTTGGGGAGCCGCGAGCCGGGCGTTTACGGGAAAGTGACCCTGGCCGAAATCGACACCGCAATCACGGCATTGGCCGGAGAACTGGGGGCCGAGGTGGAGATCTGCCAGTCGAATTCGGAGGGCGCCCTGATCGACCGGATCCATGCCGCTGCCGGCTCATGCCACGGCATCCTGATAAATCCCGCCGCCTATACCCATACCAGCGTCGCCATCCGGGACGCTATCGCCGCGGTCGCTCTCCCGGCGGTGGAGGTCCACCTCTCGAACATCCACTGCCGGGAGGAGTTCCGGACCCGAAGCTTCATCGCCCCGGTGGCAGTGGGACAGATCTCCGGCTTCGGCGCGGAGAGCTATCTTCTGGGTCTCAGGGCTATTTTTAACCATATTAAAAAAGGATTGTCATAAGGGCTCCATGTGTGCTAGAAATGACAGAATTTCCTCCGCCCGGAGGTATCTGGACCGGTTCGAGGTAGACGCCGTCATCTTCTTCGGTCTCGCCAATATCAGGTACCTGGCCGGTTTCACCGGGAGCGACGGGGTTCTGGTGGTGGCCCGGGATGGCGGCTGTTTCCTGACCGATTCCCGCTATACCAGCCAGGCATCCCTTGAGGTTGCCGGCCTGGAGATCAGGGAATATCGGGGGAAGCTGGAGGGGGTTACCGCCTTCCTGAAGGACGCGCAGATCGGGAGGGCCGGCTTTGAGGCCGAGCAGACCTCGGTCGCGCTGTTCAGGTCCCTTGCCGAGGCGCTCCCCGAGGTGAAATTCGTTCCCATCGGGGGGGAGCTGGATGAGCTGCGGATGCTCAAGGAGCCCGAAGAAATCGGGCTTCTTGAGCGGAGCGCGGCAATCGCCTCTGCCGCCTTTCTCGATCTGCTCGTGCGGATAAGGCCGGGCGCAGTGGAGCGCGAGCTGGCCCTTGACCTGGAGTTCGCCATGAAGCGGGCCGGGGCCGACGAGAAATCGTTCGACTTCATCGTCGCTTCAGGCCCGAGGGGGGCACTCCCCCACGGCAAGGCCGGCGACAGGGTGATTGGCCACGGCGAACTGGTTACGTTCGATTTCGGCGCGGTATTCCGGGGATATCATTCGGATGAAACGGTGACCGTTGCGGTGGGAGAGCCGGACCCTCGCCAGAAAGAGATCTACGGCATTGTCAAGGACGCCCATGACCGGGCGCTGGCGGCCGTGCGGCCGGGGATAACCTTCAAGGAACTGGACGGCACGGCCAGGGGCTATATCGAAGGGAAGGGGTACGGCAGCTATTTCGGTCACGGTCTGGGGCATGGGGTCGGCCTTGAGGTGCACGAAAAACCGGTCGTTTCGTTCAGGAGCGAAGGGGTGGTCGAGGAAGGGATGGTGTTCACCATCGAACCGGGGATATACATTCCGGACTGGGGTGGCGTCAGGATTGAGGACACCGTGCTGGTCGAGGGGGACGGCTGCCGTCTCCTGACAAAGGTCCCCAAGGAGTTGACGATACTGTAATGTTCAGGTTGGTAGACTGAAGGCTTGAAGACCGTCAAGAAAACTTGAACCTTCACCCTTAACACCGTAAATTATGAAAAAGGAGACGCATAGATGGATGTCAAGGATATCAGATCATTGATCAAGATGATCACGGAAACCGATATTTCCGAGTTCGAAATGGAGAGCGCAGAGGAGAAGATCCGGATCAAGAGGGGGAGCCAGCCGGAGATCATTCATTACCAGGCCCCGCCGCCGATGGCCGGATTCCCCCATGCGGCCCCCCCGCAGCCTTCCGCGGCGCCCGCCGAGAGGGCACCCGAGGCCCCTGCTGTCGCTCCCGAAAAGGGGAAGGCGATCACCTCTCCCATAGTGGGGACCTTTTACCGTTCCCCGGCTCCCGACGCCCCCCCCTACGTGGAGGTGGGGCAGGTTGTTGAAAAGGGACAGGTCCTCTGCATCGTTGAGGCGATGAAGCTGATGAACGAAATCGAGGCCGAATTCCGCTGCAAGATCCTGAGGATCTGCAAGGAGAACGCCCATCCGGTCGAGTACGGCGACGAACTGTTCATCGTCGAGTCGCTATAAAAAACAGGCGCGAGGCTAAGGGCTAAGGACGAAAGGTAAAATCAACCCCTTTAGCCCTTAGCCCTTAGCCATTTGCACGGAGTTAATGCATGTTCCATAAAATCCTCATTGCCAACAGGGGGGAGATCGCCCTCCGCATCATCAGGGCCTGCAAGGAGCTCGGGATCAAGACCGTGGCGGTTTACTCCACCGCGGACAGCGAATCCCTCCATGTCCGGCTGGCCGACGAGAGCGTCTGCATCGGTCCACCGCCGAGCCTCCAGAGTTACCTGAACATCAACGCCATCATCAGCGCCGCCGAACTGACCGATGCGGAAGCGATCCATCCCGGCTATGGCTTTCTCTCCGAAAACTCCGCCTTTGCCGAGATCTGCGAGAATTGCGGGATCACCTTCATCGGCCCCACCTCGGAGAGCATGCGCATCATGGGGGACAAGATCAGCGCCCGCCAGGCGGTGATCAAGGAGGATGTGCCGATCCTCCCCGGCACCAAGGAAGGGGTGCATGACGTCAACGAGGCGGTCAAGATCGCCAAGAAGATCGGTTTCCCGGTAATCATCAAGGCCACTGCCGGAGGCGGTGGCAGGGGGATGAAGATCGTCCATTCGCCGGCGGCCCTCCCTAACGCCTTTGCCACGGCCCGGGCCGAGGCCCAGGCTGGGTTCGGCAATCCCGAGGTCTACATCGAGAAGTACTGCGAAAACCCTCGCCACGTGGAGATCCAGGTCCTCGGCGACAAGCACGGCAACGTGATCCACCTGGGGGAGCGGGACTGCTCCATCCAGCGCCGCCACCAGAAGATCATCGAGGAGGCCCCTTCCACCGTCAGCACGCCGGAGCTGCGCAAGGCAATGGGAGAGGCCGCGGTCAGGGCCGCCAGGGCGGTCGGATACAACAGTGCCGGCACCATGGAGTTCCTGGTGGACAAGGGGAACAACTTCTACTTCATGGAGATGAACACCCGGGTCCAGGTGGAGCACCCGGTAACGGAGATGGTCACCGGGGTGGACATCATCCGGGAGCAGATCTGTTCCGCGGCAGGGCAAAAGCTCCGCTACAAGCAGAGCGACATCAAGATCAGCGGCCATGCCATCGAATGCCGGGTGAATGCCGAGGACCCGGTCAAGTTCACCCCGTCTCCCGGCAAGATTACCGCCTATCATACACCGGGGGGACCGGGGGTCCGGGTCGACTCATTCGTCTATGATCAGTACACCGTCCTCCCCCACTACGATTCCCTCATCGCAAAGCTGGTGGTGCATGCCGATACCCGGGAGGCTGCCATCAAGCGGATGGCGCGGGCGCTGGACGAGTACATCATCGAGGGGATTAAGACCACGATCCCGCTCCACAAGGCGATCATGGCCAACAAGGATTTCATCGAAGGGAATATCGACACCAGTTTTCTCGATCGGACGGTCTTGGGGTAGTCATGGAATTTCCCGAGGAACTCAAGTACAGCAAGGAGCACCTTTGGGTGAGGGTCGAAGGGGAGAGGGGGGTGATCGGGATAACCGATTACGCCCAGCACGAGCTGGGGGCCGTCTCGGCCCTGGAACTTCCCGAGGTGGGTGACGAGCTGGAGCAGGACGACTCCTTCGGTTCCGTGGAAGCACGAAAGACCGTGGCCGAGCTCTATGCCCCGGTAAGCGGGATGGTGCTGGAGGTCAACAGGGACCTGCCGGACGCGCCGGCGCCCGTCAACGACGACCCGTATGACGACGGCTGGCTGGTGGTGGTGGAGATCGCCGCGCCCGAGGAGCTGAAATCACTGATGAGCGCGGATGAGTACCAGGAGTATGTCGCGGAAAATGAGTGAGGGGCGATGGGGTGCGGATTTACCAGAGGCGAGAGTGATCTCGCCTTCTTTTTTTGTGCGAGGCAGCGGTGACTCTCAGGATCGGACAGATAGACTACGCCAACTGCACCCCTATATTCGCGGCGCTGCGAGATAACTGCGACTGCGCCGCTTACCGCTTTATCAGGGGCGTTCCGGCGCAGCTCAACGGTATGCTGCGCCGTGGGGAAATCGACGTCTCCCCTTCCTCTTCCTTCGAATACGGCAAATTCCCCGGGAAATATCTGCTCCTTCCCGAGATGTCCATCAGTTCCGACGGTCCCGTCAAGAGCGTGCTCCTCTTCTCCCGTGTGCCGATTGAAGAGCTGGACAATCAGGCCATCGCCCTGACCACCGAGTCTGATACCTCGGTCAACCTCCTCAGGATCATCCTCGCCAGGCAATACGGCTTCAGCAATACGTTTCAGCGCACCACCCTCCCGCTGCGGGAAGCCATCGAGAAGCAGAGGGCGCTCCTGCTCATCGGTGATGCCGCCCTCAGGGAGAGCATGGCAAACCGTGATCTGTTCGTCTACGATCTGGGGGAACTATGGCTCGGGTTTACCGGCCTCCCTTTCGTGTTCGCGCTCTGGATAGTAACACGTGAGGCGGTATCCCGGAACAGGAGCGAAGTGCAATCTCTCGCGGCCGGCCTCATTGCCGCCAAGAGGCGCGCTTATGAGTCCTTCGAAAGCATTGCCGATACCTGCAAGGAACGGGAGTGGCTGGGGCGGGAAGCCCTGATCGACTACTGGCAGACCCTCTCCTATGACCTCACCCCCCGCCATCTGCAAGGTGTTGCAACATTCTTCCGTTACGCCAGGGAGTTGCAGCTGATCCGCGAGGAGCCGGAAATCAGGCTGTTCGCGTAAGATGGGCGGTACTAGATCAACCCCATGTTCTTGAGGCGACCGTAATCTTCGAGGATCTTCCGGTGGTCGAAGCAGAGCGGTTCCGGCAGGGAAGAAAGGGGGAAGACCGCCAGGCTTGCGGCGTCGTCGTCGGCGCGGGGCGTACCCTCCCCCCGTGCCACATAGACCGTGGAGATGACGTGCTGGCGAGGGTCCCGCTGGGGGTCGGAATAACATCCCAGCAGGCGCAGGTTGACGATGGCGAGTGAGGTCTCCTCTCTCGCCTCCCTGACCGCGGCCTGCTCCAGGGACTCCCCGTAATCGACGAACCCGCCCGGGAGCGCCCACCCCAGCGGCGCGTTCTTTCTTTCGATGAGGACGATGCCGCCGGCAACTTCGATGATGATATCGACGGCGGGAAAGGGGTTGAGGTATGACTTGACCTTCTCACCGCATGCGGGGCAGGCGAGGTATGCAAATGGCATGCTGTTCACCGTGTGTCGTGGCTGCTTGACGCTGCAGAAGGGACCGGGCGGATTGTCGCCCGCCCGGAAAATGCGCCATAAAAAAGGGAGGATGCGATCCTCCCTTTTCAGGCTAAGTGGAAAAAACCGGATTATTTCTTCTTGCCGCCAGAAGCCTTCTTGGAAGCCTTGAGAGGATTCATCTTGGTTTCTTCGCTCTTGATCTCCACTTTTACATGGGTGGCGAAATTGCAGATCCCCCCCAGCCATTTCCTGTCGGGGGCGGGATAGGCGCTGCATACCTGGCCGATGGAACCCGCGACGACTCTTTCACAGCCTTCGCAGTTCTCAACAACGACCTGGCATGACCCTTCTGTAAAAGTGCAACCACGTTTTCCCCAAAAAGTGCACTCCGAGCCGGGAAGAACTGTTTGACACTGCATTGTAAATCCTCCTCTTAGTTTTGCTGCGCTTGCGTTCTGTTTTTTAACTCTAACAAGTTTGAAAGAAAAAAGTCAACAGGAAAAATCCGCTCCCTTCCCCCTTTTCCTTGACTCGACGGGGCCTCTATATTAACCTTGATCTGTTTCACCAGGTATCCGAAATGCGGCGGGAGGAGGGAACATGCGGCGTATCACCTTCGGGACATCGGGATGGCGCGGGATTCTGTGCGAGGACTTCGTCTTCGAGAACGTCAAGGTGGTCACGCAGGCCATCGCGGACTACGTCATTGCCCAGGGGGACAGGGACAAGGGGATTGTCGTAGGCTACGATTCCCGGTTCATGGGGGAGCGGTTTGCCAAGGAGTCGGCCAGGGTGCTGACCGGCGCCGGGATCAAGACCTTCTTCTGCAACCGTGATACCCCGACCCCGGTGATCGCATACGAGATACTGCGCCGCAGGACCGCCGGGGCGATCAATTTCACGGCGAGCCACAACCCTCCCGAATACAACGGCATCAAGTTTTCCCCTTCCTGGGGGGGGCCGGCTCTCCCCGAGACCACCCGGGACATAGAGCGGCGCGCCAATGAAATGATGGGCGAGTTCTGCTACCGGGAGCGCCAGCTGGATGACGCCGTACGGGAGGGACTCCTGGAGGAGATCGATCCCAGGGCGGAGTACCTGGAGAGCCTTGCCGGGAAGGTCGATTTCGCAGCGATTGCCCGGCTCGGCACCATCGCTCTCAATCCCCTCTACGGCACGGCCAGGGGCTATCTCGAAGAACCGCTCCTGTCCCACCATGGCCGGGTGAAACTGGTCAATGCCCGGCGCGACCCCTATTTCGGCGGATTTCCCCCCGAGCCCGCAGAGAAGTACATCCAGGATTTCATCGGGATCGTCAGGGAAGACCCTGACATAAAACTCGGGCTGGCCACCGACGGAGACGCCGACCGGTTCGGCATCGTCGACGAGGACGGCAGCTATATCGAGCCGAACTACATCATCGCCCTCTTGCTCGACTACCTGGTCAGGGTGCGGGGGATGACCGGCGGGGTGGCGCGCAGCGTGGCGACCTCCCATCTCGTCGATGCGGTCGCCAGAAAGCACGGGATCGAGGTCTACGAGACCCCGGTCGGCTTCAAGTTTATCGGCGAGCTGATCAGTCAGGACAAGATCATCATCGGCGGCGAGGAGAGCGCCGGTCTCACCATCAAGGGACATGTCCCGGAGAAGGACGGCATCCTCGCCTGTTTCCTGGTGGCGGAGATGGTGGCCCGCGAGGGCTTATCAGTGAAAGCACTCCTGGAGCGGCTTTACGCCCAGGTTGGGCGCTACCTGACGAAACGGGAGAACATCACCCTCTCACCGGAGCTGGAAGAGGCATTCCCGGCCAAGCTTCTGTCCGTGCCCGGGGAATTCGCCGGGGTCAGGGTGCGGGAGACGGTGGCCATCGACGGCAACAAGTTCATCCTGGAGGACGGCAGCTGGCTCCTCTTCCGCAAGTCGGGGACGGAGCCGGTGGTGCGGCTGTACGGTGAGGCTTCAGGGCCGGAGCGGCTGGCGGCGCTGATGAAGGCGGGGCGGGAGTTCATTCTGGCATAATCTGCGGATTATCTATAGGTAAACGTGGTTGTAAAACGGAAATCTTTTGGACTATAATAATTTTCAATATATATACAGCAGGGAGGAACCATGTGGGATTATACCGATAAGGTAAAGGAACATTTCTTGAACCCGAGAAATGTGGGAGAGATAGAGGATGCCGATGCGGTGGGAGAGGTGGGGAGCCTCGCCTGCGGCGATGCCCTGAAGCTTTTTCTGAAGCTGGACGACAACAAGGAGCGGATCGTCGACGCCAGGTTCCAGACCTTCGGCTGCGGCAGCGCCATTGCCTCCTCCTCGGCCCTCACCGAGATGATCAAGGGGAAGACCCTCGACGAGGCGCTCGCCATCTCTAACCAGGAGATCGCCGATTTCCTCGGCGGCCTCCCGGAGGAGAAGATGCACTGCTCGGTCATGGGGCAGGAGGCCCTGGAAGTGGCCATTGCCAAATACCGCGGGGTGGCGCTGCCGTCCCACGACCACGATCACGGCGAGCAGGAAGGGGAGATCGTCTGCAAGTGCTTCGGCCTGACCGACGGCTTCCTGAGGAAGGTGATCGCCGCCAACAAGCTCCACACCTCCGAGCAGGTGACCCACTTCACCAAGGCGGGGGGGGCCTGCGGCGGCTGCATCCCGCGGATCAAGGAGCTGATCGCAGAGGTGATGGGAGAACAGGCGAAGGAGGAGCGGAAAAAGCCGGAAAAGCTGACCAACCTCCGCAAGATGCAGCTGATCCAGGATGTCCTGGAGAAGGAGGTCCGCCCCCAGCTCTGGGCCGACGGCGGCGACCTGGAGCTGATCGACATCGCCGGGGCCAATGTCCAGATCGCCTTCCGCAAGGCGTGCGCCGGCTGCGTCTCGTCGGGGTACACCGCCCGGTTCGTGGAGCAGAAACTGCGCGAGCTGGTTGCCGATGACATCACGGTCGAGGAGGTGGAGGGATGAAGGAGATCTATTTCGACAACAACGCCACCACCAAGGTCGACGAGGCGGTCTTCGAGGAGATGCGCCCCTATTTCACCGAGCTGTACGGCAACCCGAGCTCCATGCACTTTTTCGGCGGCCAGGTGCAGAAGAAGGTTGACGAGTCGAGAAAACGGGTGGCGGCGCTTCTGGGCGCCTCCCCGGAGGAGATCGTCTTCACCGCCTGCGGAACGGAGAGCGACAACGCGGCGATCCGCTCGGCCCTGGAGGTGTTCCCGGAAAAGCGACACATCATCACCACCCGGGTCGAGCACCCGGCGGTGCTCACCCTCTGCCGCAACCTGGCGAAGCGGGGCTACCGGGTGACCGAGCTGAACGTGGACGGCGAGGGGAGGCTCGACCTGGACGAGCTGCGGCGCGCCATCGATGAAGACACCGCCATCGTCTCGATCATGTACGCCAACAACGAGACCGGGGTGGTCTTCCCGATCGAGGAGGCGGGGGCGATAGTCAAGGAGAAGGGGGCGCTGTTTCACACCGATGCGGTCCAGGCGGTCGGCAAGATCCCCCTCGACATGGCGGCCTCGACCATCGACATGCTGTCGCTGTCGGGGCACAAGCTCCATGCACCCAAGGGGATCGGCGCCCTCTATCTCCGCAAGGGGGTGCCGTTTCGGCCGTTCATGGTGGGGGGGCACCAGGAGAAGAACCGCCGCGCCGGCACCGAGGCGACCGCCTCCATCATCGCCCTGGGGAAGGCGTGCGAACTGGCGGCCCGGCACATGGAGGACGAGAACAGCAGGGTTAGGGGGATGCGGGACCGGCTGGAGCTGGAGCTGATGCGCCTGATCCCGGCCGGGAGGATCAACGGCGGCGCGGCGGAGAGGCTCCCCAACACCGTCTCCATCGCCTTCGAGTACGTGGAGGGGGAGGCGATCCTGCTGCTCCTCTCCGAGAAGGGGATCTGTGCCTCCTCGGGAAGCGCCTGCACCTCCGGGTCGCTGGAGCCCTCCCACGTGCTGCGCGCCATGGGGGTGCCATTCACCTGCGCCCACGGCTCGATCCGCTTTTCCCTGTCCCGCTTCAACAGCGACGCGGAGATCGACACGATCATCCGGGAGCTCCCCCCGATCATCCGGCGGCTGCGGGAGATCTCGCCGTTTGGCAGGGAGATCCTGGCGCAGCAAGGCTGAACCGGAACCCGCAGTAATGAATGCAAAAACCCTCCGTCAGCCACAGCTGGCGGAGGGTTTTTGCGTTATGCAACTTCAACTCACCTCCCCATTATCCTATAAAAATCATTTGGCCACAGAGGACACAGAGTTCTCAGAGAAAATCCAGGCAGTTACAGATTTAAACCAGTTCACCAATAAGGTGACCCTGAAAAACGGATTTTTTGTTGTAATTACTCTGTGATCTCTGTGGCTGACTGCCGTTTTTAGGATTATCGTATTCCTCATTGCACGAAATATCTTGACAGCAGACGGGCATGGTCGTATTTTGGAATGAACGTTCATTCCGGGGGTTGCCATGACGAAACCAGAAAAACGCGACGATGTAGTCCGTGCCGCGTTGGAGCTCATTGCCGAACATGGCTTCCATGGCGCCCCCATGGCCATGATCGCCGACCGGGCAGGGGTGGGCGCCGGGACGATCTACCGCTATTTCGAGAACAAGGACGTCCTGATCACCGAGCTCTACCGGGAGGTGGAGGAGAAGATCTACGCGGTCCTCCTGGAGGGATACGCGACGGAAAAGCCGTTCCGGGAGCGGTTTCTCCACCTCGGCAAGGCCCTGCTGCGGTACTTCATCGAGAATCCTCTTGATTTCCGCTACCTGGAGCAGTTCCACAACTCCCCTTACGGGGTGGCGATTCGCCGGGACAAAATCCTGGGAAAGCATGGGAAGAATGGCGGCTGTGACGTTTTCCGCGAGCTGTTCGAGCAAGGGGTGTCCCAGCAGGTGATGAAGGATTTTCCCCTGGTCATCCTCTTCGCCCTGGCCTTCGGTCCGCTGCTCGCCATGGCGCGGGACCATATCCTCGGCTTCGTCTCCCTGGACGATGCCCTGATCGCCCGGGCCATCGAGGCGTGCTGGGACGGGATCAGGAGATAAGGAGAGGGGCGCAGCGCAAGCAAAGTTTCTTTTCGGCCAAATGGAATGAATGTTCATTCAAATAGTATTTTAGCCGGCAGCGGGATAACGTCAAATCTGCTGCCAAGGATGACGCGATGACCATATTTGTCGCAGTAGTGATGGCGGTCTGGGCGCTGGCGGCCGTCATTGCCTTCGTGAAAAAGGACAAGTAGCCGGCCTGGCCGGCAAATATCTGCACATTGAATAGAGGTGTCTATGCAAACCACGTACAAAGCCAAGCTGATCGCCACCGTGGGAGTTCTGCTGGCGGGCGCCATGATGACCGGATGCGGCAAAAAGACCACCGCAGCGGGACCGCCGCCGAGCGGGCCTCCCGAAGTGGGGGTGGTGGTGGTTGAGCCGCAGCGGGTAACGCTGACCACGGAACTGTCGGGCCGGACTTCGCCCCACCTGATCGCGGAAGTGCGCCCCCAGGTGGGGGGAATCGTCCAGAAGCGCCTGTTCACCGAGGGGAGCGACGTGAAGGCGGGCCAGGTCCTGTACCAGATCGACCCGGCAACCTACCAGGCGGCTTACAACAGCGCCCGGGCGGCCCTGGCCAGGGCCGAAGCCAATTTCATTCCGGCCCGCCTCAAGGAGGAGCGCTTCCGTGATCTGGTGAAGATCAAGGCAGTCAGCCAGCAGGACTATGACGACGCCAGCGCCGCGCTCATGCAGGCCGAGGCCGACGTGGCGGCTGCCAAGGCGGCGGTGGAGACGGCCCGGATCAACCTGGCCTACACCAGGGTGACCGCCCCCATCTCCGGACGGATCGGCCGCTCATCGGTGACCGAGGGGGCGCTGGTGACGGCGAACCAGCCCACCGCGCTGGCCACCATCCAGCAGCTCAGCTCCATGTATGTGGACGTCACCCAGTCCAGCGCCGAGCTGCTGAAGCTGAAGCAGAACCTGGCCAGCGGCCTCCTGAAGAAGAACGGGTCGGCCCAGGCCCGGGTCAAACTGCTGCTGGAGGACGGCAGCGCCTATCCGCAGCCGGGCATTTTGAAGTTCTCGGAAGTGACCGTGGACCAGAGCACCGGCTCCATCACCCTGCGGGCGGTCTTCCCGAACCCGAAACTGACCTTGCTTCCCGGCATGTTCGTCCGCGCCGTCCTGGAGGAGGGGGAAAGCCCGCAGGCGATCCTGGTGCCGCAGCGGGGGGTCACCCGCAATCCGCAGGGTGAAGCCGTGGTCATGACAGTCGGGGCCGAAGAGAAGGTGGAGCCGCGGACCATCAAGGTCGCCCGGACGGTCGGCGACAACTGGCTGGTGAGCGAAGGGCTGAAGGCCGGCGACCGTGTCATCCTGGAGGGGATCCAGAAGGCGCGGCCGGGCACACAGGTGAAGGCGGTGCCGTTCGGAGCCAAGCCGGGGGAAAAGCTGTAATCATTGGATCAGACCGATCAGTCGGATCAGTCGGATCGGACCGATCATTTCAAGGAGCTTCTCCATGTCCCGCTTTTTCATAAACAGACCCATCTTCGCCTGGGTGATCGCCATTGTCATCATGCTGGCGGGGCTCTTGGCGATCAAGGCCCTGCCGGTCTCCCAGTACCCCTCCATCGCGCCGCCGCAGATCTCCATCAATGCCATGTACCCGGGGGCGTCCGCCCAGACGGTGCAGGACACCGTCACCCAGGTCATCGAGCAGAAGATGAACGGGATCGACAACCTGCTCTACATGTCGTCCACCAGCGACTCGGCCGGGTCGGTCGCCATCAACCTGACCTTCAAGGCGGGCACCGACCCGAACGTGGCCCAGGTGCAGGTGCAGAACAAGCTGCAGCTCGCCACGCCGCTGCTCCCCCAGGTGGTGCAGCGCCAGGGGATCCAGGTGGTCAAGTCGACCCGCAACTTCCTGCTGATCGCCGGCCTCGTCTCCGAGGATGGCACGCTCAGCCGCAACGACCTCACCGACTACATGGTTTCCAACATCCAGGACATCATCAGCCGGGTGCAGGGAGTAGGGGAGGTGACGGTCTTCGGCTCCCAGAACGCCATGCGGGTCTGGCTGAATCCCGACAAGCTGAATAACTACCGGCTGACCCCGAACGACGTGATCGCCGCGCTCCAGGCGCAAAACGCCCAGGTCTCCGCCGGCCAGCTGGGCGGCATGCCGGCTGCCCAAGGGCAGCAGCTGAACGCCACCATCACCGCCCGCAGCCTCTTGCAGACCCCCGAGCAGTTCGACGCCATCGTGCTGCGCACCAACCCGGACGGCTCCACCGTCAAGCTCAGGGACGTGGCCGAGAGCAGGATCGGCACCGAGAATTACGAGATGCTCGCCCGCTACAAGGGGAAACCGGTCGCCGCCATGGCGCTCCGGCTGGCGGCCGGCGCCAACGCCCTGGATACCGCCGAGCGGGTGAAGGCGAAGATGGCGGAGCTGGAAAGGTTCTGCCCCCCCGGGACGAAGGTGGTCTACCCCTACGACACCACGCCGTTCGTGAAGATCTCCATCGAGGAGGTGCTCCGTACCCTGATCGAGGCGGTCTTCCTGGTCTTCATCGTGATGTTCCTGTTCCTGCAGAACATCCGGGCCACCCTGATTCCCACCATCGCCGTGCCGGTGGTTCTCCTGGGCACGATGGGGGTGCTGTTCGCCAGCGGTTTCTCCATCAATACCCTGACCATGTTCGCCCTGGTGATCGTCATCGGCCTCTTGGTGGACGACGCCATCGTGGTGGTGGAGAACGTCGAGCGGATCATGTCCGAGGAGGGGCTCTCCCCCCGCGAGGCGACCGTCAAGTCGATGGGGCAGATCACCAGCGCCCTGGTCGGCATCGCCACCGTGCTGACCGCGGTCTTCGTGCCGATGGCCTTCTTCCCCGGCTCCACCGGCGTCATCTACCGCCAGTTCTCCATCACCATCGTCTCGGCCATGATCCTCTCCGTCCTGGTGGCGATGATCCTCACCCCGGCGCTCTGCGCGACGCTCCTCAAGCCGGTGGCTAAGGGGCATTCGCCGGGGGAACAGGGGTGGTTCAAGGGGTTCTTCCGCCGGTTCAACAGAGTCTTCGACCGCGGCAGGGGCAAGTACGAGGGGCTGGTCGGCCGCTCGTTCGGCAAGCCGGTGCGCTACCTGCTCATTTACGGGACCATCGTCGCGGCCATGGTCGTCTTCTTCCTGCGGCTCCCGACCGCCTTCCTGCCGGACGAGGACCAGGGGTTCATCATCTGCCAGGTGCAGCTGCCGGCCGGGGCGACCCAGGAACGGACCCTGAAGGTGATCGAGCAGCTGGAGCAGCACTTCCTGGAGAAGGAGAACAGGGCGGTCGATTCGCTGATCACCGTTGCCGGCTTCAGCTTTGCCGGCCGCGGCCAGAACATGGGCCTCGCCTTCGTCAAGCTGAAGGACTGGAAAGTCCGGCAGACCCCCGATCTGAAGGCGCAGGCGGTTGCCGGCCGGGCCATGGGGGCATTTTCTAAGATCAAGGACGGCATGGCCTTCGCCTTTGCGCCACCGGCGGTGATTGAGCTGGGGATGGCCAACGGCTTCGATCTCCAGCTGCAGGATCGCGGCGGCCTCGGGCACGACAGGCTGATGGAGGCGCGCAATCAGCTGCTCGGCATGGCGATGAAAAATCCGAAGTTGGTGGCGGTCCGCCCCAACGGCCAGGACGACACCCCCCAGTTCAAGCTGGATATCGACGACGTGCGCGCCGGCAGCCTGGGGGTGTCGGTCACCGACATCAACAATGTCCTCGCCACCGCCTGGGGGAGCGCCTATGTCAACGACTTCATCCAGGACGGCCGGGTGAAGAAGGTCTATCTCCAGTCGGATGCCGGCTACCGGATGGTGCCGGAGGATATCGGCAAGTGGTATGTCCGCAACAACCGGGGGGAGATGGTCCCCTTCTCCGCCTTCGCCACCCCCCGCTGGCAGTACGGTTCGCCCCGCCTGGAGCGCTACAACGGCATTCCCTCCATGGAGATCCAGGGGCAGGCGGCGCCCGGGGTGAGTACCGGCGAGGCGATGCGGGAGATGGAAAAGATGGCGGCCCAGCTCCCGCCGGGAATCGGCTTCGAGTGGACCGGCCTTTCCTACGAGGAAAAGCAGGCGGGAAAACAGGCGCCGGCCCTGTACGCCATCTCGCTGCTGGTGGTGTTTCTCGCCGTCGCCGCCCTGTACGAAAGCTGGACCATCCCCTTCGTCAACCTGCTGATGCTGCCGCTCGGGCTAGTGGGGGCGGTTACGGCGGTCAGCCTGCGCATGCTTCCCAACGACATCTATCTGCAGATCGGGCTCCTCACCACCATCGGACTTTCCACCAAGAACGCCATCCTGATCATCCAGTTCATCAAGGATCAGATGCAGCAGGGGCATGAACTGGTGGAGGCGACCCTGATGGCGGTGAAGATCCGGCTGCGGCCGGTCATCATGACCTCGCTCGCCTTCTTCTTCGGCACCCTGCCGCTGGCGCTCACCAAGGGGGCCGGCGCCGGCGCCCAGAACGCCATCGGCACCGCCGTCACCGGCGGACTGCTGTCGGCCACCTTCATCGACCTGGTCTTCATTCCGTTCTTCTTTGTCCTGGTTTCCCGGCTCTTTGCCCGGTCGCGGACGGAGCAACCTTCCCTGCAACCGGCTGCTGCTGCCACCGCCCCGGAGGTGAATTGAGACGAACCCGAAAAGGCCAATTTAAGGTTTTATTTTTCCTGTTTGGTTTGCCCCTGTACATATATCCGGAGATGACAAAATGATCCGCACTACAGTTATCATTGCCGTTCTGGCCGGCGCCCTGGCCGGCTGCGCAACCATGGCCCCCAAGTATGAGCAGCCCGCCGCACCCGTTCCGGCCGCCTGGCCCGACGGTCCGGCCTACAGGACGGAGGCCGCTGCTCCAACAGCGAAGGCGGTGGCCGACATTCCCTGGCAGGAGTTCTTCGTCGATGCAAAGCTGCAAAAGCTGATCGCCCTGGCCCTGGAGAACAACCGTGACCTGCGGGTCGCCGCCCTCAACATCGAGCGGTCCCGGGCCCAGTACCAGATCCGGCGCGCCGACCTCTTGCCCAAGGTGGACGCCAGCGCCGACGGCAGTGTCCAGCGGCTGCCGGAAGCGTTCACGGCTACCGGCCGGGCCGATACCGTCGACCAGTACAGCGTCGGCCTGGGGGTCAGTGCCTATGAGCTGGACCTGTTCGGCCGGGTGCGAAGCCTCAAGGAGCAGGCCCTGGAGGAGTATCTGGCCACCGAGCAGGCCCGGCGCAGTGTCCAGATCAGCCTGGTTTCCGAGGTTGCCAGCAACTACCTCACTCTCGCTGCCGACCGGGAGCGGCTGCAGCTCGCCAAAGAGACTCTGGCGAATCAGCAGCAGTCCTACAATCTCACCAAGAGCCGCTTCGAGGCGGGCGTCTCCTCGGCCCTCGATCTTTACCAGGCCCGGACCAGCGTCGAGGCGGCGCGGGTGGACATCGCCCGCTTTACTTCCCTGGTGGCCCAGGACGAGAATGCCCTGCGCCTGGTGGTCGGCTCGCAGGTAGAGGCCGAGCTCCTCCCGCCGGCACTCTCCGAAACCCTCACCGCCATGAAGGATGTCTCCCCGGGTCTGCCGTCGGAGGTGCTGCTCACCCGCCCCGACATCCTCCAGGCCGAAAACCTGCTGAAAGGGGCCAACGCCAACATCGGCGCGGCGCGGGCGGCTTTCTTCCCCCGCATCACCCTGGTCTCAAGCATCGGTGTCGGCAGTGACGACCTGGCCGGGCTCTTCAAGGCCGGTTCCCTTGCCTGGAGCTTCGCGCCGCAGATCACCCTGCCGATCTTCACCGCCGGAGCGAACCAGGCCAACCTGACGGTGGCGGAGGTGGACCGGGACATCGCCCTGGCCCAGTACGAGAAGGCGATCCAGACCGCCTTTCGGGAAGTGGCCGACGCCCTCGCCCAGCGGGGGACCATCGACGACCAGGTGGCGGCGCAGCAGTCGCTCACCGACGCCACCGCCGAGAGCTACCGCCTCTCCCTGGCGCGCTACGAGAAGGGGGTCGACAGCTACCTGAACGTGCTCGATTCCCAGCGCTCCCTCTACGGCGCCCAACAGAATCTGATCACCGCGCGCCTGTCCCGGCTCTCGAATCTGGTGACTCTCTACAAGGTGCTCGGCGGGGGGGCGTAAGGGAGGTCCAGGCGCAGCATGGCAAAGGGAAATAGCAGACACTGAAACGAGAAGCCCCTTTGCCGGTATACCGCCAAAGGGGCTTCTCATGTTCAGGGTCTGGCCGTTATTGCTGGCGGAGGCAGGTCGAGCCGGATGGCCGTGGAATCATGTGCTCTTCCAGTTAGCGAAGCCCGGCATCAGGAGTGCTGCTCCGGTTTTGGGGGCAACGGCATCCAGTGGGTAAAAACAGGCACCTGCCTCCTGTTTATCCTGACGGTACAGGTCGTGATGCTCTCCTTGTTTCCCACGCACGCGTAATCATGGCCGAAAACCGGATACGGGGTGAAAAGGAGAACGCGTTCAGACGCATTCGGCAGTTCATCCTTCGCAGCGATCCATTTCATTTCCTTCCCTTTCATTGCGTTCATCGGGAACCCCTGAACGCTTATCTGGTCAGTCTCTTTGGGCACTGAGCTGGCGCAAGCCACGAAATAATCAGTACCCCAGCATATGCGGCAGCCACAGGGAGATCGCCGGGACATAGGTGATCAGCAGCATGAACCCCACCATGGCGATGAGCCATGGCAGCACTGCCACGGTTAGTTCGGTAATCCCCATCTTGGTAATGCCGCTGGCCACGTACAGGTTCAACCCGACCGGCGGATGACACATGCCGACTTCCATGTTCACCGTAATCAGGATGCCGAAGTGGATCGGATCGATGCCGAGCTGCATCGCCACCGGGAACAGTATCGGTGCGAGGATCAGGATGATGGAGGAGGGTTCCATTACGTTGCCGGCAGCCAGCAGCAGCAGATTCACAACCAGCAGGAAGGAGATCATCCCGAGGTTGTGACCGATGATCCAATCTGCCATGATCTGGGGAATCTGCTCGGAGGTCATCAGAAACGAGAACAGCACCGCGTTGGTGATGATATAGAGCAGCATCGCCGACATGTTGGCCGAGTCCAGCAGGGCCTTGGGTATCCTCTTGAACGACATGTCCTTGTAGACGAAAACCGCGACGATAAAGGCATAAACGGCGCTTATGGCTGCTGCTTCAGTGGGGGTGAACATGCCGCTGTAGATCCCCCCCAGGACGATCACGATCAGCAGCAGTCCCCAGATGCACTCGCGCAGGGCCTTGAGCCGTTCAGCCCAGCTGGCCCTGGGCAGGCGCGGGTAGTTGTACTTTCTCGCGCGATACCAGGCGACCGAACCGAGCAGCAGTGCGAGCATGAGCCCCGGGACCACCCCGGCCATGAAGAGCGCACCCACCGAGGAGTTGGTGGCCACGGCATAGATCACCATCACGATGGAGGGTGGAATCAGGATGCCGAGAGAACCGGATGTGGAAATTACCCCGGCCCCGAAATTCTTGGGAAAGCCGGCCTTCACCATTGCCGGCAGAAGGATCGAGCCGATAGCAACGACCGTGGCCGGACTCGATCCGGAAACCGCGGCGAACAGGGCGCAGGCCATTACTCCCGCCAGCCCCAGGCCGCCGTGCCAGTGCCCCACCATGGCGGTGGCAAAGTTGATCATCCGTTTCGCCACGCCGCCGTGGGTGAGGAAATTGCCCGCCAGGATGAAGAACGGGATCGCCATGATCTCGAATTTTTCGATGCCGGTGAAAAGCTTCATCGCCACCGCTTCCACCGGAACTTCCGACATGAAGAACAGGAAGGTGAGCACGGTCAGGCCGAGCGAGATGGAAATCGGCATGCCGGTCAGCATCAGCCCGATCAACAGGGCAAAGACGATGCCGGCCTTGCCGAGCATTGCGATGGCCAGCAGCGCCGCCGCAATACCCCCCACCCAGGCGGCGGCCCGGCCTGTCGTCATCGGTGCCATACTTTCAACGTGTGCGCTCATTTGACACCTCCGTGCGAAACTCCGGCGGGATGGATCGGGTCCACCGTCAGTCCGATACCCTCAGCCTCGCCGATCCCTTCGACGTGTGCCGCGTCGTGGTGAGGCAGTTCGCCGGTGCGGGCAAAGCTCCAGCTCACCTGCAGAAACCGGAAGCACATCAGGTACGACCCCAGGGGAATGGCCGAGTACACAATCCAGGTCGGCCACTCCAGATCCGGGGTGATCGGCCCCTGGGGGACATCGCCGGTGGCTATCCCGATCAGGGTGTACAGGGCGTAGTGCAAGCCGTTCTCCCAGACGAAGCGCGCGCCCAGCGTGCCGATCAGGCCGGTGAAGAGAGCGCCGCTTGAGAGGCCGAACAGCACCGATGCCTTGCGCCACTTCTCGGGGAGGCGATTGATGAGTACATCCACGCCAACGTGAATCCCGGTGCGTACGCCATAGGCGGCGCCGAACTTGGCCATCCAGACAAACATGTAGATGCACAGCTCCTGGGCCCAGCTCATGTTGAGGGTCAGCAGCCAGTCCTGCAGGCCCGGAATCGGAAAGCCCGACAAGTAGCGGTGGAGGACGGCGACAAAGATGACGATTGTCGCCGCGCCGATGAGGAAGGTGATTATCCATTCCTCCAGGTGGTCAAGGTATTTCATCATGACGTTCATTCTCCTGCGTGGTGGTTGTCTGCTCAAGCTTCAGGCGCGACAAAACCGCTGCGTGGAGCACAGCGGCTTTGTCGGGTGCTGCCTAGTTGGGATTGTAGCCGGTTTCCTTGTAGACTTCGTTGACAATATCGGCACCGATCCGGCCCATGTTGTCCTTGTGGGTTTTATCCATCGCCTTTTTCCAGGCGGCGCGCTCCTGGGGGGTCAGGGCGATGAACTGTGACTTGCCGGACTTCTTGACGGCAGCCAGGGCCTCGTCGTTATCCTTCTTGGCGACGTCATTGGCATACTTGGTGGCGTCTACCATGGCGCTTTCAAGCTGGCCGCGAATGTCGGCAGGGAGGCCGTTCCAGAACTTCTTGTTGACGAGCACCGCATAACCGAGATAGCCGTGGTTGGAGAGGGTCACGTATTTTTGCACTTCGTGCATTTTCTGGGTGTACAGGTTGGAAGGGGGGTTCTCGGTACCGTCAACCACACCGGTCTGCAGGGCCTGGTAGACCTCGGAAAAGGCCATTACCTGGGGAATGGCTCCCACGGAGCGCATCTGCGCGTCGAGCACCTTGGAGGACTGGATCCGCAACTTCTGCCCCTTGAAGTCGGCGGTCGCCTTGAGCGGCTTGTTGGCGCTCATTACCTTGAAACCGTTATCCCAGTACGCAAGGCCGAGGATACCCTTGGGCTCCAGCTTGTTGAGCAGCTTCCGCCCCAGCGGCCCCTGGGTTACCTTGTGCAGTTCCTTGTAATCGTCAAAGATAAAGGGGAGGTCGAACACCTCGAATTCCTTCACCCCCAGGGGGGCGAACTTGGCCAGCGAGGGGGCCAGCATCTGCACCGCGCCCATCTGCAACGCCTCCATCTCCTCCTTGTCCTTGTAGAGCTGGCTGTTCGGGTAGACCTCGACCTTCACCTTTCCCTTGGTCCGCTCCTCGGCGAGCTTCTTGAAGTATTCGGCCGCCTGCCCCTTGGGGGTGTTCACGGCCACCACGTGGCTGAACTTGATCACGATCGGGGCGGCCATGGCGGTCGAGGCGAATGCCAGCATCAGGGTGGTGATAAACAACGATTTCAGTTTCATGTTTATTCTCCTTTTTGGAATGTTGCGGGGTCGCGAAGCAACGTCCCGCGCCTGTTGTCCATCTCTCTTTGTATCTACCCTTTATTTGTGCCCAGTGTAAAACCTTTTTCTATTAACTATGTATTCGATAAGTCGTTCTAAGGGATGATAAAATCGAATACGAATAAATGAGATACTGTTTTAGTAGCAACATGAATGCCAATCCGAAACGGTTTTTTAAAACCTGAAGATCCTTGTATTTAAGCCAGTCAGTGGTTGCAATGCGCCGGCCCGGACAAGGAAAGTGGCTGAATTTGGCCAGCGGGTGGCGGTTTTCAGCCAATTTTGCGGGAGGGGGCCGGAATTGAGTTGACAATTTGCCGGGGACTACTTTAGTTTTACCTTCGTTGATCGAGCTTGCAGAGAGAGGAAGAATGAGGGATTAGCCATGGGGTATCGCAACCTGCGGGAATGTGTGGATGATCTGGCAAGCAGCGGCGCCCTGATCAGGATCGAACGGGAGGTCGACCCCGACCTGGAAGTGGGGGCGATCCAGCGCCGGGTCTACCAGGTGGGAGGGCCGGCGCTCCTCTTCAGCAACGCCAGGGGGTGCCGCTTCCCGATGCTCGGCAACCTGTTCGGCACCCTGGAGCGGGCCAGGTTCCTGTTCCGCGATACCCTGGACGACATCCAGCGGCTGGTGGAGCTGAAGGTCAACCCCGCGGCCCTTTTGCAGCATCCCCTCGGCTTCCTCGGAACCGTGCCGGCAGCCCTGCACCTCCTCCCCCGCAAGGTCGGGAACGGCCCGATCCTGTCCCATACGACCACCATCGACCAACTCCCCCAGCTGAAGTCGTGGCCTGCCGACGGCGGCCCCTTCATCACCCTGCCCCAGGTCTATTCGGAGAGCGTCGAGCGCCCCGGCTGGCGCCACTCCAACCTCGGGATGTACCGGGTGCAGCTTGCCGGCAACCGCTACCGTCTGAACGAGGAGATCGGCCTCCACTACCAGCTCCACCGCGGGATCGGCGTCCACCACGCCGAGGCGCTCGCGGCGGGAATGCCGCTCAAGGTCAACATCTTCGTCGGCGGCCCGCCTGCCCTCACCGTGGCGGCGGTGATGCCGCTCCCGGAGGGGATGCCAGAGCTCTCCTTCGCCGGGCTCCTGGGGGGGCGCAGGATCGAGCTGGCCTGCCGGCCCGGCGAGATGCCGATCCCGGCCGAGGCGGATTTCTGCATCAGCGGCACCATCGACCCGGACCGGACCCTCCCTGAGGGGCCGTTCGGCGACCACCTCGGCTACTACAGCCTGGCCCACGACTTCCCGGTGCTCCGGGTGGAAAAGGTCTGGCACCGGGACGGGGCGATCTGGCCCTTCACCACGGTCGGCCGCCCCCCCCAGGAGGACACCACCTTCGGCGCCTTCATCCACGAGCTGACCGGCCCGCTGATCCCGACGGTGGTCCCCGGAGTCCATGCGGTCCACGCGGTTGATGCCGCCGGGGTCCACCCGCTCCTCTTGGCCATCGGCTCCGAGCGCTACCTCCCCTACGGGGGGGAGCGGGAGCCCCGGGAGCTCCTCACCCTCGCCAACGCCATCCTCGGCCAGGGGCAGCTCTCCCTTGCCAAGTACCTGTTCATTTCTGCCCGGGAGGATAACCCGGGGCTGGACTGCCACGACATCCCGACCTTTTTTCGCCATGTCCTGGAAAGGGCCGACTGGCGACGCGACCTCCACTTCCAGACGCAGACCACCATCGACACCCTCGACTACTCCGGCACCGCCCTCAACAGGGGGTCGAAGGTGGTCATCGCCGCCGCCGGACCGAAACGGCGGGAACTGCCGACCGAGCTCCCGGCAGGCTTACGCCTGCCGGACGGTTTCCGCGATCCCCGCGTCTCCCTCCCCGGCGTCCTGGCGGTGAGCGGCCCCCCCTGTGCCGCCTCCCGTGGCTGCGAGGACCCGGCAATGGCCGCCTTTGCCGCCTCCTTCGCCCCGGATGACCCGCTCAACCGCTTTCCCCTGGTGGTGTTGGTCGATGACAGCGAGTTCGTCTCCCGCACCCTCAACAACTTCCTCTGGGTGGTCTTCACCCGCTCCAATCCCGCCACCGACATCTACGGGGTGGGAAGCGGTGCGGTCTGCAAGCATTGGGGGTGCAGCGGGGCACTCATCATCGACGCCCGGACCAAGCCGCACCATGCGCCGCCGCTGGTTGATGATCCTGGGATCGAGCGGCGGGTGGATGAGTTGGGGGCGCCCGGCGGGCCGCTGCACGGGATTATCTGATTCCAAAGTAATTGTTTAGCGGGAAATGAACGAAAACTCTTGACGCCTCGCACTGTGGTAATTACAATGTAGGCACTAAACAGTTATTTGGAGGACTCCATTCATGAGGACAAACATAATTCGGATAGGCAATTCACAGGGAATACGCATTCCCAAGATTCTCCTTGAGCAGAGTCATCTTGGAACGGAAGTGGAACTGGAAGTAGAAGACGAAAAAATAGTTATTCGTTCGGCTTCTCGCCCCCGTCAAGGGTGGGGAGATAAATTCAGGCTCATGGCTGAGAGCGGCGACGACAGGATTGACGAGGATTTGAGCGGACAAACAGAGTGGGACAAGGACGAATGGGAATGGTAATCAAACGATTCGATGTATATCTGGTCAACCTGGACCCGACCGTCGGAAGTGAGATCCGCAAACCCCGGCCGTGTCTCGTCATTTCGCCCGATGAGATGAACCGCTACATTGCTACCGTTATCGTTGCGCCGATGACCACCAAAGGCAGGAATTACCCTACACGAGTGCCGTGCACTTTCAAGGACAAGGATGGTCAAGTGGTCCTTGACCAAATCAGAACGATTGACAAGTCGCGGCTTGTTCAAAAGCTCGGCAGAATCGACAAGCAGACCCAAGAAGAGATTCTGACGATTCTTGCAGAAATGTTTGCACCGTGAAAGGGCGAACAATCATATTTAACATTTGCGAGATACCATGACCATCCACGAAACCCTGAAAACCGTGTTCGGCTACGGCGCCTTCCGCCCCTACCAGGAGGAGATCGTCACCGGCCTGATCCGCGGCGAGGACGCCTTTGTCCTGATGCCGACCGGCGGCGGCAAGTCCCTCTGCTACCAGGTGCCCGCCCTCCACCGGCAGGGGACGGCATTGGTCGTTTCCCCGCTGATCTCCCTGATGAAGGACCAGGTGGATGCGCTCACCGCCAACGGCGTGCCGGCCGCCTTCTACAACTCCACTTTGGGGGAGAAGGAGTCGCGCCGGGTGCTGGCGGAGTTCCACGCCGGCCGGCTCCGGCTCCTCTACGTGGCGCCGGAGCGGCTGATGACCGACGCCTTCCTGGAGCGGCTGCAAGGGATCGATATTGCCCTGTTCGCCATCGACGAGGCCCACTGCGTCTCCCAGTGGGGGCACGACTTCCGTCCCGAGTACGTCCAGCTCGGCCGGCTCCGCTCCCTCTTCCCCGGCGTGCCGCTCATCGCCCTCACCGCCACCGCCGACCCCCAGACCCGCACCGACATCGTCCGGCAGCTCGGCCTTGAGCGCGCCACCTGCTACGTGGCCGGCTTCGACCGGCCGAACATCCGCTACACGGTGGCGGAGAAGATGAAGCCCCTCAATCAGCTCAAGGCCTTTCTCAAGGAGCGGGGCGCCGGCGAGGCGGGGATCGTCTACGCCCTCTCCCGCAAGCGGGTCGAGGAGGTGGCGGGCCGGCTCGCCGAGGCGGGCCTCAAGGCCGCGCCGTACCATGCCGGGCTCCCCGACCGGGAGCGGCAGCGGGTCCAGGAGGCGTTCCAGAAGGATGACCTGCAGATCGTGGTGGCGACGGTCGCATTCGGGATGGGGATCGACAAGCCGAACGTCCGCTTCGTGGTCCACTACGACCTCCCACGCAACGTGGAGAGCTACTACCAGGAAACCGGCCGGGCCGGGCGCGACGGCCTCCCCGCCGAGGCGCTCGTGCTGTTCGGCTACGGCGACGTCGCCATTGCCCGTTCCCTCATCGAGAACGGCGGCAACCCGGAGCAGAACCGGATCGAGCTGCACAAGCTGAACGCCATGATCGGCTTTGCCGAGGCCCAGACCTGCCGGCGCCGGGTGCTGCTCGGCTACTTCGGCGAGCGGCTCGCGGACGA
>JAMPXD010000193.1 GCA_023701365.1 Geobacteraceae bacterium
CCCTCTGCGTGGTGGGGAATTCCCTGCGGATAACGGGTGTTAGACGTGGATAGCTCACTCATTACTTTAATAATACTCTCCCTCTTTCTCGGCTGCGGCTGCTGGCTGGTCTTTCTCTGGGGGGTAAAAAAGGGGGAATTCGACGACATTGAGCGCCCCAAGCACCGGATGCTGGACGATGACGAATAGTTTTGAGTTTTTAGTTATGAGTTTTGAGTTAGAAGGATGGAGTGGATTTGTTGATAATTGACTAGAGGAATGTATGAAGCGACCGAATAATCGGATGTTTTTTTGTCAGGCAACTCAAAACTCAAAACTCAAAACTCAAAACTGGGTTTAAAATGACCGAAGTATGGCTTGCCTTTATCGCCGGGCTGGTGGGGAGCCCCCACTGTCTAGGCATGTGCGGCGGGATCGTGGCCGCCCTCTCCCTGACGGACCGTCTCGGCCCGCCCCCTTCCAGGATACTGTCCCAGGTATTTTACAACCTGGGGCGGATTACCACCTATGCCCTGCTCGGCGCCGCAGCGGGACTGATCGGCTCCTCCCTCGATCTCCTGGCGGTGCGCTCCGCTGCCTTCTGGTTCTATTGCGCTGCCAACGTCTTCGTGATCGCCGTCGGCCTCGCCTCGGCGCTAGGGCTGACCTGGTTCAACTTCTATGCGATGGAGAGCGCTGCCGGGCACCTGCTAGCCCGGCCGCTCAGACGGGCGATCTCCGGCAATACCCCGCTGTCCGCCTTTCCCCTCGGTCTTCTCCTCGGCTTTCTCCCCTGCGGGCTCGTCTACGGCCCCCTCATGGTCGCCGCGGGGAGCGGCAGTCCGTTCCTTGGCGGGGCGATCATGGCGGCCCTCGGGTTCGGCACCATGCCGGTCCTGTTCATCTTCGGGTCGGCCTCCACCGCGGTTTCCAGCGCCATGCGCGAGCGGATGTTCCGTTCTGTCGGGCTGATCGTCGCCCTGATGGGGATGGCCGGGCTCTGGCGGGTGCTGGCGAAGATGGGGTATCTGCCCAAATTTCCGCTGCTGTGAGGAATGTTCACCCTTCATCATTCATAATTCATAATTTCAAGAAGCACTGTGGATCTGCGGCGAGAAAGTCGTCTTCCCCCTGGGCCACTGACCAGGCGTAGGCAATCGCCCGGCAGCCGCGGCATCCCCCCCACCGTTCGCAGCCGGCGCATTTTCCCCCGTAGAGGTTTTTCTCCCGCAGTCGGGCCAGGATCGGCGAGGTGGCCCACACTTCCCGCAGGGCGTCGCTCCTGACGTTTCCCAGGGGGATGTCGAGCCTGCGGCAGGGAACGATGGTGCCGTCCGCCAGGATGGTCAGCCCCGATACCCCGGCGGCGCAGCCGCCGTAAGGGGTGCACCCCTGGTCGACGCCCGCTTCCAGGCTCATCTGGGCCGCGACCGGGTCGCCGGTCACTATCGTCAGGCCGGGGATGGCGAGGGCGAACAGTTCCTGGTACAGCTGCCGCACCTCGCCGGTGGTGAGCATCTGGGTGAGCATCTCCCTGCCGCGGCCGGAAGGGACCAGCCGCGTCACCCCGAGCCGCTGCACCCCCAATGATGCGGCGAGCCCCGCCATCTCCCGGACATGGCGGGCGTTAAACCGCGACAGGGTCACGTTCAGGGTGACCGGCAGCCCAGCCCGGAGCAGGTTTTTTACCCCACTCACCGCGGCGGCGAAGCTCCCCCGTCCCCTGATCTGGTTGTGCACTTGTTCCGGCCCCTCCATGCTCACCTGGACCCCGGCCACCCCGAGCTCCGCCAGCCTCGCCGCTTTGTCCGCATCGATCAGGGTGCCGTTGGAGAGGACGAACAGGTCGTAGCCGCAGGCGGCGAGCTCCTCAAGGATGGTGAAGAAATCGCTCCGCAGAAACGGCTCGCCGCCGGTGATGTTGAAGCTCGGGGAGAATGTAACGCCGTGGATGGACTGCCAGCCGGCCAGCATGTCGGCGATTTCGGTGATCACTTCCCGGATTTCCGCCAGGGAGAGTTCCCGAACCTTTTTGCCCGACTGGTAGCAGTGCCGGCAGTGCAGGTTGCATTTTTCGGTGAGGTGCCACTGGATGAGAAAATCGAAGTCCTGTGCGAGTGCCATAGTTCACCTGTCCGGATATAAAACTGGCGGATATGGCCAGGAGCCATACCCGCCCGGGTTTCGGAGCTGCCGACCGGCAGCTGTCAGCTTCCGCTTTTTCAGCTCTTTCATTTCAGGCATGACTTGGCGGGGCTTGTTTCCGCGGCCTTCTTGATCGTGTCCCAGAAGGCGGCCTCCTTGAGCAGGGCCTCATTGGTCAATGGCTTCTTCATTCGTTTCACCTCCTTTCTTGTGGGGATAGAGGCGGTTTGTAGGGACGTAGAGACGTTGCATCCGGCCGTCGCAGCCAATGCTGCTATGGCGGAGTCGGCTGCAACGTCTCTACCTTTCGGCGCAGGCATTATTGAAATTGCAAATGGGTTTGTGCAATCGGATCAGCTTTGCCGATAACCAAAGTGTAGAGGATAAACCTCTGCTGTCAAGGAACGGCCGGGGTGCGGAAGGGGTTGCATATCTCGGCGTTTACTGGTAATTTCGATTAAAATCAAAAAGACATTTGCCACAGAGACCCACAGGGCCTAAAGGACACAGAGGACACAGACACAGAGAAAACCAGGCTTGGAAGTCTGGCTCGCCCGAAGCTGCAATGAAAAAGCAATCCTGGGTCTTTTCAGTTTATTTTTTCCAAAAAGCAGGTTTTCAGGTTTTGCCTTTCTCTGTGTCCTCTGTGAACTCTGTGGCTGACCGCTTTTTTAAAATCATCAATCGGAGGTTCCACATCGGATGAGCAATGAAGGAAACAAGATTATCTACACCATGATGCGGGTTTCCAAGTACTACGACAAGAAGCCGGTCATCAAGGACATCTCCCTCTCCTATTTCTACGGCGCCAAGATCGGGGTGCTCGGCCTGAACGGCTCGGGGAAGAGCTCGCTGCTGCGCATTCTCGCCGGGGTGGACAAGGAGTTCAACGGCCAGGCGGTCCTCTCCGCCGGCTACACGGTCGGCTTCCTGGAGCAGGAGCCGCGGCTGGACGAGAGCAAGACCGTGCGGGAGATCGTTGAGGAGGGGGTGCAGGAGACCGTCAACCTCCTCGCCGAGTTCAACGAGATAACAGAGAAGTTCGCCGACCCGGACGCCGACTTCGACAAGCTGATCGAGCGGCAGGGGGTGGTGCAGGAGAAGCTCGACCACCTGGATGCCTGGGACCTGGACTCGCGCCTGGAGATGGCGATGGACGCCCTGCGCTGCCCCGCCGGCGACACCCCGGTCAAGGTCCTCTCCGGTGGGGAAAAGCGGCGGGTGGCCCTCTGCCGGCTGCTGCTTCAGAAGCCGGACATCCTGCTGCTGGACGAGCCGACCAACCACCTGGACGCCGAGACCATCGCCTGGCTGGAGCACCACCTGCAAGGTTACCCCGGCACGGTGATCGCGGTCACCCATGACCGCTACTTCCTCGACAACGTGGCGGGCTGGATCCTGGAACTGGACCGGGGGGAGGGGATTCCCTGGAAGGGGAACTACTCGTCGTGGCTGGAGCAGAAGGAGCAGCGGCTCAAGCAGGAGGAGAAGACCGAAAGCGAGCGGCAGAAGACCCTGCACCGGGAGCTGGAGTGGATCAGGATGTCCCCCAAGGGGCGCCATGCCAAGGCGAAGGCGCGGATCAGCTCCTACGAGCAGCTCCTCTCCCAGGAGAGCGAGCGGCACGCCAAGGACCTGGAGATCTACATCCCCCCCGGACCGCGGCTCGGCAACGTGGTGATCGAGGCGGACAACCTGTCCAAGGCCTACGGCGACCGGCTCCTGTTCGAGGGGATGAGCTTCCAGCTCCCCCCCGGCGGAATCGTCGGGGTGATCGGCCCGAACGGGGCGGGGAAGACCACCCTGTTCCGGATTATCACCGGCCAGGAGCAGCCCGACAGCGGTGCCTTCCGGATCGGCGACACCGTCAAGATCGCCTGCGTGGACCAGAGCCGCGACGCGCTCGACCCGGACAAGAGCCTCTGGGAGGAGATCACCGGCGGCCAGGAAATCGTCCAGCTCGGCAAACTGAGCGTCAACTCCCGCGCCTACGTGGCCCGCTTCAACTTCTCCGGCGCCGACCAGCAGAAGAAGGTGGGGATGCTCTCCGGCGGGGAGCGCAACCGGGCTCACCTGGCCAAGATGCTCAAGGAGGGGGGGAACGTCATCCTCCTCGACGAACCGACCAACGACTTGGACGTGAACACCATGCGGGCGCTGGAGGAGGCGCTGGAGAACTTCGCCGGTTGCGCCGTGGTCATCAGCCACGACCGCTGGTTCCTCGACCGGATCGCCACCCACATCCTCGCCTTCGAGGGGGAGAGCCAGGTGCTCTGGTTCGACGGCAACTACACGGAGTACGAGGAGGACAGAAAGCGCCGCCTGGGGGCCGCGGCGGAGATACCCCACAGGATCAAGTACCGGCAGTTGACGCGGGGGTAACAGGGATGAAGGGGTAACGAGAAGGGGCCGATGAGCGGATCATCGGCCCCTTCGCTTGTTTAAAAAACGTGTTGACATAGCTCGGAAAGGTGTGCGATAAATTGATCATATCTTTGCAGCTGAAGCTGCCACAACTGAATAGCAACGATTTCTTATCCAGAGCGACTGAGGGACTGGCCCAATGACGTCGCGGCAACCCCCCGTAAGGGGAAGGTGCCAAATCCTGCGGAACAGCAATGTTCCGGGAGATAAGGAAGAGCGATGACCCAAAAGAAATCCTCTTCCGCCCCGGAAGGGGATTTTTCATTTTGGGAGGAACAAATGAACATCGCGACACAGGCAGCACAGATCGGACTCGAATGGGACACCCGGACCGGGGCGGTGACCGTCCCCATCTACCAGACCGCTACCTTCCGCCATCCGGGGCTGGGGCAGAGCACCGGCTATGACTACAGCAGGTCGGGAAACCCGACCCGGCAGGCGCTGGAGGAGGGGATCGCCCGGCTGGAGGGGGGAGGGCGCGGCTTCGCCTACTCGTCCGGGATGGCCGCCATTGCCAACCTGCTCCTCCTGTTCAAGAGGGGGGACCACCTGATCGTCACCGAGGACCTGTACGGCGGCACCTACCGGCTGTTCGAGAAGGTCTTCGGCCAGTACGACCTCTCCTTCACTTACGTGGACACCAGCGACACGGCTGCCGTGGCGGCCGCCATCCGGCCCGAGACGAAAGCGCTGTTCGTGGAGTCCCTCACCAACCCGCTCCTGAAGATTGCCGACATCGCGGCCCTCTCGGCGCTCTGCCGGCAGCATGGGCTGCTCCACATCGTCGACAACACCTTCCTCACCCCTTATCTGCTCCGGCCGTTCGAGCTGGGGGCCGACATCACGGTCTACAGCGCCACCAAGTACCTGGCGGGGCACAACGACACAGTGTCCGGGCTGGTGGTGGTGCAGGACCCCGCCCTGGCGGAACGGGTCTACTTCCACCAGAACTCGGTCGGGGCGGTGCTCGGGCCGCAGGACTCGTGGCTCACCATCCGGGGGATGAAGACCCTGTCGGTGCGGCTCGACCGGCAGCAGGAGAACGCCGGCCGGATCGCTCGCTGGCTCGCCGCTCATCCGCTGGTGAGGAAAGTCCATTATCCGGGGTTGGAAAGCCATCCCGGCCATGCTATCCTGAAGCGCCAGGCGCGCGGCTTCGGCGCCATGATCGCCTTCGAGGTGACCGAACCGGCCCTGGTGGAGCAGCTGCTCCTGAAGACCCGGTTGATCTCCTTCGCCGAGAGCCTCGGCGGGGTGGAGACCCTGATCACCTTCCCGGAGGTGCAGACCCACGCAGACATCGAGCCGGCGATCCGCGCCCGGCTCGGCATCAACAACGTGCTGCTGCGGCTGTCGGTGGGGATCGAGGACGCGGACGACCTGATCGCTGACCTGGCGCAGGCTTTTGAAGGCTAACTTCTGTAAGCTACAGGTCAATAACGGTTCACGCGGATAACTTCTGATCGATTCGGATAAAAATCGGATTAAAGGCAACGTCATGGTTTGAAAACAAAAGCCTGTAAATCCGCCTTGATCAGAAGTTATCAGATTTGATCCGCGTGCAGAGATTCTGCCTTTGCTTTGGTTATTCTGTCTGCCCCTTGGGCGTATAAGGAGACTGGAACATGAAAATAGCCACCCGCATCATCCATACCGGCCATGAGACCGACCCCCACACCGGGGCGCTCTCGGTGCCGATCTACCAGACTTCCACCTTTGCCCAGGAGTCGGTGGACCATTTCGGCAAGTACGACTACGCCCGCTCGGGGAACCCGACCCGCGAGGCGCTGGAGGAGACCGTCGCCCTGCTCGAAGGGGGGAGCCACGGCTTTGCCTTTGCCTCGGGGATGGCGGCGATCTCCTCGGCGCTGCTGCTTTTCTCCCCCGGCGACCACCTGGTGGTCTGCGAGGACGTCTACGGCGGCACCTTCCGGGTCCTGACCCGGCTGTTCAGCCGGCTCGGGATCGAGTCAACCTTCGTCGACGCCACCGACCTCTCCGTCATCGAGGCGGCGATCCGGCCGGAGACCAAAGGGATCTACCTGGAGACCCCCTCCAACCCGCTGCTAAAGATCACCGACCTGCGGGGGGCGGCGCAACTGGCCAAGGCCAGGGGGATATTGACCCTGGTGGACAATACCTTCATGACCCCCTATTTCCAGCGTCCCCTGGAGCTCGGCTGCGACATCGTCCTGCACAGCGGCACCAAGTTCCTCAACGGCCACAGCGACGTGATCTGCGGCTTCGCGGTGGTCGCGGACCAGGAACTGGCAAGCCGGATCCGCTTCATCCAGAACGGCTTCGGCGCCGTGCTCGGCCCCCAGGATTCCTGGCTGGTGCTGCGGGGGCTGAAGACCCTCAAGGTGCGGATGGAGGAGAGCCAGGCAAGCGCCGTCAAAATTGCCAATTGGCTCGCCGGGCAGCAGCGGGTGACGAACGTCTTCTTCCCCGGCCTCCCCGGCCATCCGGGGTACGCTGTTCACAACAGCCAGTCATCGGGACCGGGGGCGGTGCTGTCGTTCACCCTGGAATCGTACGAGCTGACCAAGAA
>JAMPXD010000194.1 GCA_023701365.1 Geobacteraceae bacterium
AACTTGACGGCCTGCTCGGCTTCGATCTTGTCCGGAACGGTCAGGATGGAACAGGCGATGAACGTCCCCAGGTTGAAGAACAGGGTCCAGAACAGCGCGTGGCTCAGCATGTCGAGGCCGCTCATGCCGAAGAGTTCCAGCGGCCGCAGGAAACCGAGGCCGAACGGGCCGTTTTCCAGGATATCGAGCGGCAGCCATCCCGACCTCGCGAACAGGGGGACCAGGAGGGTGTGGAACCAAATGATAAAACCCAGGACGAGCCCTGTCATCGCGCCGCGCCGGGTGGCGCGTTTCCAGTAGAGTCCGCCGATAATGGAGGGCGCGAACTGGGTGGCGGCTATTAGCGAAACGACCCCGATGTTGATCAGGGTGTATGACTCGCCGATGAGTCGATAGTAGAGGTAGCCGAGAAAGACGACCGCAATGATGCCGATCCTTTTTATATTGATGAGAACCCCTGATATGTCGGCGGCGCCGATGTTGAGCTTCAGAATGACCGGCATGATCAGTTGGTTGAGAATCATGGTGGAGATGACCACCGATTCGACCATGACCATGCCGGCCGAGGCGGAGAACCCGCCGATGAAGACCAGCATGGCCAGCCAGGGATGACCTGCCTGCAAGGGGAGATTGAGGACAAAAAAGTCGGCCGTGGCGGTATCCCCGCCGTGAATGATGGTCCCTGCCAGGGCTATGGGCATGATGAACAGGGTAATCAGGAACGTGTAGGCGGGGAAGCGCCACATGGCACCCTTGATGTGCTCCTCGTCGGAATTCTCGATGACCATCAGATGGAACTGGCGGGGTTGGAACATGACCCACAGCATGGTGGAAAAGAAAAATGTAAACCATAGGGTGTAGGGGGGGGCACCCAAGGTAAAGAGGTGAGTCCGATCGGGGAATTGAACGGTGAATCTGCTGAAGATATCGGTAAAACCATCGAACAGGCCGTAGGTGACAAATATGCCGACGCTGAGGAAGGCGATGAGCTTGACCACGGACTGCAGGGCGATGGCGGCCACCAGCCCCTCATGGCGCTCCGAGGCGACCAGATGCCTCGCCCCGAACAGGATGCCGAAAATGGCCAGTATCAGGGCGACGATAAAGGCGGTATCGATATAGGGGGGTAGCGCGGGAATGAGGTTGTTGAATCCGCCGCCGGCTTCGGGAGCGGTTGTGAGAAGGTCGAAGGTGTAGGCTACGGCCTTGAGCTGCAGGGCAATGAACGGAATAATCACCACGATGGAGAAAATGGTGACGATTCCGCCAAGTAGGGGCGATTTTCCGTAGCGGCTGGAGATGAAGTCGGCGAAGCTGGTGATGTTCTGTTCCTTGCTGACACGCACCATCTTGCGCAGCAGAAACCACCAGCTGAAGGCCATCAGGGTGTTGCTGAGATAAAAGGCGAGGAATGCGATGCCGGTGGTGGCAGCCAGTCCCACGACGCCGTAAAAGGTCCAGGAGGTGTAGTAAACCGCCATTGAAAGGGAATAGATAGAGGGGTTGGAGATGACGCTCCGGCCTGCTTCCCCCTTTTTGTCGGCGTAGTAGGCCACGGCAAACAGCAGGCCAATGTAAAGGAGGGTTGCGATGGAAACGATCTCGACCGGGATCATCCTTGGTATTTCCTCTTTGCCTTCCCTTCACTGTCTACGGTCTGTCCATTCCGCTATGCTTAATTATATCCGATTAGCGCTAAACTTCAGCCACTCCCAAAAAACTCCCTCCCCTTCAAGGGGAGGGCCGGGGTGGGGATGGGCTTTTGTCGGCGCCAAAACACCCATCCCCCTCCTGACCTCCCCCTTGAAGGGGGAGGAAATTCAGGATATCTTTTCAGATGTAATTTGTTGAGCCGGTTGTTATAATAAGCTTTTCACGGTGCATTGCCGAGTAACAACAAGAACTTACCCTCTGGAGGCAGTGCCATGAACCGTCTTCGCAGAGTCGCCGGGATTATCCTGGCTGCGGGGGAGGGAACCCGCATGGGGAGGACCAAGCAGCTCCTCCCCTTCCGGGGACAGACCATCCTTGAGTGCGTGGTCGACAGCGCCCTGGCCTCCACACTGCACCGGGTCATCGTGGTTCTCGGGCACCGGGCCGATGCGATCGAACCGCTCCTCAAGGGGAGGGGAGTGACGACGGCCCTCAATCCCATGTTCGACAAGGGCCAAAGCTCCTCACTCAAGGCCGGCCTGCGGGCAGTGACGGAGGAGAGCGAGGCGGTCCTTTTCCTGCTCGGGGACCAGCCCCTCATCACCGCGGCGACCATCAAACTCATCCTCGCCGCCTACGAAGCGTCCCCCAGCCCCATCGTCCTCCCCGTTTACGCGGGGAGGCGCGGCAACCCGGTCCTGTTCAGCCGCGAGACCTTTCCCCGCATCGAGGCCCTCACGGAAGACTGCGGCGCCAGGCCCCTTTTCGAGGAGTATGCCGGCCGCATACTCATGGTGCCCGTTTCCGACCCCTCCATCCACTTCGACATCGACACGGAAGAGGATTACCGCCGCCTCCTGCTGCTGGAACAGCGGTGACCTTGACGTCTCATCTCTCACGTCTCACCCTGCATTATCTCTTCAGCTATTCAGCTTCCTCCCCCTTCAAGGGGGAGGTTAGGAGGGGGATGGGGGCTTCGAGGCTGCCGGCACCCATCCCCACCCCGGCCCTCCCCTTGAAGGGGAGGGTGTTTGAGTGTGGCTGAAGATCATCGCTAAACGGCTTATCTTTTCTGATGTCATTTGCAGAGCCGTTTGTTATAATCAATCCGGCGCCTTACAGGGCAATTCCGAAGAGCTGAGGCGGATATATGCGGTCGAAACCAGCAAGTCTTCTCCCTGCTGCAGAGAATTTCCGGGACGAGTGTGCAAGACTGTCGCAGTTGTGTCAGGGGGTCCCCATCGGCCTTGCCATCCTCGATCTCGATCTGCGCTTTGTCTTTGTCAATGAGTGCATGGCGGCGTTCAGCGGAAAACCCGTTGCGCTACATATCGGGAGAACGGTCCGGGAGGTCGATCCCGGGGTCGCCATGGCGCTGGAGCGGACTCTGCTGGGGGTGATCGAAGCGGGAGCGCCGCTTGTGGACCTGGAGGCCGAGGTAGCCCGACCCGGCACGGCCGGGGGATCAGAGGGGGGCTACTGGCTTGTCAATTGCTATCCGCTCGGGAATGCGGAAGGGGTGACGCAGGGTGTCGGGCTCTTTGTCCGGGATATAACCGGGCAGAAATTGAAGGATGCGTCACAGGATGATCTCCTCAAGTTTGAGGCCCTCCTCTCCGATCTCTCGGCCGCTTTCATCAACGTGCCGGTAACCGAGGTGGACGGAAAGATCGAGCAGGGGCTGCACAGGATCGTCGACTTTCTCGGGTTCGACCGGAGCACGGTCTGGCGGGTCGATCCCGACAATGGCCAGATGATCTGTACCCACTCCTATGCGCTGCCCGGCATCAAGCAGCCTCCTGCCGTCCACTCAGGCATAGTCCCCGAGTGGGAGGCCATGGTGCATCATGGGGAGATATTCAAGATTTCCGACGTGGACGAACTGCCGGACAGTTTCCGGAAGGAGAAGGAATACTGCAGAGAGCTCGGCGGCATCAGGTCGATCCTGTTCATCCCCGCGAGCGTCGGCGGAGTCGTGGTCGGTTTCATCACCTTTGTCTCTTACAGTGTCAAGAGGGACTGGCCGGACGTTCTCATCCAGCGGCTCCGGCTGTTGTGGGAGGTTTTCGCCAATGCCCTGGAGCGGAAACGGGCGGACCAGAAGATCCAGACTGCCCTTGCTGAAATAGAGAGTCTGAAAGACCGCCTGGAAGCGGAAAACCTCTATCTGCGCGACCGGATCAACGTCGAGCACAAATACGAGAAGATCATCGGCAAGTCCGACGCTATTCAGAGGGTCCTGCTGCAGGCGGAACAGGTTGCCCCGACGGACTCCACCGTGCTGATCCAGGGGGAAACCGGTACCGGCAAGGAGCTGATTGCCGGCGCCATTCACGGGCTGAGTGGGCGAAAGTCCCGCGCCATGGTCAAGCTGAATTGCGCTGCCCTGCCGGCGACGCTGATCGAGGCCGAGCTTTTCGGCCATGAGAAGGGGGCCTATACCGGTGCTTCGGCAAGGCAAATTGGCCGCTTTGAAGCTGCCAACGGCTCCACGATCTTTCTTGATGAAATAGGCGAGCTCCCCCTGGAGCTGCAGGCCAAGCTGCTGCGCGTGTTGCAGGAAGGCCAGTTTGAACGACTGGGGAGCTCAAGGCCCATTGACGTGGATGTCAGGGTCATCGCCGCGACCAATCACAACCTGTTGCAGGCGGTAAGGGAGGGGCGGTTCCGGGAAGATCTCTACTACCGCCTGAACGTGTTCCCGATCTCGGTCCCGCCCTTGCGTGAGCGCCGCGAAGATATCCCTCTGCTGGTCTGGGCCATGGTGAAGGAGTTTGCCAAGGTTTTCGGAAAGACCATCGAACGCATTCCGAAGGCAAACATGGAAGCTCTGGAGCGCTACCCATGGCCGGGGAATATCAGGGAGCTGCGCAATGCGATCGAAAGGGCCATGATCCTGAGCCATGGCCCGACACTGGTCATCGACGTGCCGGACAGCACCGGCGTGGTGTCTGCGGCAACCCTGTCGTTGGAAGAGATGGAGCGGCTGCACATCATCTCCGTCATGGAAAGCGCCGGCTGGCGCGTCCGGGGGAGGAATGGCGCCGCGGAAATCCTGAAGATCAAGGCCACCACCCTGGACGCAAAGATGAAGAAGCTCGGGATAACCCGCAAGGTCACCTCTAAAGCATAGTATCCTCCCTCCAATATGTCGTATCTTCCCCCTGCTGCCCCGTCCGCCGCAAATCACACGCAATAACAGGCAATTACCCCTAAAGCTCGCGCGCCACCCACCTTTATTGTCCAAAATATTGGATGCAGGCATCTCGCCTGAAACTACCCCGCGCCATCCAGATTTAATGACAACGCCGCGTATTATTGGACAATTGCCGGCACGGGGGCAGCCGCTGCTTGCGCCGGTGCTCTAAAATATTGGAGCACGGCCGTTGTTGTATTTCTGTAGAATCTTATTCTATCCATAAAAACACACAACATCAATAACATGCAATGCTAATGAGAGCCTGTCAGGGTATGGCATGGCGATTGCAAAACAGTTTTATATAAAATATGGACTCCCTGAGCTCGTTCCAGCGCTCGGAGAATATCACCGCAACAGAATGCGAAAGAAGGGAGCAGTTATTCGATGGGCAACATAAATCAGGGCGAACTGCTGAAAAGAATCAGGAACAAGAGCCTCCATGGGAAGATCATGAGTGGCGAGGACACCATTCCCATGTTCAGGGACGGGATGTATCTCGGCTTCTCCGGCTTTGCCGAGGGGCATCCCAAGACGGTGCCGGGCCTTCTGGCCGATCACGTGGAAAGAAACGGCCTGACCGGGAAGATGTGCTTCAACGTCTATACCGGCGCCTCCATCGGTACGGATGTGGACGACCGCTGGGCAAGGCTCGGCATGCTCGACCGGCGCTGGCCGCATCAGCAGGGGGCCTCGATCCGCAAGGCGATCAATGCCGGCGAAATCAATTATGGCGACCGGTATCTGTCCATGTACGCCCAGGACTTCGGCTACGGCTTCTATACCCTCGAAAACGGGGGGAAGATCGATATCGGCATAATCGAGGCGAGCTGCATCACCGAGGATGGCGGCATCGTCCCCACCCTGGCGGTAGGGATCGTCTCGGAGATTGTCGAGAGGGCGGAAAAGATCATCATCGAGATCAACACCAAGATACCGTCCCTGGAAGGGCTCCACGACTGTGTCGGGGTGGATATCCCGCCCAACAAGAAGGTCTACAACATCCTGACCGTGCGAGACCGGATCGGCTCGACCAGCATCCCCTGCGATCCGGGCAAGATCGTGGCCATCGTCGAGTCGTACAAGGACCCGGTCGGCCGGCCGCTGGGAGCTCCCGACGAGAGCTCGGTAGAGATAGCCAACCACATCATAGAGTTCCTGCAGTTCGAGGTAAAGAATGGCCGTCTCCCCAAGAACCTCCTGCCGTTGCAGTCCGGGGTCGGCTCCATCGCCAATGCCGTGGTCGGCGGCATCCTCAACAGTCCCTTTGAAAATCTGACCGTCTGGACCGAGGTGCTGCAGGACAACCTGCTCGACCTGTTCGATTCGGGCAAGCTCGACTACGTGACGACCGCCTCCTTCTCGCTCTCCGAAAAGGGGATCCAGCGGCTTTTTGCGAACTGGGAAAAATATACCTCAAGGACCCTGCTGCGGCCGATTCAGATCACCAACCACGCGGAGCCGGTCCGCCGGCTCGGCTTGATCTCCATGAATACCCCGGTCGAGTTCGATATCTACGCCCACGTCAACTCATCCATCGTCAATGGTTCCCTGCTGCTGAACGGCGTCGGCGGCTCCGGGGATTTCATGCGCAACGCCTACCTCTCCATCATGCATACCCCTTCAACCCGGCCATCGAAGACAGACCCCACCGGGATCAGCTGCGTGGTGCCGATGGTTACCCATGTCGATCATACCGAGCATGACCTGGACGTACTGGTAACCGAGCAGGGGCTCGCCGACCTGCGCGGACTCTCTCCCCGGCAGAGGGCGCAGCGGATCATCGCGAAATGCGCGCACCCGGAGTACCGGCCGATCCTGCAGGATTACTATGATCGCTCCCTGAAGGAATGTCTGGCGAGCGGCAGCGCCCACGAGCCGCACATGCTCCGCAAGGTCTTCAAGATGCACGGGAACCTCGAAGAAAAGGGGACCATGAAACTGGAGAGCTGGGATTAACCAGTGCCCGGGTTTGCCGGCCGAAGAGGAGAAAACAGCCCCATTGGCAGCGACGAGAACTGCAAGACTACGAAGGAATATCCCTGTACCTTCCAACCCTAACCACCAAGAAGAGGAGACCTTACATGAAACTGTTCAAAGCATGCATGTTTTTTACCGTAGTCGCCATGGCGTTCGGA
>JAMPXD010000195.1 GCA_023701365.1 Geobacteraceae bacterium
CGCAGGGTATCCGGGTTTATCCTGTCGAGGGGGATTTCTATCCCTTCCTCTTCCGGCAGCTTTCCCTGTTCGTCGGCTGTTTCTATCCTGATGATCTCTTCCACCATTTACAGTAGCAGCTCCTTTTCAAGATTTCGTCAATAAGGCTCTCTTCGATGACTTCCGGTTAACCCGCCGGATCAAAGCCAAGATCCAACACGTTAAAGTTTTGGGAAGTACCGCACTCCGGAGAGGCTGCGAAAATGCTCATCCTGCGTCCACAGGATCGCATCATGAAGTCGAGTCGTCGCCAGGATGATGCTGTCAGCCATGGGAAGCGCCAGCTCCAGACTCATGCGGGCGGCGGTCATTGCCAGGGACGGCGACAGCTCCACCGCCCGCCCCTGCTGCATAAGGGCTGTAGCCTGCAAGGCGGCATCTTCTCCGCGCTGGCGGCAAACCACCTTGAACACCTCGTAAATGGTGATAGTCGGGACGATGAGAGAAGCCCGGTCCGCGAGAGGGAGAGCGAATTCCCCTGCGTTCGGTCCGTCCGCGAAAAATTCCAGCCAGGCGGAAGAATCAACCACATTCATAAGCGGTCCGGTTCCCGCTCAACGGCGGTATCGATCCCCTTCAAAAACCCGCGCATATCGGCTATTTCCCTCTCCGGGATCAGCTCAATCCGGTTGCCGTAGGCGACCACCTGCATCCGCTGGCCGGCTACCAGGTGCAGCTTTTCCCGTACCTCACGGGGAATGACAACCTGGAATTTCGGGGAAATTTTCACTGCTTCCATTACGCGCCCCTTATCGATCTTAATTTAGTAGAACGATATACCTGTCGATACGCGTTGTCAAGCAGAGGAGAAGCAAAGGAAGTGGGCAGCTGACGGCCGCTTGACTCTGTTCGGAGCATTGCTATAGTTGGGGGAAAAGTAGAGAGCTTCCATACCCTCAGACAAGCGAGGAATTCAAGGAGTCGACAGTGGCAAAGGACTTCCTGCCTATAGGCTCCATCCCCGATTTCCTGGATGCGCTCGCCACCTTCGGCGAAGTCCATGGACCGCTACTGACCGATGACGGGGTGCAGGTCTTCGGCCGGATCGCGTCCCCGGCCGACCTCCGGCTCGACTACCGGCGCACCCTCCTCCCCCCCAAGAAATACCTCCTCCCCCCCCGGGAAACGGTCCTGACCTACGCTCCCGATTCGGGCTATCGCCCCCCACCCCTCCCTGACCGGGACATCATCCTCCTCGCCCTTCACCCCTGCGACCTGGCCGGCATCGCCTACCTGGACATGGCTTTCACGTCAACCGAACCCGACCCCTGGTACCGGGCGCGGCGCCGGCGTCTCACCCTGATCGGGCTTTCCTGCGAGCCTGACGAATTCTGCTTCTGCGCCGAGGTCGGCGCCGCCACCCCCGGAAACTTCGATCTGTTCCTGGAGCGGACGCCGGCAGGTTTTCATATCAGAACCGGAAGTCGGCGGGGGGAGAAGATCCTCGCCCGGCTCGCCCGGCTCCTCGGGGAGAGTGAGCCGGCACTCTCTTCGCCGCAGCGCTGCAACATCGAAAGCGCCATACTGGTAGCCGTCCGGCGCGGCGAGACCTTTCCCTACAGCCCGCTCTGGGACGAGTTCGCCAGCCGCTGCCTCTCCTGCGGCGCCTGCTCTCTCTGCTGTCCCACCTGCTACTGCTTCGACGTCCGGGAATACGGCCTCCTCGACGGAGAATCGGCTGAGCGCATCCGGGAGTGGGACAACTGCCTGTTCATGGCACATGGCGAAACAGCCGGCGGCTTCAACTTCCGCAAAAACCGGCGGGAGCGGTTCCTCTACCGTTACCGGCACAAATACCTGGGGTTCGGCCCGACCCGCGGCACCCTCTCGTGCGTCGGCTGCGGCCGCTGCCGGGAGGTCTGCCCGGTGCGGATCGACCTGCTGGAGCTGTTCAAGGAAGAGAGATGAGCACCAACCATGATATGACAGCCATCCCGCTGCCGGCTACGGTCATCGAGCTGCGCAAGCTCTCCGACGACACCACCCTGTTCCGGCTCCGCCTGGATGACGCGATCGCGGCGCGAAGGCTGAAGGTCATCCCCGGCCAGTTCGTCCAGCTCTCTGTTCCGGCCGGCGGGGAGGTGCCGATTTCCCTGGCCGCCCTTCCCGGCGAAGACGGCGCCCTGGAACTCTGCGTCAGGCGGGTCGGGCATGTGACCGCCCTGCTCCACACCCTGGCGCCCGGGGCCGGGGTTGCGATCCGCGGCCCTTACGGCAACGGCTTCCCGGTGACTGACTGGCGGGGGAAAAACGTCCTCCTCCTCGCCGGTGGGCTCGGCATCGCCCCGCTCCGCTCCCTGCTCCATTTCCTCCTCCGCCATCGCAGCGACTTCGGCGAGATAACGCTGATGTACGGGGCGAGGGAGCCGGCTGCCATCCTCTTCAAGGAGGAGCTGTCGGAGCTCTCCGGCCGCAGGGACATGCACCTCTTCCTGACCGTGGATTTCGTCAGCGAGGAACCCCCGGGGGGGCTCGTCTGCCACACCGGCCTCCTTCCCGGGCTGCTCAGCGGGGTCAATTTCACCACGGAGAACACCGTTGCCGCACTCTGCGGACCACCAGCGCTCTACCGCTGCGTGGTCGAGGAGTTGCAGGGCTTCGGCTTCCCGGCCGACAGCATCTTCCTCTCCCTGGAGCGGCGGATGAAATGCGGAGTGGGGCTCTGCTGCCACTGCGCGATAGGGGAGCTCTTCTGCTGCACCGACGGTCCGGTCTTCCGCTACGCCGACCTCCGGGGGGTCGAGGGGGCATTGTAACGAGAGTGAGGAGTGAGCCGCGCGAACTCAAACCGGAATCCTTGAGTCATTCACCATGAGAAAGCCCATTATTGCCATAGCGGGGCTCACCGCCTGCTCCGGTTGCCAGCTGACCCTGCTCAACTGCGAGGCCGAGCTCCCGGAGCTGGCGGAGCGCTTCGACCTCGCCTACTTCCCGCTGGGAATCACGGAAGGTGCCGTTACCGGTCCCTTTGATGCGGCTTTCGTCGAGGGGGCGGTTTCCACCCCCGATGACCTGGAGATCCTGATCAAGCTCCGGAGCAGGAGCCGCCATCTCGTTGCCTTCGGCACCTGCGCCCTGTGGGGCGGGGTCGCCGCCATGAACAACCATGAATCCCGCAACGCCCTCCTGGAAACGGTCTACGGCGAGGGGGGGAGCGAAATGAAATCGTTCAACCCCCAGCCGTTCCGCCACTTCATCAAGGTCGATTTCGCCATAACCGGCTGCCCGCCGGAGAAGCCGGAAATCCTTGCCGCCCTCGCCGCCCTCCTCAGGGGGACCTTCCCGGTATTCCCCCGCTATCCGGTCTGCACCGAGTGTCGCAGCCGGGAGAACCGCTGTCTCCTCATCGAGGACAACGAGATCTGCCTCGGCCCGCTGATCCAGGCGGGGTGCAACGCCCGCTGCCCTGCGGTCGGGATAATATGCGAGGGATGCCGCGGCCCGGTGGATGAAGCGAACGTCGCGGCCGAACTGGAGCTCTTCCTGGAAAAGGGGTTTACCCGGGAGGAGATCGGACGCCGGATGAGGCGCTTCTGCCCGGAATGGGACTATGAGCAGCGCTCTTGAAACGGCGCAAAGGGAAGGATCAACCGTTTGTTCAGGTGCCGACCATGCCAGAGCATATTGAAATATCGCCATTGACGCGGGTGGAAGGGCACGGCCGGATCCTGGTCCAACTCGCCGGGAACCGGGTGGAGCGGGTCACTCTCGCCCTCACCGAATCGCCCCGTCTCTTCGAGGCGCTCCTCCGCGGGAAAAGTTACCAGGAGGTGCCGGAGATCATCTGCCGGATCTGCTCCCTCTGCTCCACGGTCCACCGGGTGGTATCCCTGCTGGCCGTCGAGAAGGCCCTCGGCATCGAGGTTTCCGAACAGGCAAGGCTCCACCGGGAGCTGATCCTCTACGGCGGCCATATCCAGAGCCACGCCCTCCACCTCTTCTGCCTGGTCCTCCCCGACCATTACGGAGCCGCCGGTCTTCCCGGGCTGGCGGCCAGTGCCCCGGAGGAGTTGCGGATGGGGCTTCGGATCAAGGCCGCGGGGAATCTCATCCAGGAGAGCGTCGGCGGGAGGCTGATCCACCCTGTCACCCTGATCCCGGGGGGAATGGGGAAGCCGGTCAGCAGGGAGGGTCTTGTGAGGCTCAAGGAGACCCTTGAGCATGTTCTTCCGGATGCAGTTAATGCCGCTGCGCTTTTCGCCACCTTTTCCTCTGCTCCTGCCTCCGTCCCCCTTGCTCCCCCGCTTTTCATGGCGGTGCGCGCCGGCTCAGCTCCCCCCCTCTTCGGGGAGGAACTGCAGATCGGTCCGGAGCGCTCTGTGCCGGTCGCGGCTTACCGGGAGACGCTGGGTGAGCGGGTGGTGGCCTATTCCAATGCAAAAGCCAGCCTGGTGGAGGGGGAGCCCGTTACGGTCGGGGCACTCGCCCGCCTCAACCTCGGCTTCCCCCTCTCGCCCAAGGCAATGGAGGCGTTCCGGAGATGCCGGGAACTGATCGTGGCGCGGGATATCCTCGCCAACAATCTCGCCCAGGCCGTGGAGCTCATTCATGCACTGGAGCGATCCCTGGAGATCGTCGGGACCCTCCTTGACGCCGATTTTGCCCGGGAACGGCCGACCCCGGCAGCACCCCGCAAAGGAGCGGGGAGCGCGGCATTGGAGGCGCCCCGGGGCACCCTCATCCACAGCTACGGCTTTGACGGCCGAGGGCTTTGCACCTCGGCCGACGTGGTAACCCCCACCGCCATCAATCAGGCCGCCATGGAGCGGGATCTGCTGGCCCTGGCACGCAGTATGGAAGGAAGCAAGCAGCAGGAGATGACGTCGGCGCTGGAGCGGCTGGTTAGGGCCTACGACCCCTGCATCTCCTGCGCGGTGCATCTTGTCAGGCTCTAGGAGCCTGTCGGACTTAGGATAAATCTGCTGCAAATCCGTCTGGGCGGTCCATATTTCGCCGCTTTCTTGGTCAATAGAACAACTATTGACCTGCAAAATCGACAAAATCTGTCCTCGTCCAGCCGAATTTTCGCTGCGATTTCCTAAGGCCGACAGGCTCCTAGGCAAAGGACAGCAGGGTTTGGACCATCAGCCTATTGCCCATGCCCTACCTGCGTGAGCTGATGCGGGCAGTCCGGGAAGGGAGGCGGGGGGGGGTGCTGCCGCTAAGGTTACCTGAGGCTACATGTCTACAAAGTAATTCTGCCAGGCGGCGTCGATCCCCTCACGGGTGAGCAGGGGAGCATGCAGGTAGTAGTGGGCGCTGTCGATGATATGGTCGAGGATATCCCGTGGGTGACAGGCGTTCAGACCGACGCCGAGCCTTTTGTAGTAACTGTTCATGAGATAGTCGAAGGCATCCTGCTCGAACGGGATCATGTTGGCGGCGCACACCTTCCTGAAGATCGCCTCGTACTCCTTCTCGGACGGCCGGTCAATCTTGATCTTGTATCGGATCCTCCGCAGGAACGCCTCATCAACAAGATCCCGCGGCTCGATATTGGTGGAGAATATCACGAGCATGTTGAAGGGTATGGCGAACTTCATCCCCGTGTGGAGGGTCATGTAATCCAGATTCCGGTCCAGCGGGACGATCCAGCGGTTCAGGAGACTCTGTGGCTCGATCTGCTGCCTGCCGAAATCATCGGCGATGAATACGCCGTTGTTCGCCTTCATCTGGAGGGAAGCTTCATAGTATTTGGATATGGGGTTGAAATCGAGGTCGAGCATTCTCAGGGAGAGCTCCCCGCCGGTAATGACCACCGGCCGCCGGATAAGGACCCAGCGCTGGTCTATGTTGTCCTTCTCCTCGCTGGAACCGGCGGTCACGTGGTTCACCGGATCGAACATGCCGATGATCTGCCCGCCGACCAGGATCGAATAGGGGATGTACACCGTATCGGGGAGAACATTGCTGATCGTTTCCGCAATTGCGGTCTTGCCGTTCCCGGGCGGACCGTAGATGAAGATGGCCTTTCCTGAACTGATGGCGGGGCCGAGACGGGTCAACAGGGATTCATTGAGTATGAGGTGGGAAAAGGCTTTCTTCACGCTTTCCTGGCTGACGACGATGTTCTTGATCGTCTGGATCTCCACCATTGCCCGGTACGCTTCGAGGGTAACCGGGGCAGGCCCTACGTAGCGGCAAAGATCCATGAGTTCAGCTGCCCGGTTCTTACCCTGCTCGGTGATCTTGAACGTATAGGTAACCGTGGCAAAGCCGGTCCCACCCTTGACTTCGACAAAATGATCCCGTTTAAGCATCTCCAGCACCGAATCCACCACCGAGATCGGGAGCTTCACCTTATCCGCTACTTCGGCAATTCTGAATTCACCCATCAACAGGACATGCTTTAGGATGAGGTCCGCAACAAATGAAAAAGACAGCCCGGTTTCCTCGACGCTTTTTGGGGGACCGGGGTTTCTTTTCAGAAAGTTGTTCAGGTCTTCTTCCCTTATGTAGCCAAGGGCAACGAGATTCTGGCCGAGTCTTCCTCCGTGCTGACGCTGTCTTTCCAACGCATCTTCAAGCTCGCTCTCCGTGATGATGCCATCTTTTAATAGCCTTTTCCCTATCGCCACCATTTCGGTCCCTCCTTCACAAGATTGACCTGCCTGCGACAGTTGCCACTAGGGCCGCTCGTCATTCATAAGCAAAGTTAACCATAGTGGCAAGGGAAAGCAAGAAGATGGACATAAAAAGCGCCCGGAGGCAAGTCTCGTGTGCCATAAAAAAAGGAGGCAAGGTTACCCTTGCCTCCTCTCTTAAACTATATGTTACCAAAGCCTAGTAGTGCGTTCCGTTAAAACCAGTACCGTTCGCGGTGAGCTTGTCGAACCGTTAACATGCTGATAATGCTAGCCTTCGACAAGCTCAGGCCGAACGGATTAAATGTAACGATATTTACGAAACGAACTACTAGTCCGCTTTCGCCTCACACTCCTCAACAC
>JAMPXD010000196.1 GCA_023701365.1 Geobacteraceae bacterium
CCGCCGCCGTGGCCGACGGCGGCTCACTGCTTCTCTACGCCGAGGACATCGGCCGCCACAACACCATCGACCGGCTCGCCGGCGAGGCGCTCTTCCGGGGGATCGACCTCAACGGCAAGGCGCTGGTCACTTCCGGCCGGGTTTCCTCCGAACTGGCGGCCAAGGCGGCCTTTCTCGGCGTTTCCCTGGTCGCCTCGCGCACCTCCCCCACCGACATGGCGGTGAAGATCTGCAGGGCCGCGGGAATCGTCCTGGTCGGCTACCTGCGGGGGGGGAGGTTCACCGTCTACTCCCATCCCGAGCGGCTCGCCCCCCTGTACGGCAGCACGGAAGCCGAGACGTTGCGGCCACGTTTCCAGGCTCAGGAGTTCCACGCCCAACCCTGATGGAACCGAAAAAGTCCAAAACCACCACGAACCACGAAGGACACCTAAGCCGGCAAAGCCGGAACCAACAAGGAAAGCCAAAACCTTAATGGAACGCGCCTGCGCGCCGTAGCGCTTCGGCGCGCAAGCGCGTTCCATCGGTTTTTGTCTTTCCCGTTTCCCCTGAATTTCCTGTTCTCGCCCCTCGCCATTCCCCTCTTTCTTCAAAAACCTCTCCATCGGCTGTTCTTGATTATAACGTCTGGTATACTTCACAGAAGTTTCATTATCCGTTTCTCAGGCAGATATCCTTCCCCCCCCCCGGCACAGCTCCGGCCAGCTGGAGGAGAGGCCCATCTGCTTGTCATATTGCCGATCGAGGAGGGTGGGACATGGGCGAACAGTTGCGGGTACTGGTGGTGGACGACGACCGGCGGATGGTCAAGACCATCTGCGACATCCTGCGGGTCAAGGGGTATGAAGCGGTCCCCGCCTATTCCGGCGAGGAGGCCGTGGCCAAGGTGCGGGCCGAGGCGTTCGGCTGTGTGCTGATGGACATCAGGATGCCGGGGATCGACGGAACCGAGGCCCAGCAGATGATCAGGGCCGCGGCCCCCGAGCTCCCGGTCCTGCTGATGAGCGCCTACGCCACCGATGAGCAGGCGGAGGAGGCCAAGCGGCAGGGGGCCTATTCGGTCCTCACCAAGCCGCTCGACGTCCAGATGGTCCTCTCCTTCCTGTCGCTGCTCCGAAAGGAGGAGAGCGTCCTGGTGGTGGACGACGACCCGGTTTTCTGCCGGACCCTGAAGGATATCCTCCAGGCGCGGGGATACCGGGTGGAAACCGAGAACGATGCGGGGAAGGTGCTCGACCACATGGAGCGCAACTACAAGCTGATGGTCCTCCTCGATCTGAAGCTCGGCGGCGCGGATGGAGTCAACGTCCTCAGGGAGATCCGCGAGAAATATCCCGCCAAGCCGGTGGTGCTGGTCGCCGGCTACCGGGACGAGATGGGGGGGACCATCGAGAAGGGGCGCGAGATCGGGGCCTATTCCTGCCTGTACAAGCCGTTCGCGACCGAAGAACTGCTCGGGATCATCGATGAGATCAGCAGGAAGAAGCTCAAGGCGGTCCTGGGAGAGCCTTTCAATTGAAGGATGAAGGATGAAGGATGAAGGATGAAGGATGAAGGATGAAGGCGCGGTTTAAATAGAGTTTACCTTCCGCACTGACCCGAAGGGGAATATCGATGGACGGAACCAGCATCCTGATCATAGACGACGACCCCGGCCTGCGGAAGACCCTCGCCGATATCCTCAGGGCCAAGGGGCATGACCCCCTGACCGCCGGGAGCGGCGGGGAGGGGATCGCCCTGGTGCAGGAGCGCCACGTCAACCTCGTCCTGATCGACCTCGGCCTCCCGGACCTCACCGGGATCGAGGTGCTCGACATGGTGAAGAGCGCGCGCCCGGCCACGGAGGCGATCATCCTGACCGGCAACGCCACCCTCGACTCGGCGATCGAGGCGACCAACCGGGGGGCCTTCTCCTATCTGCAGAAGCCGTACGACATCGAGCAACTGCTCCTCCACATCCAGCGGGCACTGGAGAAGCAGCGGGCCGAGGAACAGATCCTCCGCCATGGCGCCGAACTGGAGAGGACCAATGCCGAGCTGAAGGCCCTCTATGAAGTCTCGGTGGTCCTCAGCCGCTCCTTCGACATGCACGAACTCCTCTCCGAGGTCATGCAGGCGCTCGCCGGAGCCGGAATCTTTCCGTTCGAGATAAGGGGAGCGATCTTCCTCATGGAGGGGGGGAAGCTGCACCTTGCCTCTTTCATCAGCGTCAGCGAAACGATGCTGACTCCCTGCGAGAACATCCGCATGGGGGAATGTCTCTGCGGTACGGCTGCGGCAACGGGTGAGATCGGCATTGTGGGGAATTTCATCGAGGACGGACGACATCCCAGGTGCAATCCCGGCATGGCCCCCTACGGGCGGATCATCGTCCCCCTGAAGGCGAATGATGCCGTGGTCGGCCTTCTCTCCCTCTATACCGAACCCGATGTGGAGGTTACCGGTGAGATGGTCAAGCTGCTCTCCTCCATCGGCGGCCAGGTGGGGGTCGCCATCAGCAACGCCAGGCTCTACGAGGAGACGAAATCCTCGTCGCTCCACGACCCCCTCACCGGCCTCGCCAACAGGCGTTTCCTGGAGGTCCAGCTGGAGAAGTGCATCGAGTCGGCCAGGAGATACGACAGGCCGCTCTCGGTGATCATGCTGGATATCGACCATTTCAAGAGATACAACGACAGCCACGGCCATGTCGAGGGGGATCGGCTGCTGGCGAGGATCGCGGCCATCCTCTTGAAGGACATGAGAAACGCGGACCATGTTTTCCGCTACGGCGGGGAAGAGTTCCTGGCGATCCTCCCCGACACCGGCGCGGCAATGGCCAGTGAAGCGGCCGAAAGGCTGAGAAAGGCGGTAGAGGCGGAGGCCGGGGTCACCATCAGCCTCGGGGTCGCCTCGTACCGCAAAACCATGGAGGACAAGGAAAGCCTGATCCGCAGTGCGGATGAGGCGCTCTACCGGGCCAAGGGGAGCGGCCGGAACAGGGTCGAGCTGGCCGGTTGAGAAGGGTAAAGGCATGAGGGATCTGACAGACTTCCGTGCCAACAGAGGTGCAAGCCATGGACAATGCCCGCATTCTGATCATAGATGACGACCCGAACCTGCGAAAGACCCTTGCCGACATCCTGCGGGTCAAGGGGTATGAAACCCTCGCGGCCGGGGACGGGGGGGAGGGTTTTGCCCTGCTGCGGCAGCATGCCGTCAGCCTGGTGCTGATCGACCTGGGGCTGCCGGACATCCCCGGGCTGGACGTGCTGGACAGGGTCAAAGCCGACTACCCCGCCACAGAGGCGATCATCCTGACCGGCAACGCCACCCTCGACTCGGCGATCGAGGCGACCAACCGGGGGGCCTTCTCCTATCTGGTGAAGCCGTATGCGATCGAGCAGCTGATGCTCCATATCAGGCGCGCGATCGAGAAGCAGCAGGCGCAAGAGCAGCTCGAATACCAGGCCAACCATGACGGCCTCACCGGCCTTCCCAACCGCAACCTCCTTGCCGACCGCGTTCGTCAGGCGCTGCTCTACGCACGCCGCAATCAGCGGCAGGTGGCGGTCCTGTTCGTCGATCTGGACCATTTCAAGTTCATCAACGACACCCTTGGCCACGACAAGGGGGACCGGCTCCTGAAGATCGTCGCCGCGCGCCTGACCGACTGCGTTCGCTCTGACGATACCGTGGCCCGCCAGGGAGGGGACGACTTCGTCATCGTTATTGCAGACCTGGCAGCGGCCGAGGATGCCGGCCAGGTGGCGCGGAAAATACAGGATGCCGTCAGCCGGCCGCTCACGATCGACGAGCATGAGCTGGAAATCTCGTGCAGCGTCGGCATCAGCATCTATCCCAAGGACGGGGAAGACGCACAGTCCCTGCTGAAAAACGCCGACGTCGCCATGTACCGCGCCAAGGATCAGGGGCGCAACAATTTCCAGTTTTTCACCAACGAGCTGAACGACCGGGCCGTCGCGCGGATGACCATGGAGAAGCACCTGCGCCGGGCCCTGGAAAGGGGTGAATTCCTGCTCCATTACCAGCCCCAGGTGGATCTGAACAGCGGCCGCATCAGCGGAATGGAGTCCCTGATCCGCTGGCAGAGCCCGGAGCTGGGGTTCATCCCGCCGGCCAGCTTCATACCCCTTGCCGAAGAAACCGGCCTGATCGTGCCGATCGGGGAATGGGTGCTGCGAGCCTCCTGCGCCCAGAACAGGAAGTGGCAGGATGCCGGCTTCCCGCCGCTGGTCATGGCGGTCAACCTGTCGCCCCGGCAATTCCGGCAGGAGGGGCTGGCCGGGACAGTCGCCAGGATCCTGGAGGAGACCGGCCTGGCGGCCCACTACCTGGAGCTGGAGATCATCGAAAGCCTGGTGATGCACGATGTGGAGTGCGCCACGGTCATCCTGAAGAAACTGAAGGAGCTGGGGGTGCAGCTCACCATGGATGATTTCGGCACCGGCTATTCCAGCCTGAGCTACCTGAAGCGCTTCCCCTTCGACAAGATGAAGATCGACCAGTCCTTTGTCCGGGACATCACCAGCGATCCCGGCAGCGCGGCGATCTCCAGGGCCATAATCGCCATGGCGCACAGCATGAATCTGCGGGTGATCGCCGAGGGGATCGAAACGAAAGGACAGCTCGGCTATCTCCGCTCCCATGGCTGCGACGACATGCAGGGCTACTATTTCAGCCGGCCGGTGCCTCCTCCGGAGTTCGAGCAGATGCTGCGCGACCGGCGGCGCCTGGAACTCCCCGAGGAAAGCGGCGGGCTCCCGGAGAGGACGCTGCTGCTGCTGGACGACGAAGCTGGCGTCATCGCGGCGTTGCAGCGGATGCTGGAGAACGAGGATTACCACATCCTTGCCGCCGGGAGCGCCGCGGAAGGGTTTGAGCTGCTGGCCACCAGCCGGGTCGGCGTAATTGTCGCCGATCATCGCATGCCCGGCATGTGCGGCACCGAATTTCTCTGCCGGGTCAAGGAGCTCTACCCCGACATCGTCCGCATGCTCCTCTCCGGTCACGCCGATATGAACTGCCTTACCGACGCGATAAACTGCGGCGCCATCTTCAAGTTTCTCATCAAGCCGTGGAATGACGACCTGCTGCGGGAGAACGTCAGGGACGCCTTCAGGTTTTATGAGAGGCAGGGGGAAGGATGAAGGATGAAGGATGAAGGATGAAGGATGAAGGATGAAGGATGAAGGATGAAGGCTCTGGTCACTGGTCACTGGTCACTGGTCTCAAGTCTCAAGTCTCAGGTCTCAGGTCTCAGGTCTCAGGTCTCAAGGAGGAGGTATGAAAGGAATGGGTGTGGTTACTGTGTGGGGCCTGCTGGTGGCGCTGCTCCTGCTCTTTCCATGGCCGGGGCATGCCGCCGAACGGACCGGGGTGGTCCGCTACGCGCATCTGTCCGCGAAACCGAAGGCCCCCCCTGCCGACCCGGGCCGGGCCGCCGTCGCCGAATCGCCGCCGCAGGCGCCTTTCGCCGCGGCAGCCGGGCAGGGCGGCGGGGCCAAAGCCGCCTCCCAGTTCCTGCCTCATGGGACCTGCCTCTCATGGCGGCCCGCCTTGATGTGGACCCACATCGTCTCCGATTCCCTGATCGCCCTCGCCTACTATTCGATCCCGGTCGCGCTCATCGTGCTGGTCCGGCGCCGGCGGGACTTGCAATTCAACTGGATGTTCGTGCTGTTCGGCGTCTTCATCATGGCCTGCGGCACCGGCCATCTGTTGTCGCTCTATAACCTGTGGGTGCCCGACTATATGACCTCGGGGATAGTAAAGGCGATCACCGCCTTCGTCTCGGTCATCACCGCCGTCATCCTCTGGCCGCTCATCCCCAAGGCAGTGGCCCTCCCCGGCCCGGCCCAATGGGAGGCGGTGCACAGCGCCCTGCGCAACGAGGTCGCGGAGCGCGCGGAGGCCGAGGCGGAGGTGCGACGCCTGAACGCCGGTCTGGAGGAACGGGTGGCCGAAAGGACCGCTGAGCTGGAGGCGGCCAACCGCATGCTCGCCGAGGCCAACCAGGGGTTGCGGGAACGGGAGGCGCAGGTGCTGGAGAGCCAGTGCCTGCTGCGGGCCATCATCGACAACTCCACCGCGATCATCTACGTCAAGGACCTGGAGGGGCGCTACCTGATGGTCAACCGCCGCTTCGAGGAGCTGTTCCACGTCATGCGGGAAGCGGTCGCCGGCAAGACCGACCACGACCTGTTTCCCCGGGAGCAGGCCGACGCCTTCCGCGCCTTCGATCAGCGGGTGCTCGCCGCCGGAACGGTCCTGGAGGCGGAGGAGGTGGCGCCTCAGGATGACGGGCCGCACACCTATATCTCGATCAAGGCGCCTCTGCACGACGCGGCGGGGAACTCCTATGCGATCTGCGGCATCTCCGCCGACATCACCGGCCGCAAGCGGGACGAGGAGGAGATCCGCAGGCTGAACGCTGATCTGGAGCGGAAAATGGAGGAACTGGTCGCGGCCGAGGAGGAACTGGTCCGCAAGGAGAAGCTCTCCATCCTCGGCCAGCTCTCCGGGAGCGTCGGCCACGAGCTGCGCAACCCCCTGGGGGTGATGAGCAACGCGGTCTACTTCCTGAAGATGGTCCTTACGGACGCGGATGAAACCACCAGGGAGTACCTGGACATCGTCAAGAGGGAGATCGACAACTCCCAGCGGATCATCACCGACCTCCTCGATTTCGCCCGGACCAAGACCCCCCAGGCGCAGGCGGTGGCCGCCCGCGACCTGATTCACGAAAGCCTCGGCAGATGCGCGATCCCGGATAATGTCGCGCTCCAGGCCGAAATAGCGGAAACCCTCCCCCTGCTCAGGGTGGACCCGCTGCAGCTGGGGCAGGTGCTGCTGAATTTCGTCACCAACGCGGTCCAGGCGATGCCCAATGGCGGCGCGCTGCGCGTCAGCGCGCGCCGAGTTTTGAGTTCTGAGTTTGGAGTTTTGAGTTCAAACCTGGAAGCTGAAAC
>JAMPXD010000197.1 GCA_023701365.1 Geobacteraceae bacterium
TACCGCCCTTTTTCTTCCTGCCCTGCCTTCTCTCCCGTGTTGCAAGAGACGAACTTTATACCAAACCTTCCTGCGCCCGTCAACTACTTTTTTCAACTTTTTTCTGCTGCTTCTTCCTTGCTCAACTTTGTCTTCCGTGTGGAAGAGAGGAGGTTATACCAAACCCATGCCGCCCCGTCAACTCCTTTATAGTTAGAAATTTGCAACAAGAAGGCGGCCTCTAACAGCCGCCTTCTTGTTGAAGCGACGGTATGCCTCCCCAATTACCCTTGCGAGGCCTGCAGCGCCTGGTCGATATCTGCTAATATATCGTTCACATCCTCGATACCGATGGAGAGACGGATAAAGTCGGGAGTAACCCCGGTTGAGAGCTGCTCTTCCTCGCTCAGCTGCTGGTGCGTCGTGGAAGCCGGGTGAATTACAAGGGTTTTAGCATCGCCGATATTGGCCAGATGGGAAAGGAGCTTAACGCTGTCGATGAATTTCTTCCCCGCTTCGATTCCTCCCTTGATGCCAAAGCCAATGATCGCGCCGGCCCCCTTCGGGAGGTACTTCTGAGCCCGTGCATGGTCTTGGTGGCTGGCAAGCCCCGGGTAGTTCACCCAGTTGACCAACGGGTGCTTCTCGAGCCACTCGGCAACCTTCCGGGCGTTCTCCACATGGCGCGGCATCCGCACATGGAGGGTCTCCAGCCCCTGCAGGAAGAGGAACGAGTTGAACGGCGACAGCGGCGCCCCCATGTCGCGCAGAAGCGTCACCCTCATCTTGAGGATATAGGAGAGGTTCCCAAGTGCCTCCCAGTACCTGAGGCCATGATAGGAAGGGTCCGGCTCGGTAAACTCGGGGAATTTGCCGTTGTTCCACGGGAAAGTACCGCCGTCGACTACACAGCCGCCAATGCTGGTGCCATGACCGCCAATAAACTTGGTGAGCGAATAGACCACAATGTCGGCACCATGCTCCAGCGGCTTGAACAGATAGGGGGTGGTCACCGTGTTGTCAACTATAAAGGGAATCCCCGCCTCATGGGCGATCCTGCCGATCGCCTCGAAGTCATCCACGTTGTTCTTCGGATTTCCGACCGACTCGGTGTAAACAAGGCGGGTGCCGGCATCAATCGCCGCCCGGACGTTGTCCGGGTCGGAGGAATCGACGAACTTCACCGTGATCCCCAGCTTGGGGAGGGTGTAGTGGAACAGGTTATAGGTGCCGCCATAGAGGTAGTTCGTGGAGACGATATTCTGGCCCGCCTGGGCGATGTTGAGTACCGCATAGGTTATGGCAGCCTGGCCCGAGGCCACCGCCAGGGCGCCAACCCCTCCGTCCAGCTCCGCCAGACGCTTTTCCAGGACATCGGTGGTCGGATTCATGATCCTTGTATAGATATTGCCGAACTCCTTGAGTCCGAACAGGTTGGCGGCATGCTCCGAGCTTTTGAATACGTATGAAGAAGTCTGGTAGATCGGGACCGCCCGTGACAGGGTGGCTGAGTCTGGGGCCTGGCCGGCGTGCAGGGCAAGGGAGTCAAAGTTCAATTTCGTGTCCGACATAGTTTTTCTCCTCTCAAGGCTGCTGAATTTAACAACAATATATGAATTGCATGACTGAACAATCTTGCTCCGCATCCTATACAAGCTATATCGCTATTGTCAACAATCAATGCCATCATCAATGCATTCGTCTGCCATAAAGCCTCGTCAGATGATGGAGACGGCTTGCGACCGCTTCGGTGAGGGCGCCGGCCTCGAAGCGCCATCCCCAGTTCCCCGCCGGGGTGCCGGGGATGTTCATCCGCGCACTGGTCCCGAGAGAGAGGATGTCCTGGAGGGGAATGAGGGCGGTATCCGCGACCGAGGCCAGGGCCGCACGGATCAGGTCCCAGACGATGTCGCGCCCATTGCCGCCGAGATAGTCAAGGACCTTTTCCCGTTCCTTGACCGACAATGAGACAAACCAGCCGGCGGTCGTGTCGTTGTCATGGGTGCCTGTATAGACAACCGCATCCCGCTGATAGTTATGGGGGAGATAGGGGTTGTCGGGGCCAGAGCCGAAGGCGAACTGGAGCACCTTCATGCCGGGAAAACCGAACCGGTCCCGAAGGGCCTCGACATCGGGGGTGATCACCCCCAGGTCCTCCGCGACAATGGGAAGAGGCCCCAATGCATCGATGAGGGCATTGAATAAGGCCTCGCCCGGCCCCTTCACCCATCTGCCGTTGACCGCGGTCCTTTCAGTGGCCGGCACCTCCCAGTATGCCTCGAACCCGCGGAAATGGTCGATCCGGACCCTGTCATAGAGGAGCAGGGCGCTTTTCATCCGCTCCACCCACCAGCTGAAGCCATGAAAAGCCGTTGTTTCCCAATTATAAAGGGGGTTCCCCCACAACTGGCCGGTCTTGCTGAAATAGTCGGGAGGGACCCCCGCCACCACGAGCGGCCGGCCGCTTTCGTCAAGATGGAACAGGTGGGGGTTGGCCCAGACATCGGCAGAGTCATGGGCGACGAATATGGGGATGTCCCCCATGATCTCAATGCCGCTGGCGTTGGCGTATTCCTTGATCTTCCGCCATTGCCGGAAAAACTGCCATTGCATGTACTCATGCACCCCCACAGCCGGGCCGAGCTGGCGGGCACTATCAGCGAGTGCCTCCGCGCTGCGCCGGGCGAGCCCTTCCGGCCATTGCCGCCAACTCTTGCCATGGCAGGCCTCTTTGATCGCCATGAACAGGGCATAATCCCGGAGCCACGGGGTGGAATCGCTGAACCCCCGGAACTCCTCCTTCCGCAAATCGTCACCGCGGGCAAAGAAGTTCTCCGCCGCGCAGCGCAATATCTCGAATTTGCAGACCTCCACCCGGGGGAAATCGATCCTTTCATCCGGAAACCCGCCCTGGAGGTCAGTTTCAGCGATATCTCCCTCCTCCACCAGCGCATTCAGGTCGATGAGCAACGGGTTTCCGGCGAATGCCGAATAGCAGGAATAGGGGGAATTGCCGTAAGCGGCAGGCCCCAGGGGTAGCAGCTGCCAGAGGGACTGACCAGCCCTGCCGAGAAAATCGATGAACCGCCGGCACTCCTCTCCCAGCGAGCCGATCCCACCAGGACCGGGCAAGGATGTTGGGTGAAGGAGAATGCCACTCTTTCTTCTGGATTGCATGACGAGACCCTTTGGATATATTTTAGATTACCGCAGGAGGAGGGCCGCCGCTGAAACCGCCCGATATCCCAACAGCTTTACTAAAATGCCGCGAAATGATATAAACGAGAAAACGCTCGAAAAGAGGTCAGCCGATGGAAACCGTAAAGACAGCCATGTTCGAAACCCTTATCGAGAGCGCCGTTCCCGACGGCGAAGGGGGCTTCACCTTCGCCCTGGAAGGAAAAACCTACAACATCAAGGACACCCTGGAAATCTCCAGGATCGCCCAGGAGCACGGCTACATCATCATCTATTGACGTCCGGTTACTTTCCCCATGTAGAACCTGAGTGCAGATCGCTGAACCCGGAGCATGCCGCACGAGGGCGATCATGCGCCTGCCAGTATCTCGTCCACCCGCTTCCCATCCAGGGTCTCCTCCTCCAGGAGCGCCGCCGCCAGAGCATCGAGCTTCGCCCTGTTGGCTGCGATCAGCCCGGCGGCCTTATCTTCGGCTTCCTTAATGATGGCCGAAATCTCCTGGTCGATCAGCCAGGCCATCTCCTCGGAAAAGGTCTTCTCCTCCGCCAGCTTGCGGCCGAGGAACGGGTGCTCCTCGCCGCGGGAGAAGGTCATGGCGCCGATCTTCTCGCTCATCCCCCACTGGCAGACCATCTTCTCGGTCAGGTCGTTGACCATTTTCAGGTCGCTCTGGGCACCGGTGGAGATGTCGTCGAAGGCGAGCCTCTCAGCCGCCCTCCCCCCGAGCGCCACACAGAGCCGGTTGAGCAGGTAGGTCTTCGGATAGTGGTAGCGGTCGTCCTCGGGGAGCTGCTGGGTGACCCCCAGGGCCATCCCGCGCGGGAGGATGGTCACCTTGTGGACCGGGTCGGTGCCGGGGAGAAGCTTCGCCACCAGGGCGTGCCCCGCCTCGTGGTAGGCGGTGATCCGCTTCTCGTGTTCAGAGATGAACATCTTCCGCTCCCCCCCCATCAGGATCTTGTCCTTGGCCCTCTCCAGGTGGCCCATGGTCACCGCCTGGGCATTTTCCCGCGCCGCCAGGATGGCCGCCTCGTTCACCAGGCTCTCCAGGTCGGCCCCGGTCATGCCGGGGGTGCCGCGGGCGATCACCGCCAGGTCCACATCCTTGTCCAGGCTGATTTTCCGGGTATGAACCCGCAGTATCTGCTCCCGATCCCGCCAGTCGGGGCGGTCGATCACCACGTGCCGGTCAAAGCGTCCCGGCCGCAGGAGGGCCGGATCGAGGACGTCGGGGCGGTTGGTGGCCGCCAGCACGATCACCTCCTCATGGGGGTCGAAGCCGTCCATCTCCGAAAGGAGCTGGTTGAGGGTCTGCTCCCGCTCGTCGTGACCTCCGCCGAAACCCGCGCCGCGGCTCCGGCCGACGGCATCGAGCTCGTCGATGAAAACTATGCTCGGCGCCGCCTTCTTGGCATTGGTGAAGAGGTCGCGCACGCGGCTGGCGCCGACCCCCACGAACATCTCGATGAACTGGGAGGCGGAAATGCTGAAGAAGGCAACCCCCGCCTCTCCCGCCACCGCCCGGGCCAGGAGGGTCTTGCCGGTGCCCGGCGGGCCGACCAGCAGTATCCCCTTGGGCACCTTGCCGCCGATCCGCTGGAATTTCTTCGGGTCCTTCAGAAACTCGACCACCTCCTTCAATTCCTGCTTCGGGTTCTCCATCCCCGCCACATCCTCAAAGGTGACGTCGATCTTCTCCGCGGAGGAATACATTTTAGCTCCGGACTTGGCGAATCCCCCCAGCATCGCTCCCGGCCCCTGCCCCTTCGCTCCCCGCATGGCAAGCCACCAGATGCCCATGATGAGCACCCAGGGGAGGATGTAAATCAGGATGGTGGCGAACTGGGAGGTCTCGGTGGAAATCGCGGTCAGCTCTACCTTCTTCGCCATCAGGTCAGCCATAAGGGTGGCGTCGTCAATCGCAGGCAACACCGTGCCGAAGGTCGCCGCCTCCCGTGAGGAAACCTTTCCCTGGACCGTTTCCGTAAGAGTTATCTTTTTCCTGAACTCCCCCTTGATTGCAGTCCCCCTGATGGTGACCTTTCTTATATTGTCCAGCGCCAACTCTTCCCTGAAGCGGCTGTAAGTGATCTCCGCCTGCTGTTCGCCACCCTGCCGTGCGACCATGTTGTAAAACAGGTCGAACAAGAGGATCAGAACGAACATCAGCACCAGCGGCTTCCAGATCGACTGTCCCATACCCTCCCCCCCTCAGGAGATCAATACCCATGCTTAGTTTAACAAGTTTACCCGCTGCCGCCCCATTTACAAGGATCACGCAGCCCGGCCGAGGATATAGCGGCCGAGGCCGAAGGTCGCCCCCTTGCCGACATTAAAGTATTCTCCGGCGAGGAGAAAGGGATGGTACTCGGTCAAGTCCCCGGCGAATGTCACCCTTCCCACCAAGCCGCTCCGCTTGCCGCCCCACTCCACCCATTGGAGACCGGCGGCCGCGCCTTTCACCAGACGGCTCTGCTCGGCGAGCCATTTATAGTCAAGACCCGCCTCGCTCCCCCCGTAATAATAGGCCATGGCGGAAACCCGCCTGAGGAGGGCGCGAATAAAGGGAGAAAAAGATAATTCCCGCAGGGGCCGCCCCTGCGCCATGATGCGCATCGGTGTCACGATGTCCACGGTGACGATATCGGGGGGAAGCAGTGCGCTCTCCCGGAGCCCTTGCAGGGACAGGGTCATAATGAGCTCAGTGGCCAGCCCCTGCCCCGGCGACATGACGAGATTCCGGCTTCCGCCGTAACCAGCCGATTCGGCCTTGATGAGGGAGAGGGGAACGCCTCTGCGCAAGCCCGGGCTCCTGAACACCCCCTCCAGGGCAGCAACATATTCTTGCACAAAGTTGACCGCCGATCCCGTCAGGACAAGACCCAGCTCGACGGTTCGCCCCTGGTTGGGAGGCGGGGGAAGAAGGGGGATCTGGAACACGAATGGCAGCGACGGTTTCTGGAAGCGTTTCAGGGCGGCCGGGTCGGCGCTCAGGGCCTGGGAAAAGGTCTGCCGGCAGGGGCAATCGTCCCCCCTGCTACAGGGTCCGGACTCGCCGCCGCAACCGGCTGCCTGACGGAAGGACTCCTCGAAATGCGGCCTCATTCCGAACAGGGCATAGCTGTCGGCAACATTGTCCGCAAGCTGCAGGGTGAATATCAGTCGGACTAGATTCAGGTCCACCGCTACCTCCATAAAAAAAGGGCAGAGGTTCACACCTCTGCCCGATACTACGTACATACCACAACAACCTGTTCCTGCTCGATCCCTACTTGAACAGCGCCTTCTGGTACTCCCGGTTCAGCCTGGCGATGAACTTCACGTTGATCCCCTTGGGGCAGGCTGCCTGGCACTCGTAGTGGTTGCTGCAGTTGCCGAACCCTTCACTCTGGAGGGCTTCGGTCATGGCGCAGACGCGCTGGGCGGCTTCGGCCTTCCCTTGCGGGAGCGCTGCCAGCTGGGCCACCTTGGCCGAGGTGAAGAGCATGGCGGAGCCATTCGGACAGGCAGCCACGCAGGCGCCGCAGCCGATGCACTCGGCAGCGTCCATGGCGTAGTCGGCGTCCGGCTTCGGAATCAGCAGGGCATTGCCGTCTGGAACTCCGCCGGTGTGGCAGGAGGTGTAGCCGCCGGCCTGGATGATCCGCTCAAGGGCCGAGCGGTCCACGATCAGGTCCCTGAGAAGCGGGAAAGCGCGCGCCCGCCAGGGCTCGATGTAGATGCTGTCGCCGTCCTTGAAGGTCCTCATGTGGAGCTGGCAGA
>JAMPXD010000198.1 GCA_023701365.1 Geobacteraceae bacterium
AAGATTGATGGGGGGGCGACCAGGGACTTGTGGCTGGTGGCTGGGGACAGGGACAAGGGACAAGGGACAAGGGACCAACGACCAGCGACCAGCAACCAGCAGCCAGCCACCAGCCAGACTATCCCCCCGCCAGGAGATAAACCAGGGTCCCGGCGCCGGCCAGGAGGCGATACCAGACGAAGGGGTAGAGGGAGGTGCGCTGGACCAGGCGCAGCAGGAAGACGACGCTCAGGTAGCCGAACAGGGCGGAGGTGGCGACGCCGATCAGCATGGGGGCCGCCTCCCCCGCGGGGATGCCTTCCCTTACCAGATGACCGATCTTGAGCACCCCCGCCCCGGCCACCACCGGGAGCGACAGGAGGAACGAGAAGCGGGCCGCTGCCTCGCGGTTGAAGCCGAGCAGGAGCGCCGCGGTGATGGTGACCCCGGAGCGGGAGACGCCGGGGATCAGGGCGAGGCACTGGGCGAGGCCGATCACCATGGCGAATTTCAGGGTGATCCGGTCCATCCGCCACCGCTTCGCGCCGGTGGTGTCGGCAAAGGCGAGGATCAGGCCGAACAGGATCAGGAAGCCGGTGATCAGGTAGGGATTGGAGCGGAAGATCTGCTCGATCGGCTCCTCCAGGGTCTTGCCGGCGATGGCGGCCGGGATGGTGCCGGCGATGATGTAGAAGGGGAGGCGGTTGGCCGGGGTGTGGAGTCCCTTGCCGGCGAGGGCGCCGCAGAAGTTGAGGCAGAGCTCGACGATGTCGCGCCAGAAGTAGAGGCAGAGGGCGAGCAGGGTCCCCATGTGGAGGGCGACGTCGAAGGTGAGACCGGACGGGGGCCAGTGGAGGAATCGGGGGATCAGGATGAGATGGGCGGAGCTGCTAATCGGGAGGACCTCGGTGAGGCCCTGGACAACGCCGAGAACTGCCGCGTGCAGGAGGTCCATTGCTCTTTTCTCCGGGGCAACGCCATTGCTTGAGCGCTGCCTGCGTCAGCGCGGCGGCTGCGGGTATCGGCTCAAGTCTGACGTCGCGCGATATTAGTCGAGTCGAATCGCCGTGCACGATAGGAGAAGCGGCCGGGAAAATCAAGTCAAAATCGGAGAAGGTCGCAATTTCGGGCGGTTGTAACACGGCTGTAACATAGCTGTGGCCAGATCGGCAAATTTGTGCTATTAGTTCCCGGTTTGCAAATTTATACGGCCCGCCGCAGACGCCGGGCCGCGTGGAGGTAGGGATGTTCGGACTGATTCCCAAGGACGAGAAGTTTTTCGCCATGTTCAAGGAGATGACCTGGAATATCATCGAGGGGGCCGAGCTGCTGAAGGAGATGCTCGACCTGTTCGAGGACCCGGTCGGCAGCCAGCGCCGGATCAAGGACATCGAGCACAAGGGTGACACCATCACCCACGACATCATCAAGAAGCTCAACAAGAGCTTCGTCACCCCCTTCGACCGGGAGGATATCTATGCCCTCTCCTCGGCCCTGGACGACATCCTCGACCTGATCGACGCCTCGGCCCAGCGGATTGTCATGTACAACGTGGAAAAGCCGACCCCGGAGGCGAAGGAGCTCGCCTTCATCATCCTCAAGTCGTGCCAGACCATCGACAAGGCGGTGGCCCTTCTGGGGGGGAAACTGGAGCCGATTTCCGAATACTGCGTCGAGGTCAATTCCCTGGAGAACGAGGCGGACCGGGTCTGCCGCGAGGCGATCAGCCGGCTGTTCGACGAGGAGAAGGACCCGATCCAGCTGATCAAGTGGAAGGAGATCTACGAGACCTTGGAGCGGGCCACCGACAAGTGCGAAGACGCCGCCAACATCCTGGAAAGCGTGGTGGTGAAAAATGCCTGATGCGACCCTGGTCATGCTGATTCTGGTCGTGGTGGCGGCGCTTGTCTTCGATTACGTCAACGGTTTTCACGACACCGCCAACGCCATCGCCACCTGCGTCTCGACCCGCGCCCTCTCGGTCCGGGCGGCGATCATCATGGCGGCGGGGCTGAACTTCGCCGGGGCGATGATCTCCACCAAGGTGGCCGCCACCATCGGCAAGGGGATCGTCGACACCAGCAACGTCACCCAGATGGTGGTGCTGGCGGGGGTCACCGGGGCGATCATCTGGGACCTGATCACCTGGTACTACGGCCTCCCCTCGTCGTCGTCCCACGCCATCATCGGCGGCATCATGGGATCGGTCATCGCCCATGCCGGGGTGGCCGCGCTCCACTGGGCAGGGCTGAAAAAGATCATCCTGGCCCTGGTGCTTTCCCCGATTATCGGGACACTGCTCGGCTTTGTCTTCATGGTGGCGATGATGTGGGGGTTCCGCCACAGCAATCCCTATTTCCTGAACAAGGGGTTCAGGCGGCTGCAGGTCGTTTCGGCGGCCTTCATGGCCTTTTCCCACGGCACCGCCGATGCCCAGAAGTCGATGGGGGTGATCACCATGGCGCTGGTGAGCTACGGCTACCTCTCCACATTCCAGGTCCCCCCCTGGGTCATGATCGCCTGCGCGATCGCCATGGCGCTCGGCACCGCGGCGGGGGGGTGGCGCATCATCAAGACGGTGGGGCGGGATTTCGTCAAGCTGCAGCCGGTGCACGGCTTCTGCGTGGAGACGGCGTCCGCCGGGGTCATCCTGGGGGCCGCCGCTTTCGGGATGCCGACCAGCACCACCCACGTGATAACCTCCTCGATCCTCGGGGTCGGCCTGTCGAAGCGGATGTCGGCGGTGAACTGGGGAATCGCTTACCGGATACTGTGGGCCTGGATACTCACCATCCCCGCATCCGCCCTGGTCGCGTACATTACCTACATGGTCTTCAGCCCCTTCCTCGGGAAATAGCAGGACCGTCAGCCGCTCCGCTAAAACAAGAAGACCTCCGAGGATTCTGCAACCTCGGAGGTCTTTGCCTTTCCTGAATATCTCCCCTTAATCCAGATCTTCTCCCACCTCCTCCATCTCCTCGGTCATCTCCGCCAAAGCTTCGTCCCGCAGCCGGGAGCGGACCACCAGGGAGTAGATGAGAAAGTACGCCAACAGCGCCGCGCCGAAGCCGATCAGCGAGGAACCGACCATGATCGGCAGACCGTGGCTCTTCAGGAGTTCCAGGGCATAGGCAAAGGTGAGCTCTTGCAGGTGCAATGTCTGGGGGGGACGGCTGAGCAGCAGCAGCCCGAGCTTGTGGCTCAGGAGGAGCGCCGGCACGACCGTGATCGGGGTGTTTACCCAGGCGCCGGTGACGCAGGTCACCTTGTTGAGCCGGAAGATGAAGGCGGCTGCGACCGCCATCGGGGTATGGACGCCGAAGAAGGGGGTGAAGCTGATGAAGACTCCTGCCGCGAAGCCGGCGGCGATATGTCCCGGATGGCTGTCCAGCGAGAGGATCGCCTTGAACCGCTGATTCCATTTCTCCCTGTTGAGCAATAGCCACCTCGCGACCAACGAGGCCCCAGTCTAAAGGGCCACCCCCGGATTGTCAATCCCTTTCCTCCCCTCCGCAGGCGACTCAGAGCAGCGCAGCCGAGCGCACGACAAGAATGAGCAGGTGCGCTATAATTTAAACCTTGACAATATCCGGACCTGCATATATATATTAATCAATATATTTAACTTCGAGGGGGTGGATGGGTGAAGATTCTGACGGTTCTGTCCCTGGCAGCTTTTCTGGTACCGGCCGCGGCCTGCGCGGATGGCGGCCGGGTGTCGCTCAAAGAGGCGATCACCCTGGCCCTGGAAAGGAACCATCTCCTGAAGGCCGCCTCCTTCGAGCGTACCGCTGCCGAGCGGGAAGTGGCCGTCAGCCGCAGCCGCTATTTCCCCCGGCTCCGGCTGGACGAGACCCTGTCGGCCTCCAACAGCCCGACCAGCGTCTTCATGATGAAGCTGAACCAGGGGCGCTTCAGCGACGGGGACTTTGCCATCGACAACCTGAATCACCCCTCTTCCCACGGCGATTTCCAGACCACCCTGACCATCGAGCAGCCGCTGCTCGATTTCTCCATAGCCCGCGGCGCGGAGCTGGCGGACAAGGAGGACACGGCCCGGGGCCTGGCCCTGGAGTGGCGCCGCCAGGAGACCGCCTTCACCGTCTATGGCGCCTATCTGGAAGTGCAGAAGCGCCAGGCCTTCCTGGGGGTTGCCGAACAGGCGGTCGCGGATGCCAGGGAGCATGAGCGGCTGGCCGGGGTGAGGGGCGAGGCGGGGGTGGGGCTCAGGTCGGACCAGCTGCGGGCGCGCACCTTCCTCGCGGAGATGGAGCAGCAGCTGATCTCGGCGCGAAACGACCGGCTGCTGGCCATGCTCAGGCTGGCGCAGGCGACCGGCGGCAAGCCTGGTGAATCGCTGGAGATCGGCGACGAGCTGCGGGCCCCGGCTGTCACCCCGGGGAGCGCCGAGCTGGCGCAGCTGGCCCTGGAGAACCGCCAGGACCTGAAAGGGGTGGCTCTGGCGGTGGACAAGGCGGAGGTGGGGGTGCGCCAGGCCCGCCAGGCCTATCTGCCGACGGTCCATGCCAGCGCCGCCTACCAGATGAACGACCGCGACATCCCCTTCGGCCGCGACAACGATGCCTGGACGGCCGGGGTAAGCCTGCGCTGGGAGCTCTTCGACGGGATGCGCAGGGGCAACGAGCTCGCCAGGGCCCGGGCCACGAGGAGCGCGGCGGACGAGTACCGGGAGAACTACCGCTCGGAAGTACTCCTCCAGGTCACCGAGTATTCGCTCCGCCGCGACGAGGCGGCACAGAGGCTGGCGGTCGCCCGGCAGGCCCTGCTGGACGCCGAAGAGGGGGTGCGCCTGGTCGCCAGGCGGTTCGAGAATTCCCTGGCGACCATGGTCGAGCTCCTGGATGCCGAGACTGCGCTCAACCGGAGCCGGGCGCTACTGGTGGAGAACGAGAGCGACTACGCCCTGGCCACGGCCCGGCTCTACCTGGCGGCGGGGATCTTCCTGAAGGAGGTCATGCGATGAAGAGGTTTCCGGCTATTGCCTTGCTGATCCTGGTCGGCGGAACGCTGACCGCTGCCGGCTGCGGCGCCAAGGGAAAGGAAGAGGGGGCGCGGCAGGCGCCGCCGGTGGTGCAGGGGGTGGCGGTGGCGCGTGTCCAGGCCGAGGCGATCCCCGAGCTCCTTGAGGCGGTGGGAACGGTCAGGGCGAGGAACTCGGCGGTGATCGCCGCCCGCATTGCCGGCACCGTCACTGCCATCCATGCCAGGGAGGGTGACCGGGTGACCCGCGGCAAGCTCCTCCTGAACCTGGAGGCCGCCGAGAATACCGCCGGGGCCGCCCAGGCAAGGGGTGCAGTTGCCGAGGCGGAGCGGGGGGTGGAGGAGGCGCAGGCGAGGAAGACGCTCGCCGAGGCCACCTTCGACAGGTACCGGAGGCTGCTCGCCGAGCAGGCGGTCACCAGGCAGGAGTTTGAGAACCGCCAGATGGAAAGGGAGGTGGCCGCGCAGGGGGTGGCCCGCGCCGAAGCGCGCCTGAGCCAGGCGCGGGAAGGGGCACGGGCGGCCGGCACGATTGCCGGCTACGGCAGCGTCACCGCCCCCATCTCCGGGATAGTCACCGGCAGGACGGCGGAGCTGGGAATGACCGTGTTCCCCGGCGCACCGCTGCTGACGGTGGAGGAGGAGGGGCATTACCGGCTGGAACTCGCCGCCCCCGAAACCCTCAGCGGCAGGGTAAAGCCGGGGGACCAGGTCATGGTGGCCATCGACGGACTCGCCGTTGCACAGCAGGGGCGGGTTGCCGAGGTGGTGCCGATGGTCGAGCCGGCGAGCCGCACCTTCACCGTCAAGGTGGATCTCAACGCCGCCGGGCTCCGCTCCGGGATGTTCGGCCGGGCCGGCTTTCCGGTCGGGACCAGGGAAGGACTCCTGGTGGCGAAGGGGGCCATCGTCGAGCGGGGCGCCCTGACCTCGGTCTGGGTGGTGGACCAGGATAACATCGCCAGGATGCGGCTGGTCAGGCCGGGGCGGACCATAGGCGGCCGGGTCGAGGTCCTCTCCGGGCTCTCCGCCGGCGAGCGGATCGTCACCGGCGGGGTGGAGCTGGTGGCGGACGGGGCGCGGATTGAATGAACCGGGCTAAGGGCACAGGGCACAAGGCACAAGGCACAAGGCACAAGGCACAAGGCACAAGGCACAAGGCACAAGGCTAAAGGCTAAAGGCTAAAGGCTAAAGGTCTTGCGCCCCCTTTGCCCTTAGCCCTTAGCCTTTTGCCTGTTTTTTGGAGATTTTAATGGACAATCTCGGCTTCGCGGGGCGGATCGCCCGCGCCTTCATAAATTCCAAGCTCACCCCGCTGATCGTGGTCGCCGCGCTCCTGCTCGGGGTCTATGCGGTGCTGGTGACCCCCCGGGAGGAGGAGCCGCAGATCCAGGTGCCGCTGATCGACATCTTCATCCCGCTGCCGGGGGCCACCCCTAAGGAGGTCGAGGAGCGGGTCGTCAAGCCGTTCGAATTCAAGATGTGGGAGATCAAGGGGGTCGAGTACGTCTATTCGGCGAGCCGCCCCGGCATGGGGATCGTCACGGTCCGGTTCCTGGTCGGCCAGGACATGGAAGATTCCCTGGTCCAGCTCTACAACAAGGTGCTGAGCAACCGCAACATCCTCCCGCCGGGGGCCGGCGAGCCCCTGGTGATGCCGAAGGCGATCGACGACGTGCCGATCCTGACCCTGACCCTCTGGTCCGGCCGCTATGACCATCACGACCTGCGCCGGATCGCCCGGGAGGTCTGCGACGAACTGAAGAAGCACCACCAGGTGGCGGAGACGGAGATCAAGGGGGGGCTCGCCCGCCAGCTCCGGGTC
>JAMPXD010000199.1 GCA_023701365.1 Geobacteraceae bacterium
AATGTGGCGGGGGCGCAGCGGCGCCTCCTCTTTTTCCAAGTCATAATCTATGGTGATCTTGCCCCAGAGAGAGCGCAGCTCCTCGTTTACAGGTAGTTCGCAGCATCCTCCAGCCCCAGTCCCAGCCATGTCACCTCATATCCCTGATATGCCCCCAATAGCTTGTCAGACTTCTTTTTCAGGTTGTCCGGGTTGATCCTCGCTCTATTCACCTTGATTTCCGCAATGGCAATTTTCTTCTTCAGATCATTGACCGCTACCAGATCGATTTCGTTCTGATTACCCTTTTCCCAGTATGAACCGATGACATTGTACTCGCCGCTTCCGGCAAAAAGCTCGTGGAAGAATCGTTCCAGCATCAGTCCCGACCAGGTGGCATAGTCCCGATCAATAATTTCCCTGATATAGGCGTAGTTACCCGTTTCGACGGCAGACCGGTTGCGATAAATAAACCGGAACCAGAAATTCAGGAAATTGTCGTTGATGAAATATTTCAGCAGGCGGGCATTGGGGCGGGCATTGATCGGCTTGCGCCGGGAAATGATTCCATAATCGCTCTCAAGTCTCGCCAGATATGCCCCTACATGGATCTCAAGGATGGATTCGATCTCTGTCCGGGCCGTTTTGCCGCTCGCTATCAACTCCAGTATGGAAAAGTACGTGCCGTACTCCTTGCCGAACTCCTCGACCAGAAGGTTCTTCCCCTCATTGAGGAAGGGGGAGTGCTCGTTGAGCATGAGTTTAAGCATTTCGTCATACGAAAAAGCCCCGTCTGATGCGAGGATCTCCAGGTACTTGGGAAGTCCGCCGGTCAAGGCGTAACAGTCGAAGAGCGTTTTAATTTCGTCTCTCCCGTAGTCACGAAGAACCGACTGGATGTTCTTGATGGAAAACGGCCTAAGAATGAGGATGCGGTCTGCACGGCCGAAAAGAGGTTCTTTAGCTTCCTCGAAGATCCGGTGCATGAGGGAGTAGACGGAGCCGATGCAGATCAGATTCATCCTGCATGCCGACTTGTTCACGTCCCATAGATGCTGGATTTCCGAATAGACCGCCGGATTGATGGCGAAAAATTCCTGAAATTCGTCAATAATCAGGGTAAGGCGTTCTTTTTTAGCCAGATCCAGGAGAATGGCGAAAACATCCCGGAAATGCTTGACCTCTCCGTACACCGGAACGTCAAACGTCTTCTTGATCTCTTCCAGATATTCGGCGCAAAGGAGCGGTTCGGACTTCTTGGAAACAAAGAGGTAGAGGGAACGATGGCCTCTTGCAAACTCCAGAGCCAGCATCGTTTTGCCGACCCGTCTTCTCCCGGTTATGACCGTCATGCGGGCTGCGGCACTCGCCTGCTCATACAGCCTTCCAAGCTCGGCAAGCTCGCTTGTGCGGTTGTAAAATTTCATGCAGTTCCTCGGGCGTAAATCAACTAAAGATTGCTGTAACCTAGATTACCGTAACCATCATTACGGTAATTCGGGCATAATTTCAACCAAAATTTCATAACATCGTTTCTCTCGATGAAGTACAAACAAAAAGAGGCCGGGGAAACCCGGCCTCTTTTATTGCAGAACTTAAATCCAATCGCATTTCAGGTGACTTGTCACTCCACCCGCTCGACGATCGTCGCAATCCCCTGCCCCACGCCGATGCAGAGTGATACCAGACCGTAGCGCGAGCCGCGCCTTTTCATCTCGTGCACCAGCGTCCCCATGATCCGCGCGCCGGTCGAGCCGAGCGGGTGACCGATGGCGATGGAGCCGCCGTTGACGTTCACCTTCGCCGGGTCTATCCCCAGTTCGCGGATGCAGGGAATGGATTGCGCCGCGAACGCCTCGTTCAGCTCGAACAGATCGATGTCTTCGATCTTCAACCCCGCGCGCGCCAACACCTTCTGGGTCGCGGGAATGGGGCCGAGCCCCATGTATGATGGATCACAGCCGGCGACCGCGCTCGCGACCACGCGCACCAGCGGCTTGTAGCCCAGGCGCTTGGCGGTCCCCGCCTCCATCAGCAGTACTGCGGCCGCGCCGTCGTTGATGCCGCTGGAGTTGCCGGCGGTTACGGTGCCGTCCTTCTTGAAGGCGGCCGGCAGCTTGGCCAGTTGCTCCAGGGTGACATCGCCGCGGGGAAACTCGTCCCGGTCAACAATGATCGGGTCACCCTTCTTCTGGGGCAACACGACCGGCACGATCTCGTCCCTGAACCTGCCGGCGGCATCCGCCGCGGCCCATTTCTGCTGGGTCGCCAGAGCGAATTCGTCCTGCTCCAGCCGGGTGAGGCCGTACCTGACCGCGACGTTCTCAGCGGTATCTCCCATCCCTTCCTTGGCATACGCTTCCGTCATCCGCGGGTTGGTGAAACGCCAGCCTATTACCGTGTCGAATACCTTTATGTCACGGGAGAAAGCCGACTCGGCTTTTGCCATGACAAAAGGAGCCCGGGTCATGGACTCGGTGCCGCCGGCGATGAACACGTCCCCCTCGCCTACCTTGATGGCCTGGGCGGCGCTGTTGACGGCGTTCAACCCGGAGGCGCAGAGGCGATTGATCGTATGCCCCGCGACCGAGTAGGGCAGACCTGCGAGCAAGGCCGCCATGCGGCCGACGTTGCGGTTGTCTTCGCCCGCCCCGTTTGTGCAACCCAGCACCACATCCTCGATCAGGTTCGGATCGAGGTTGTTGCGCTTGACCAGTTCGGCAATGCAGTGTGCAGCCAGGTCGTCAGAGCGGACATTTTTCAACGCGCCGCCGAATTTTCCGACCGGCGTTCGGACTGCATCAATGATTACTGCTTCACGCATTGGAACCTCCATAGCTTTGGTTTTCTGTTTAGATGTATTGGCCGCCGTCCACCTTGATCACCTCGCCGGTGATGTGGCGCGCCTTCTCGGAGCAGAGGAAGGTGACCAGCCACGCCACTTCTTCCGGCTGGCCCATGCGGCCCAGGACGATATCCGCCAGCGATTTCTGTTTCGCCTCTTCCGGCAGGGCCTTCATCATCTCCGTCTCGATCAGGCCCGGGGCGATGGCGTTGCAGTTGACGTTGGACTTCGCCAGCTCGCGCGCGACCGTTTTGGTCAGGCCGATGATGCCGGCCTTCGCCGCGGCGTAGTTCGCCTGCCCGAACTTGCCGCGCATGCCGTTGATGGAGGTGACGTTGACGATCTTGCCGCTCCCCTGCTCCTTCAGCAGCGGCGCAACCGCGCGGATGTAGTTGAAGTACCCCTTCAGGTTGATGGCGAGCGCCTCGTCCCACTGCTCCTCGGTCATCTTCCAGATGACCGCGTCACGGTTCACGCCGGCATTGTTCACCAGGATGTCGACGCTGCCGAATTCGGCGACCACCTTGTCCACCATGGCCTGGGCGTCCTTGAAACTTGCCACGTCAGCCTGAACCGCTATAGCGCGCCGCCCCATCTTCTGAATTTCGGCACAGATGGCGTTGGCTTCCTCGCTGTGCTTGCGGTAGTTGATCGCGACGTTCGCCCCGTTCTTCGCCAGATCGAGGGCAATTGCGCTCCCGATTCCCAGACTTGCGCCGGTCACAATTGCATTCTTACCTTTGAGCTCCATTTTCTCCTCCTTTTATCCGTACTTGGGTTTGGGTGGCTCTGCCGCGAGCATCTCTCCGCCAGCGGGTGACCGTCGCCGGTCAGGCCGGCTGAAGCTAAACTCATATTGTGTAAATTAGTACCATAATACCGATTTAGCTGTCAAGCGATTATTTTTGCGTGTCAGAAAAAGTACTTGCCCGACTCCTTTGCCGCCTCTGCCAGCTCCCTCTTGGCCTCAAGCAGTCCCTCCACCGGACAGGCCGAGAGCCTGGAGACTACCTGCTGGTGCGCGATCAGCGCCTCCCCGGCCAGGGCGTAGGCGCTGCAGCGGGATGCGGCCTGGTAAAAGCGGGACGCTCCTTCGAATGCCGCAGCCTTGACCACCGCCTTGAGGAGTGCCTTCCTGTTGTCGCTGGCGCCTTCGAAAGCCCTGGACCCGCGAATCACCACGCTCTCCAGGGCGAAGATGCTGATGATCATGTCGGCGATGGCCAGCAGAACCTCCTGTGATTCCCTGGCCTGCTCGGCCGCCCCCAGAACCGTCAGGAACAGCCGTTTCAGGTTGGCGACCACGGAGTATTCCAGGGCGAAGACCCCCTCGCCGCGGTTTCCTCCCCCTTCGATTCCGGCCCTGACCGCCCTGACCCTGTCCCAGAGGTCCAATGCCCCGCTGTCGGCCTTGCGAAACAGAAGGGTCGCGATGAGGATCCGGTTGATCTCGTTGGTCCCCTCGAAGATCCGCTGGATCCGTTCGTCGCGGTAATAGCGCTCAGCGGCGTAGTCGCTGATATAGCCGTAACCGCCATGAACCTGGACCACTTCGTCGACCACGTCGGCAAGGATATCGGTGCAAAAGACCTTGGCAATGGCGCACTCGAGGGCGTATTCCTCGATCGCCTTCTGGTAGCGTTCATAATAATCCGCCGCCGAGCGGTCCAGGGTGCCGATCCGGTCGTCCAGCAGCCCGGCGACCCGGTAAACGACCGCATCGGAGGAGAATATCCCCGCCGCCATGTCCGCCAGCTTCTCCCGGATGGCGCCGAAGTCACCGATTATCTGCCCGAACTGTTTTCGTTCCGTGGCGTAGCCGGCCGCCTCGGCAAAGGCCCCCTTGGCCATCCCGCCCGCCGTTGCCGCCACCTTCAGACGGCCGATATTGAGGACATTGAAGGCGATCTTGTGCCCCTTGCCCGGCTCGCCGAGCAGGTTCTCCACCGGGACCCGGGCGTTGTCCAGGATGACCTGGGCCGTGGAGGAGCCTTTCAGCCCCATCTTCTTCTCCTCGGCGCCAACGGAGAACCCCTCGAACCCTTTCTCCACGAGAAAGGCGGAAAAGTGCTTGCCGTCGATCTTGGCGAAGACGGTGAAGAGGTCGGCAAAGGCGGCATTGGTGATGAACTGCTTCACCCCGTTGAGCAGATAGTAGCGCCCGTCCTCCGTCAAGGTCGCCGTTGTCCGGGAGCTCAACGGATCGCTGCCGCAGTCCGGCTCGGTCAGGGCATAGGCCCCGATCCACTCACCGGTGGTGAGCTTGTCCAGATAGCGCTCCTTTTGCCCGGCTGTTCCGTAGTAGACCAGGGGGAGCAGGCCTATGCCGGTCTGGCCGCCGTAGGTGATGGAAAAGGAGCCGGTGGGCGCCATTTTTTCCGCCAGCAGCATGCTGGTGACCTTGTCCAGCTCCAGACCGCCGTAATCCTCGGGAACGTCAACCAGAAACAGCCCCAGCTCGGCGCAGCGCCGCAGCTTTTCGAGCACCAGGGCGAAGTCCTGGCCCTCGATGCGGTCCAGGTCCGGGAGAATCTCCCTCTTCACCAATTCTTCGGTGGTCTCGGCAAACTGCCGTTGCTCGGCGGAGAAATCCTCCGGGGAAAATATTCTCTTCCCGGCCGCATCGGTCAACAAAAAATCTCCGCCCCTTGCCAGTGTATCCGCCATGATGAAGCCTCCTCCAAAGATTATCCTGAATCGCTGCGACAGATACCTGCCGGGTTATCAACACGCAAAAAGGCTCTTTCTGGCCGATTCCAGGTCGGCGTGGACGATCATCTTCCTGAATCCGAGATCCTGCGCCAGATCCTTCATGTTTCTTTCGTTGTCTTTGTCCGCCACCACGGCGCTGGATCTGAAGTAGGAACTGTACGTCACGATCATCTCTTTCAGGTGCTCGCCGATATCGCTGTCCAGACACATCCTTCTGATATCCAGCAGGAGAAGCATGGATCTCTTCGGCATTTTCTCGATTATGGTCCCTATGTACCTGTTGATGTCGGCAATATCCCCGCTGCTTGCCAGGTCGGACAGGTTGATGCTGAGGATCACCTTGGAATTGCCCCTGATAAATGTCGATCTCTTCATGACTTCCGACAGTTTCATGATCGGTCCCCATACCAGCCTGATAAACGACGATCCTGTTGACAATCACGGCAGGGGCGGCGCAAGCCCCGCCCCTGCCGTGGTGAATCGTGTTGCCTATTTCTCGGTATAGTCGTAGAAGCCCTTGCCGGCCTTGCGCCCCACGTAGCCGGCCTTGATCATGTTGCGCAGCAGCCCTGGAGGCGCGAACCGCGGCTCTTTCATGTACTCGTAGAAGATGTTGCCGACATAGTAGCCGATATCAACGCCGGCAAAGTCCTGGAATTCCAGGGGCCCCATCGGCATGTTGCAGCCGAGCTTCATGGCGGTGTCGATATCCTCGGCCGAGGCCACCCCCTCCTCGAGGAGCCGGACCGCGTCGAGGATGTAGGGGACGAACAGCCGGTTTACCACGAAGCCGGGGGTGTCCTTGCAGGTGATGGCGGTCTTGCCGATCTTCTTCGCCATGGCCAGGGCCAGATCCTTGGTTCCCTCTTCGGTCTGGAGGGCGGGGATGACCTCGACCAGCTTCATCATCGGCACCGGGTTGAAGAAGTGCATGCCGACAAACCTGGCGGGGTTCTTCACCAGGGCGGCCATTTCGGTGATGGCGATGGAGGAGGTGTTGGTGGCGTAGATCGTGTCGCTGTCGCAGACGGCGTCCAGTTTGGCGAACAGCTCCTTCTTGACGTTAATGTCCTCGAAGACCGCCTCAAAGATGAAGGGGACCCCTTTCAGGCTGGCGACATCGGTGGAAAAGCTGATCCGCCCCAGGGTCTGTTCCATCTCCGCCTCGGTGAGATTTCCCTTCTTGACGATCCGCTCAAGGCTCTTGATGATGGTCTTCCTGGCCCGGC
>JAMPXD010000200.1 GCA_023701365.1 Geobacteraceae bacterium
AAACAGATTCAGCTAAGCTGGTTAAACGCTCTGCGCAGGCGGAGTCAGAAAGCCCTATCTCTCACATGGGAGCGCATGAAGAAACTGATCAGAACATGGTTACCGACCGCGAAAGTAACACACCCATATCCGTTTCAACGCCTCTGCGTCTGACCCGAGGCAGGAGCCGTATGCGGTAGTGCCGCATGTACGGATCTGTACGGGGGGTGCCGGGCAACCGGCATCCCTACCGTGTCAAGTTAACCACCTGCAATATCACAGCTAATACGCCCAAATCAGCCCTATTTATGCCTTAGAGCCACGTTTTTACCGGCAAAAAGGGACTTCTAAGAATGACGAGAGCAAACCGACATCATATTCCGGGGCAGGTGTGGCATGTTACCCACCGTTGCCACAAAAAGGAATTTCTCCTGAAATTCGCCAGAGACAAACGGCGCTGGCATTCCTAGCTCTTTGAAGCCAAGAAACGCTTTAACCCCCAAGTCGCGGGGCGGGGTCTTTTATGAAAAATCGTCCAGCCTCATGATACGCCCTTTCACGTGAGCCTTGCGATAGTAAGCAACATCCGCGGTTATCAGCGTTCCTCTGTGTTCATGGGCAACGGCATGATACACTGCATCATAAAAAGTTACCTTGCAATCAAGCATGATTTGCAGGGTGGCAGCGGAAATGGCGTTAGTAAGTTCGCATTCGGCAAAACGGTAACCGATAAAAATCTCCATTATTTCCCTGGCATTGACCGAATTTTTCAGGCCAAGAACATTTCCGCACTCGAAGGTCCAGAGCTTCGGCAAGATAAAATCACAGCTTCCCTCAAGCCACCGGTTAAGCAGATCAAGGGCTTTATCCCCATCCTGTTCATCCGGCGAATTGAAGGCCCATTTCAGGATGACCGACGCATCCGGCACATAAAGAGAGGAGGTAGTCATTTTACCTCCTTTCACGGTCTTTCCTGACGGCTGATACGATCTCGTCCGTGGAAAGCTTCGGGCTCTTTTTGCGAAGTTCCATAAGCTTTTCGGTCTGGGCATGCCGTCTGAACCGGGCCAGTTCCTTGACGATAGCTTCGTTTACCAGTCTGCTTCTCTGCCCCGGAGCAATAAGACTTTCCAGTTCCTCTGCCACTTCGTTTTTAATCATAAAGTTTAATTTACGTGCCGAATGCGCCATATCATACCTCCAAGCTTAGGCATTTTATATGTATAAATATTACCCCCAATAAAGGAACAAATCAAATAATTTCAAACAAAATCTGCCTATCACCGCATCACAGGGTCTCGACCGCCCAACGAATAGAGAACCGTTCTTCAGAATCCATTATCGCATCTCACCTGACCGCCATCCCGCTCTATTTCCCGGCCCCCAGCCACTGCACGCACCCGCTGAACTCGGTTTTCGCCAGCGCCTCCACCAGCCTTTTGTCGGCAGTGATCATCCGCGTTTCGTAAATCCTGGCAACCGCCACGTACATTGCATCATAGACGGTGATGCCGCTCTGCATGGCAATGGCAACAGCCAGGGGCATAACCGGCCGGGATGCCTCGATCCTTATCGGCAAAGCCGTTATGGCGTCGACAATCTCATCGGCCTCGGCAACAGTCAGTTCATGCAGGCGGCGTTTCTTCCAGAGGATGTTTCCCGTCTCGGGATAGAGCAGGTCCGGCGCCAGCAGAACCAGCTCACCGTCCGCCAACCGGGACAAGACCTCCTCCGCCTTGTCCGACAGGATTTCCGGGACATATGCCTTGATCACCACGCTCGCATCGATGACCAGGTTCACCTGTTCCGGTCCTCCCGCAGCAGTTCGGCGCTGTCGGTAAACGCCCGGTGCTTGCCCGCGAGCTTGCGCCGTATCTCCGCCGCCTGCCGGGCAACGTCCCGGTACGGCTGGCATGCGTTTCTCACCAGAATCTCCCGGAGCTCCTGCTGCAGGGGACGGTTGTGCAGCTTGGCCATCTGCTTCAGATCATTGACAATTTCATCGGGGATGTCGCGGATTAATACGTTTGCCATGGCATGCCTCCTTTGCTATCAAAATGATAGCACGCAAACTGGCACTTTGCCATAAATTTCTCATGCGCTTGATTTGATCCAAAGGGCAGTCTCATCGCGCGAACATGCCGATCAATTCCAGAAGCGGCCCCGGATAAATCCCCAGGAAAAGGATCACGGCAGCCGCACAGATGAGGGCAACCATCTCCGGAAGTGTGCCGCTGGCGGTAACGTTCCCGGTATCGGCGCGCATGTAGAGGTTGACCACCACCCGCAGGTAGTAGTAGACCGAGACGACTGCGGTCAGGATGCCGATCACCGCCAGGGCGATCTCCCCTCCCCGCAGGGCGGCGGCGAAGATGAAGAACTTGCCGACGAAGCCGGCGGTGGGGGGAATGCCGGCCAGGGCGAACATGGCCAGCGCCAGTACCCCCCCCTGGAACGGTCTCGTGTAGCCGAGCCCCCGGTAATCCTCCACCTCTCCCGGCTCAACCTCCTCCGTCAGAGAGGCGACGGCGCCGAATGCGGCCAGGTTCATCGCTGTGTAGGCGACCAGATAAAAGGCCGCCGCCCCGTATCCCCCCCCTTTCCCCGACAGGAGCGCCAGGGTGACGTACCCCATCTGGGCGATCGCCGAGTAGGCGAGCATCCGCTTGAGGTTCCGCTGGAGGAGGGCTGCCAGGTTCCCCACCACCATGGAGAGGAGCGACAGCCCCCAGAGGGGGATGCGGAGCGGCTCCACTACCCCTGCCGCCGGGAGGAGGAGAAGGAGAAAGGCAACCGCCGCCCCCTTGGAGGCGGTCGAGAGGAAGGCGACCACCGGCGCCGGCGCCCCCTGGTAGACGTCCGGGGTCCAGAGATGGGCCGGCACCAGGGATATCTTGAAGGCGATCCCGGCCAGCAGGAAGCCGAGCCCCGCCAGCAGGAGTGGGTTTACCTTGCCGCTCTGAGAGAGTGCTCCCATGACCGATGGGACATCAAGGCTGCCGGTCCCGGCATAAATGAGGGCGATGCCGAAGGCGGTGAAGGCGGCGGCAACGGCCCCCATCAGAAGGTACTTGAGCCCCGCCTCCCCCGACTCCGGCCGCTCCCGGTCGATGGCGACCAGGAAGTAGAAGGCGAAGGTGAGCCCCTCCAGGCCGAGGAAGAGAGGGAGGAAGTTCGCGGCGGCACTCAGTACCGCCATGCCGAACACGGCGAAGAGGACGGTGGCCGGGTACTCCTCCCCCCTGATGGCGCGCCGCGCGTTATAGCCGCGGGAGAGGAGAAGGACGACGGCTGCGGTCAGGGAGAAGAGCACCGTGAAGAAGCGGGCGAACGGGGTGAGAGAGACACCGAGGGTCGGGACGCCAGCTTGGGAAGGAGTCAGGATACACCAGAGGGACGCGCCCAAGAGGGTGACGACCCCGATGCCGGTGCCGAAGCGCCCCGGCATGACAGCGCCGAGCAGGAGCACGGAAAGCGCCCCGACGGCGAGGAGCAGGAGCGGCATTATGGACCAGATGTCGGTTATTGACATTTACAGGCTCCGAAAAGAAAAACATTCTCTCGCAAAGACGCAAAGGCGCAAAGAAAAACAAGAATATAGCTTTTTTGCCCAAAACCCAAAACAGCTTTCCTGTTTTGACTTCCTTGGCGTCTTTGCGCCTTTGCGCGAGACAGAACTTGAATTCTTGATCTTGCTTTCCTCTGTGTCTCTGTGGCTACAGCTGTTAAGGTGTTCCGGTCAACAGCCCTACCGGCACCTTCAGAAGATCGAGCACCGGCGCCGGATGCACTCCCAGGTAGATGGCCGCCAGGGCCAGAACCGCCAGAACCCCCCCCTCGCGCAGGGAGATGTCGGCAAGCGCCAGCGGTTGCCGCTCGGTGACGAACAGCAGCTGCTGCACCAGCCTGACCGTGTAGACCAGCGGCAGGATGATGCCGATGAAGGCCAGCACCACCGCCAGGGGAGAAACCCGGAAGGAGCCGGCGAGAATGATGAATTCACCGGCGAAGTTGTTGAGCCCCGGAAGTCCCGCCGAGGCCATACTGAACAGGAGAAAGAACGCGGAGAAGAGCGGTATTTTCCCCCACAGTCCGCCGAACGCCGCGATCTCCCTGGTCTCGGCCCGCTCGTCCAGCATCCCGACCAGGGCGAACAGCGCCCCGGTGGTGACGCCGTGGTTCACCATCTGCAGGACCGAGCCGGAGAGGGAGACCGGCGTCCAGGCGGCTATCCCGAGGGCCACGAACCCCATGTGGCCGACGCTGGAATAGGCCACCAGCCGCTTCATGTCGGTCTGGGCGTAGGCCACCCATGAGCCGTAGATGATCCCGACCACCGCCAGCACGGTGAGGAGCGGGGCGAAGGAGGCGGCTGCCTGCGGGAAGAGCGGGTAGCCGAACCGGATGATCCCGTAAGCGCCGGTCTTCAGCAGCAGCCCGGCCAGGAGCACGCTGCCGGCGGTGGGGGCATCGGTGTGGGCGTCGGGGAGCCAGGTATGGAGCGGGAAGAGCGGCACCTTTATGGCAAAGGCGAGGAGAAAAGCTGCGAACAGCCAGCCGGCGAGGTCAGGGGCGATCCGGGTATTCACCAGCGCGGGGAGCGCGAAGGTGTAGCTCCCGGTCTCACTCCCGTGAACCAGGTAGACGCCGATGATCGCCAGGAGCATCAGCAGCGAGCCGAACATGGTGTAGAGAAAGAACTTCACCGCCGAGTAAATCCGCCTGCCGTGCCCCCAGATGCCGATCAGCAGGAACATCGGCACCAGCATCACCTCCCAGAAGAGGTAGAACAGGATCAGGTCGAGGGAGAGGAAGACCCCCATGATGCCGCTCTCCATGACCAGGATGAGGAGGTAGTGGAGCGCCACCCGCTCCCTGATCCCCCGCCAGGAAACGGCTAGGGCGATCACCGTGATGAAGGCAGTGAGGATAACCATCAGGAGGGAGATCCCGTCCATGCCGACGGTGTAGCGGATGCCGAAGCCCTCGATCCAGGGGAGGTCCTCCCAGAGGAGGAAGCCGGCGGGCGCACCCGGCGCCTGCTGGAACGCCTGCCACCGCACAGTCAGCCACCCCGCCAGGGCTAGCTCCACGACCCCTGCCCCGAGGGCGAGCCGCCGCAGCCACTCGGGCCGTTTCCAGACCGGAATGAGGAAAAGGGCCCCTGCGAGGGGAAGGAAGACCAGGATTGTCAGGAGCGGGTAGCCGTTTACCATTTAATTCCCATCAGAAACCGTGCCCGAATTTGTAGGGGCGCCCCTTGCGGGTGCCCGGTTCATAAGGTTGTACAGTACGGTTGCATACCGTCAGTATACCCGCAAGGGGTATCCCTACAAATTTACAATACAACAACCCAGGCCAGATACCCCAATATCAGCGCCAGCCCCGCCGCCAGGCTGAGGAGATAGACCGACACCCGCCCCGTTGTCCAACTGCCGAGCCCCTCCCCGGTCCGGCCGAGGAGGCGGGCCAGCCGGTCGAGGGAGTCGTCGATCACCCCCTCGTCCACCCGTTCCCAGAGGATGCGGGCGAGCCATTCGTAGGGGCGGACGAACAGGAAGCGGTAGAGGTCATCGAAGCGCCAGCCGTTCAGGAAGAACGCGACCAATCCCGGCGCGGGCCGTGTAGCCGCCTCGATCCGCGCGTCCCTGCTCTTTCCGCCGTAGCGATAGTGGGCGATGGCGAGGCCTGCCAGGGCCAGTGCCCCGGCTGTTGCCTGGAGGGTCAACTCCAGGCCGTGGGGGATACCGGCCGCCTCGGCGGCGAAGAAACGTCCGAGCCACCCTCCTCCCACGTAATCGGGGAGGTTCAGGATACCGCCGAAAAGGCCCATGAGGGCGAGGGGGAGGAGGATCGCCTCCATGAGACGAGGGACCCTTGTAGGGGCGGACGGCGTCCGCCCGGTTGGGCGCATGCCATGTGCCCCTACGGGTTCCCCCCCAAACACCAGGTAAATCAGGCGGAAGGTGTAGATCGAGGTAAGAAGGGCGGTCAGCATCCCGAGGAGGCAGAGCCCACCGTAGAGCGCCCCCCCCTTCAGCCAGAGCGCCGCCAGGATCGCGTCCTTGCTGAAAAAGCCCCCCGTCAGGGGTAGCCCCGCCAGGCACGCCGCCCCCGCCAGGAACGGCCAGAAAGTGAGAGGAAGCCTTTTCCCGAGCCCCCCCATCCTGAAGATGTCCTGCTCATGATGCATGGCGGCGATGACGCACCCCGCCCCGAGGAACAGGAGCGCCTTGAAGAAGGCGTGCACCAGCAGGTGGAAGGTGGCGGCGGTAATGGCGCCCGCCCCCACCGCGAGCACCATGTAGCCGATCTGGCTGATGGTGGAGTAGGCTAGCACCCGCTTCAGGTCGCGCTGGGCCAGGGCGCAGGTCGCCCCGTAGAAGGCGGTCACCCCGCCGGTGACGGCGATGGCGGCCGTGGCCGCGGTCGAAGCGCCGACCAGCGGATACATCCGGGCCAGCAGGTAGACCCCGGCGGTCACCATGGTGGCGGCATGGATCAGGGCCGAAACCGGGGTGGGGCCGGCCATGGCGTCGGGGAGCCAGACCATCAGCGGCACCTGCGCCGATTTCCCCATCGCCCCTGCCAGCAGCAGGAGACCGAGTCCGGTGATGACCCCCTCCGGCATCAGGAACCCCATCCGGTTCAGCTCGGTGATGGAGAACGTATTGAACAGCTGGAACATCCAGACGATGGCGATGCCGAAGGCGACGTCGCCGACCCTGGTGACGATGAACGCCTTGCGGCCGGCGG
>JAMPXD010000016.1 GCA_023701365.1 Geobacteraceae bacterium
CTACAAGGGCTATGTCCGGCAGGAGTCCCTGGAAGGGGTTTCAATCCTCGCGCGCCCTCACGAGCGCGCGCTACGGCCATGCTGTGTCGCAACCTTGGCCCCAGGCGGTTTCAATCCTCGCGCGCCCTCACGAGCGCGCGCTACCGTATTCTCCCCCACATTGAGATCATCCGTGATGTTTCAATCCTCGCGCGCCCTCACGAGCGCGCGCTACCGTTGACCAGCGTCTCCATCAGCTGGGTCGGCTCGTTTCAATCCTCGCGCGCCCTCACGAGCGCGCGCTACCGTATTCTCCCCCACATTAAGATCGTCAGTAATGTTTCAATCCTCGCGCGCCCTCACGAGCGCGCGCTACCCTGGAGGCCGACATTCGGCGCCCCGGTGTAGGGTTTCAATCCTCGCGCGCCCTCACGAGCGCGCGCTACTGTCTCCCATTTTAGGTGACAGAATACAACTACTTAGCTATCCTTTTTTGCGAAACCATTATATTACAGCCAAATTAAACCGAAATATCCTCCCTCCTTTTTCAAAGATTTGAAAGAACAGCATCTTATCCATCCGCGAACCCCACCTGCTTTCCTTTATCGCACCAGGTTCGCGCTAAATTATCAGGGGCTCATCAAAGAACACTGTCCGGCTCTGGCCGTAAGTCTCCACATGATCGTCCCTCGGCTCGGTGAGCCGGTAAAGCCGCAAATTGTCCTCTTCTTTGTTGATTTCTTTCAACAGTTTCCGACGCAGGTCCTCAAACTTCATTTCGTTCACCTGGCACTCGAAAACGGATTTCTGCACCCGCTGGCCATAGTTCTTGCACACCTGCGCCACCCGTCTAAGCCTTCTGCGTCCGGGCTTAGTGTCGGTGCAAACGTCATAGGCAACGACAATCCACATAACCCCTCCTCATGAATACAAGACCGGCGTATACGCATCCAGGTCACCCCGCAGATGCCGGGCCAGAAGACGCGCCTGGACATGGGGCAGAAGACCGAACGGGACCTTTTCGTCCAATATCGGATGATGGAACTCATCCTGCTTCCGCTTTTGATATGCCACCACAACTTCCTTCCGCCCCGCGTCGTTCAGATAGGTCGCGCCGCCGGGCCTCACCTCGAAGCTCTTGCCGGTTATCTGCTTGCGGTTAATCAGGGTCAATGCAAGCCGGTCGGCCAGAACTGAGCGAAACTCCTCCATCAGATCGAGCCCCAGTGACGGCCTTCCCGGTCGCAACGCATGGAGAAAGCCCATCTGCGAATCGAGCCCCACCCCTTCCACCGCCGTGATGCAGTCGTTGAGGAGCATCGTATAGAGAAACGACAACAGCCCGTTCATCGGATCGAGCGGCGGCCGGCGGCTCCGCCCTTTCATGGTAAAAGTCTGCCGGTCCTCCTCTTTCACCATCCGGTCGAATACATTGAAATAAGCGTGGGCCGACTCTCCCTCAAGCCCCCGCACATAGTCGATGTCGGTGCTGTCCTTCAGGTGAAACAGCGCATCCGCAAGCACGTCGGCAGCCCTCTTCAACGCATCGATTTCCTCATGATCGTCCGTCTCCCGCGCCCCGCGCAGGAGGATCTGCCGCGAGTTCTTCACCTTGCCTGCGACGATGTTCCGGGCAATCGCCGCCGCCCGTTCCTTGTCCCGCACCGCCTCATACTGGGCCTGGCGCAGCAGCACGTTGCCGCTGGTCTTCCCCACGATCCGGCACTTGAAGCGGCCGTTCCAGTCGAGGATCACCACCGCCCGGCCGTCGTCGGCGCAGCGCCCCATGATGAAGGGACTGAGCATGACATTGCCCACGGTGACAATCGCCCCCAGGTGGTGGAGCGGTACCTGCATCTGCACCTTGCCGTCGATCTCGACCTTCACCGTCTCGTGGTCAAGGCAGACGTAAGCCCCCTGGGTCATGACGTAGAGCGTGTTGAGAAGCTGTTTCATACGCTACCTCCCGAACAGGCAAATATTTGATGCTGTTCAAACGGTTGGAAAAATACGTCACATTCTGTTAAGATAAAATCGTTCTGAAAGAAAAAGCATTAAAGGAGCGCACGATGAAAAGCGCATCAATAACCGTCAAGCTGCCGGAGCCAGTCAAAACCCGTCTGGACCGTCTCGCCAAGACCACCCACAGGAGTAGGTCATCCCTCGTCTCGTCCGCCGTTGAGGAGATGCTCTCCGTCGAGGAGTGGCAGATTCAAGGGATCAAGGAAGCCATTCATGAAGCGGATTCCGGCAATCTTCTCGCCCACGAAGAGATCAAGCTGGAATGGGAGGCGCGTCGCCGTGCACATCAAGTGGGCAAGTAGGGCGCGTCGTGACCTCTTCAGTGTCGAGGCTTACATTTCGCAGCACAACCCCACCGCAGCCGTAGAAACGGTCCTGACGATCATCGCCGCAGTAGATTCCCTCCCGGCATTAGCCAACATGGGACGGCCCGGCAGAGTGCCGGACACGCGGGAACTCGTCATCCCCGGCCTCCCTTACATCGTCCCGTATCGCGTCAACGACTCCACCGTTGTTATCCTCCGCGTTTACCACACCTCCCGCAAGTGGCCCGATCAGCTCTGACAAATCGATTCTTTCTCCTTTCTTAAACGACAAACAGCTCCCGCGCCGCCTTGCGGCTTCGCCCCTTCTCACCTACCACATGGGGCAGGCACGACTCCTTCAACGAACAGTCCTTGCAGCGCTTGTCGTTCACTGGAGGAGGAACGTGATTGCCGGCAACCATTGCATGCACGGCGGCAACCACTTCCTCCAGATGCCCCCGCATGGCCTCGGTAAAGACAATCTCCTTGCGCTCCCGCGAGCCGTGCCAGTAGAGCGCCCCCTTCTCCACCTTCACCTGAAACATCTCCTCCAGACAGACCGCCTGGGCGAGGAGCTGCAACACCTCGGGGTGCCCGGCCCGGTGACGGCCCGACTTGTACTCCACCGGATAAGGGACATCGCCGTGGAACTCCACCATGTCGGCCTTGCCGACCAGGTTCAGGCGCCGCGACCAGATCGGCAAGGCCCGCTCATAGCGGACACCGGCGAGCGCGTGGGACGATTCCACGTCCACGTTTTCATGCACGTCGCGGCCGCGCATGGTGTAGAGGTTTTCGTGGAAGGTCTGCTCCACGTGGATCAGGGCGCACTGGCGCGGGCAGTAGCTGTAATGCTCCAGGGCGGAGATCATGATGGGGTCGGCTGTGTCAGGCATTGGGCTTACCTCCCCGTTTACCGGCCGATTCGATTGCTTTTACCGCCTCCAGAAAATCCCGCTCCGCTCGGGACGGCTCTTTCAGCTGGTCCTGGCGATACCGCTCATACTCGGCATGCGCCTTTTGCAGCGCCTCGTCATGGCTGATCCTGCCGGGATGGTTCAGGATCTCCCTACCGCTGAGTTTCAGAAAATCGTCAAGCTTGGCGATCCAGTCGTGCATGTACATAGGCTTGCGGGAGATGGCCTGCAACTCGGCAAAATCGAGATAGAAGTTCACTATCCGGTTGAGGACCTCCAATTCCTGCTCGTTCAGGTAGTTCTTGGCGACCTCGACATCGCTCTTCCTCGGCGTGTCGCCCATCCAGGCGGTCATCCCCATGTGTGGCTTGCCGGCATCGGCGCGGCTGTGGATGATCTCGGCGGCGGTCTGGCCGTGGGCGGCCCAGTGCATCTTGTTCTGCAGGGCAGCAAAGAACTGCCGGGAAACATCGGTATTCGGGTCGTAGTCGATACTGGTGGCGTAAATATCCAACACCTTGCGCCAGAAGACCTTTTCCGACGAGCGGATGTCACGGATGCGGGCCAGCAGCTCGTCGAAGTAGTTGCCGCCGCCCGCCTGCTTCAGCCGCTCATCATCCATGGCAAAGCCTTTGATGATGTACTCCCGCAGCCGCTGGGTGGCCCAGATGCGGAACTGGGTGCCGCGATGGGATTTAACCCGGTAGCCGACTGAGATGATGACGTCGAGGTTGTAATGGTCAACCTGGTATGTCTTTCCGTCCGCGGCAGTTGTTGCATAATTTGCAACAACTGCCTCACGGCGCAACTCACCTTCGTCGAAGATGTTCCGGATATGCTTTGAAATGACCGACTTGTCTCTTTGAAACAGATCAACCATCTGGTTAAGTGAAAGCCAAACGGACTCACCCTTAAACCTGGCCTCAATCCTGGTTTTACCATCCTCGGTTTGGTAGAGGAGGAAGTCGCCGGACTTAGCAGGATCGTTCTTTTGTGTTCTGGTGGTCATGGGTGGCTCCGGGGTCTGACAATTAAACCAATCGAGTAAGAGTTACCCCGGGGAAGCCTAGAGCTTCAAGAGAACCAGAATCAGGTGCCTGCATTTTATCTTTATACTCTGAAAAACTGCGGGGGGAATTATTGAGCTGCGGGACATCTACAAGCTCTAGGAGTTTATTCGCCGGAGCATTTCCATATGGGCACTCATGGCTGAAGATATAAACCCCACGACTGGCCATCATCCCACGGCTAGCAGAACGGTCTATGTCCCACATGTTTTGCAACGCAGCCCAGAAGATCTTCAAGTCCTCACTGGTCACGCCTGTATCCTTTGCAAAGCCTGGTGTAAAGAATCCATAAGACTTATAAAGACCATAAGGGAGCAACGCCTTGCGACCCATTTCCGTTGTTTTGCCTCCGGTTTCACCTTCACCCTCGACTGCCTTGGTATCCTCCGGCTTAGTTACCGCAACGCGGGTAATGGACACGTCCATTGGAATAATCTGGTCAATTGAGCGAGCAAAGGTTATTTGGAGCGGCCCGCGAACCTGACCACAGTTTACCTCGGTTGTCATTACGGCTCCGAACATACGGATGTCATAGAAGTTTTTACACATCCACTTGCGGGCCGCGTCAACATCTTCCCGCTTCTGTTTCGTACCCGTCGATTTCATGCCTTCAGCATCGTATGCCCGTTTATGCATGTCATTCAGGGCAACCCCCTTGTTCTGGACGTAAATCTTCATGGTCTCCTGGTCGCCGCTCATAGCATCCACATAGTTGCGCACTTTACGTTTCAGACAGACATCAGTGACTAGGCCTTGCATGGTTTCCGGATCAACGCGAGGCAAATTGCCGGCATCAGGATCGCCGTTAGGGTTACCATCGGCTACATCGAATAGAAGAACAAAATCATGGCGCTTGGTTACATCGTTAATAATGGAATTCATGTTGGTATCCTCCATAGAAGTTATTATTTGGGATCAGTTGATTCTTTTGCCTTTGCCAGTTTACGTGCTGCAATATCAGCGCTGTCCTGTGCCCGCTGGTGATAATAACCAAGAGCAAACATCCCTTGCTGCTTGAGGGTTAATGTTGAAGGATACGATGTCAACCCGCTCTGCACCTCCTCTAGTTTTAGCTGCAAGGCTTTGTAGGCGCCTTCATTGTTCTTGCGCAGTTTCTCCAGATGGGCCTGGGCGCCGCGCAGTAAGGTGCCGAAAACCGAAGCCGGAGCGCTGGACGCCGCACCATAAAAACGCCCGACAATGGTTGTGTTTGTTTTGTTGAGCGCCGAAAACTGGATTGATTCCAACACCCTCAACAAACGGCCGCACAAATACTCTGGTTCACGGTTTGTCAGCTCAAGCTGTTCCATGTATCCCTCCTTTATTTTTGTTTCAGGTTCTGTTGATAGCAACACCATCTTGATCAGCGCGGCATGACTTTTCCTTACCCCTTGCTCCGCTTTTGTTCTCTTGACTGCCTGAAAAAGAAGCCACATGGGCAAAGTTGTACGTTCACCCTCAAGTGCGCATTTCAGGAGCAAACGCGGCACATTGGGAGTCAGTTTTTCCATGTCCGGCTTTTCCTTTTTCAAGGGGACGGTTGCGGCGGCAAGACGGGAGATGCCAAGCGGTTTGGGGGGCTCACCATTAGCCTCCACAATCCGCTGCAGGGCGAAGTAGTGGGCAAGGTTTCGCTTAACACCGGCAACCGTTGTTTCCAGCCAGTCGCGTACCGCCACGCGGGCACCGCTGGCAGAAAAGGCAGATGCATAGAACTTTGTAGTATCCAGGTCTGTTGCCGCCTCTTTCCCACTAAATGCAGATGCAATGAGTTGCTGGACATCAGTTGGGTCTGGGTTCGAAAGTAGAGTTGCTATAGAAAAGCCATTATCTTCTTTAGTCCAAAAAATATAGACCAATGATCCAACGGTAAGATGGGTGGATTCTCCCTCAAGCAGATTGTTTGCGGCCTTGCTGAATCTCTCGCCGCAATCAGCACAAGTAGGAGCAATCAGTGATTCTTCAAGACCGTAAGAGGTGAATGCCGCTGAATTTGCCGAAATGAGCGCATTCCCGGCGGTCTGTCCATTGGGAATCCGTTTGATTTTGAAGGGCAGACGGCGAACGGCTGGCTTCATTTCGCCACAGATAAGACACATCATTACATCGGCAGCATCCTTACCACCATCGGCGATTTCTTCTGTTTCGGCACCGGTATAAACCGCCCAGAACCTTTGAACATTTGGCAAATCTGTGGGGAAAATATTATTGACGCGGAAAGTAACATTATGGGAAGGATCAAAATCCTCTGGCATTTCAGTAGTTAGATGCGCTGCCTTCTCATAAAAGTTCAGGACAGCCTGAATTGTCGGCTCTGAGGTAGATAGTAGCGCATGCGAAATTAACTCGACAAAGGCATTATTGCGTTTATTCACATTCACTCGATCAGATTCGTCACGAGCTTTCCCTAGAACATACTCTCCGTTGTCCGCCAACAACTTCGATTTAACTCCTGCAGAGCGCCCGATATGAGGAACCAGAAATTCCTTACCCCTGTCATTCTTCTTGCCGCTTGTGGTTGCAGTAATCCCTTGGAAATTGCCATCATGGTCAAGTTCGATAATCCATTTAACTGCCGTCTTGCCATACATGGCTGGCGTAGAATCAATCCGGGTGGAATATTCTCGCAATCGTTGTAGAAGCATCGCTATCCCTCCCGCATATAAAGGTCAGGCTTAACACGCAAAACTCCACAGTCCAGGCCAGCATGAAAGAATACCGGTTTGCCTCGGCCAGAGCGATCTTTTGCATAATCCAGATCGAACAGCATCAAGCCCAGATCATCGGTCAGGTCAATCGGCTGTTCGCTGCCGTCCGGTTCAGCGAAGAATGCCGTAAACTCACGACATCCAAGATATGGGGCATGATAGAACTTTCCTTGTCCGACCCGGCGTCGAAACTGGTCGCGGTATTTGGGTTCCGGTTCGGTCGCATGGGGCTGAAGAGCAACATCGGCCTTGATGATGTAGGCGACATCGCGCAACGCCAGGGTGTGCCGTTGCGCCCGGTCTTCCTCGGCGAAATAACCTCCTCCGCGCTCCATCCACCCTTTCGCAGTTGAGACGACCGCTTTGCTGTTCACCTCATTGCGCAAGATCGAAAAGTGGCGAATTGGATTAAGTACCTGAATCTCCCTTATCAGCCATGAGAACTCCGGCTTCCAGAAGATCGCCTCCAACACACCACGAGCAGCGGATGGGGTCATGACCGGATAGCTGACTCTTTCCGCTTTCATCTCGGGACGGGTAAAGCAGGCAAACTCTCCCCAGACCTTTACTTCCAACGGTGGTCCTGTCTGCATGGTTCCTCCTTTCTGCGTAATAACATCAACCGCCAAGCACCAAGCGATCCGGTTCAATCGCCGTTGCGACAATTCCCTTTAACTGGTCATACCCACCGCACCACTCCCACAGGCCAGGGAACAATGGGATTACCAGCCCTTCGCTTTCATACTTCTTCAGATAATGCCTATTGATGTTCACAAGGTAGGGTTGCAACTTCCTCATAACCGTGATCGGCTGCTGGTACTTTGCTGCGGCCAGAATCTCGTCAACATCCATATTCTTTCCGTCCAATCCGCGATAGCGAACCACAACCGGGACAGATTGATCCTCAATCATCTGGAATCTTTCGCCAACATCCTCGAAACAAAACCTTTGACGAAGCGACTGAATCTTATGCACGTCAGTTGGGACTACCTGATAAAGCAGCTTGAAGTAGCTTTCATAGGTGGCTGGATGGTGAAAATCAAAATTGTCACTCCCCATCAATGCCGACGCAGTATCGGTTCCGGAGCGGTAAGCGCCTATCGGTTGACCGCCTTCCGCCGGCTTGAATACGACCATTTCCCCGACATCGAGCCGCCCCTCACGGTTGCAACGGCCTGCCGCCTGAACAATCCGGTCAAGCGGCCCGAGTGCACGCAGAACAACGGGAAAGTCAATATCAACGCCGGCTTCCACAACCTGTGTCGCAACCAGGCGACACGGTTTGCGGTCATCAAGAGCCTTTCGCACCTTTTCCAAAACATCACGACGGTGTGCGCCGCAAAGGAGAGTGGAAAGGTGTAAGGCATTTTTATCGTCGAGCGCGTCCAATAAAGCAATGGCGTCCTTTTTTGTATTTACCACGGCAAGCGCCTGGTTATGGTTTTCGCGCTGCATCTCCCTGGCAACCCGCTCCCAGTCCCATGTTTCAGTCTTAAATGGCTGCTGATACTCGACCCGTTTCAACGCCTCAAAGAGCCGTGCCGGTTCGGGAATAATCTCGTTAATTCCGTCAATCCCCTTCAGGTATGGGCCGGTGTCGAGAGATGGCTGTGTGGCGGTACAAAACACAACAGAAACGCGGTAGTAAGTCACCAGTTGCCGCAACACATCCAGGATCGGGGTTAGGTACTGCGTCGGCAAGGTTTGCGCTTCATCGAGAATGATCACACTGTTGGCAATGTTATGCAGTTTGCGACATTTGGAAGTTTTGTTGGAGAAGAGGCTTTCGAAGAGTTGTACCGTTGTTGTCACAACGATTGGGGCTTCCCAGTTTTCGGCGGCCAGCCGTGACCAGGATTTGCCGCTTCCATCATCGTCATCATCGGAAGCAACCGCACTGTGATGCTCAAGAACGATTCGAGAGTCGATCCTGTCGAATATCCCGCGATATACATCGGCTGTCTGTTCGATGATACTCGTATAAGGAATGGCAACTATGACCCTATCCATGCCGTGCCTAATGGCATGATTAAGGCCAAATGCCAAGCCCGATCGTGTCTTGCCGCCACCGGTCGGAACAGTGAGTCTGAAAAAGCCAGGGGCAGATGAAGCCGCATCAACGCAATTCTGATAAATTTCATCCCGAATATGTTTGAGGTTTTCATTCGAACCGACTGGAAGCGCCTTTTGATCTTCTTCGAGGCAGGCCCAAAGCCGCACCAGCTTGGCATCAAACTTTCGTTTTTCACTTTGTTCAGGCTCAAAATGTGATTCCGTGTCCAGAAAATCGGCATCTACCAATGTTGAAAAAAGCAGCCGCAAAAACAATTCACAGACAAGCGGATCCTTACTATTGGCAACGAATTCAGGGAATGATACTTCAGACATTGTCTCGTCAATTAACCCTAGCTTCAGAAATTGCTGTATCGCTTCTTGTGTTTGTAATGTGACACTGTATTTATTCAGCCAAGTCTTGAGATTGGCTTTATTCAATACCCCCCCGTGATGACCAGCAATTAAAAACGCAAGTAATGCTTGGTTTCGCGTCATTGCCAAAACTGCACCTGCACCTTTATGATCCGGACCACGATGTTTTCGATCAGGTTCATCCTCACACTGTTTCAAATATGACTGAAAATCTGGGTGCACCTTCCCCGCATCATGGATCAAGCCTGCCCAAAATGCAGGTTCTGATGCACCGAATTTACCTGCTAATATTTTTGCCAAACGGGCAACTTCGAGCACATGCTTTTTAAAGTCATGGCGCTTGCCTTCCTTGTTTTTCGAATGCGCGCTTAAATTCGAAAGTGTGCTTTTATCCTCTACCAAGGAGCCCTCCGTTAGATGGTGCGCCCGCCCAGATGGACGGGCGCATTAATACATCACATTAAAACATACATGTTTCAACCCTCGCATTGAATTGCGCTTTATTAAAACTTACATAAATAATTTTGTCTGTCAACTATTTAATAGTTTTTTCTAACCTAACATTCATTTCCCCTGAGGTGCTCCTCCAGCCCATGCATCCGCCCATCCTCCGCCATATGCGCAATCTGTACATTACTCATAACCACTCCGCCTTCCCCAGCCATAGCCCCCCCTCAACATCCCGCAAACTTTACCACAGACTTGCGACAAAATAAGTCATTCTAATTTTATTTATTGAATTTTCTCGTCCGCCCCACCTGCCGGGCGCCCCCGCGGGGGCGCCCCTACATAACCAGGGCGGCCACGCGGGGCCGCCCCTACGAAATCATTTTTGCCGGGTTTTCCTCGTCATCCTCCCATCGCAGGGGGTTGCCTTGAATGTATTCCCGGATGCCGGCCAATTCGTTCTCATTGCGGATCACCCGTTCGTAATAATTGCGCTGCCATAACCGGCCGGGAAATGGCGGCCAAACCGATTGCTTGACTCCGCGGATATATGCGTTAGTGGTCATCGTCTTGAACCAATCAATCATATCACCCAACGTAGGGGCGGCCCCATGTGGCCGCCCTTCTTCTGCCCCGCGTGATTGCCCTCGTTTTTCGGCCCCATGCGGCCGCCCTGGTTTTGTATTTGAATTCAGGCACCCACATGGGGATAAAGGCGGGCACCCACATGGGGGTGCCCCTACGATGGCGACGATGGCGTGGAAATGGTTCGGCATGATGATGAATTCATCCAATTCAACGCCGGGAAATTTATCCGGCAATTTCGCCCACCATTCCGCCACCATCCGCCCTGCCTCGTTCGATACCACGGCCCCGCCGACAACCCCGCCGAACAGGCATTCCCGCCCCTGCGCACATACCGTCACGAAATACGCGCCGATTGCTGAATAATCGTAATCACGCAGACGGATGGAACGGCGATGGTGAATGTCGGGGTTATATTTCATACATCCTGTAGGGGCAGCCCCATGTGGCCGCCCTGGTTTTGCATTTGAATTCGGGCACCCACATGGGGGTGCCCCTACAATCCATTTGTCATCGCCAGCCAAACCCGTCTTCGCCAAAATCAACCGATGAGCGGATCAATGAGTATCAGGTTTTTCCCATCGGCTGAAGCGGAACTCCACACATGAAACGCGAGCCACCTACCGCCTCATAAGCATTAGGCCTCCCCATTTCCCCGAACACCCCTCTTTTCAAGGTCAATTTCCCCGAGATGTGGCGTAACATTCGATATAAAAAAAGGCGCCGCAGTTTCCCGCGGCGCCCCTCTCACTCTTTACTTTAGCATCAGCCAGCCTACCTGAAATCGGCATACTTCGAGATAACGTAATCGGTCCCCTTCGCCTCCTTCAGGTGGCACTCGAAGCAGTTCTTCACCGGGTCGACGGCGGAGGGCTTGCCGTCCGGGCCGTATCCGGCAAAGAGCCAGCCGCCGGTCTCCGCGTACTTCCTGTTCTTCTCCATCAGGACGATCATGTTCTTCTTCCCCCTGACCGGCTTTCCCCCCTCTTCCCTGATGTTGTAGAAGACCACCACGAAGCGGCTCCCCTCGGGATATTTCCCCCCCGACTTGAAGGCCGGCCAGGCCTTCTTGTCCACGTAGGTGTAGTGGATGCCGTAGAAGAGCGAGTTCTTGTCGCTCACCACCTTCTCCTTGCTCTTCTCCCACTTCTCGTACCCCTTCGGCAGGGAGACCTTGCCCGCGGCCCCGGCCAGTGATGCAACCAGCAGCAGCACAGCGACCGCCACCATGAATACCGCTCTGTTCATTGCCTGTTCCTCCGTATCTGCAGATTTTTTCCGGCCATCGCCGGGACGGCCGCCAGCGAAGATAGCCGATTCGGCCCCGACATTCAAGTCGGTTTCTGTCCGGACTCCTCGACATAGGGCTGATGCAGGTGCACCGGCGTCCCCTGGCGGCGGAGCCGCAGGTTCAGCATCTCGACCATCACCGAGAACGCCATGGCGAAGTAGATGTACCCCTTCGGGATGTGCATGTCGAAGCCGTCGCCGATCAGCGCCACGCCGATCAGGAGGAGAAAGGAAAGGGCCAGCATCTTCACGGTCGGATGGCGCTCGACGAAGGCGCTGATCTTGCCGGAGAAGAGCATCATGAAGCCGACCGCCATGACCACCGCCGCCACCATGACGCCGAGCCTGTTGGCCATCCCGAGGGCGGTGATGATCGAGTCGAGGGAGAAGACGATGTCCAGCAGGAGGATCTGGACAAGGACCGCGCCGAATGTTGCCCCGGCCCGGGCGGATGAGTGCCCTTCCTCACCTTCGAGCTTCTCGTGGATCTCCATGGTGCTCTTCCAGAGCAGAAACAGTCCCCCGGAAATGAGGATGATGTCGCGCCCCGAGATTTCATTGCCCAGCACCGTAAAGAGCGGGGAGGTCAGCCCCATCAGCCAGGTGAGCGAGAACAGCAGGGCTATCCGGATGAACATCGCCAGCCCGAGGCCGACGAGCCTGGCCTTTTCCCGCTGATGGGGGGGGAGTTTGCCCGCCTGGATGGAGATGAAAATGATGTTGTCGATGCCGAGCACGATTTCCAGTGCGGTAAGGGTAACCAGTGCCAGCCATACCTGCGGGTCCGTCAGCCAATCCATTTAATCGGTCTCCTAACAAGGAAAATGTAGGGGCACCCCTCGTGGGTGCCCTTTTGGGCGGGCGCAAGGCCAGCCCCTACGGGTATCAGATATCTCTATAACGGCCGGTACGCCATCGCCTCCAGCCGCGCGATCCGCTCTTCCATCGGGGGATGGGTGGAGAAGAGCCTGAGCAGCGAGCCGCCGGTCAGGGGGTTGACGATGAACAGGTGGGCGGTGGCGGGAGTGGCCGCCTCCATGGGGAGCATCTGCGAGGCGTTGTGCAGCTTGCGCAGGGCATTGGCCAAGGACAGCGGATTGCCGCAGATCCTCGCCCCCGCCTGGTCGGCCAGGTACTCGCGGGAGCGGGAGACCGCCATCTGGATCAGCATGGCCGCGATCGGGGCGATGATCGCCATCGCCAGGCCGCCGATCAGCCCGCCGGCCCCCTCCTCGTCGTCATCCCGGCCGCCGCCGAACATGGCGGCCCACTGGAGCATGTTCCCCAGCATGGAGATGGCGCCGGCAAAGGTGGCGGCGATGGTGGAGATGAGGATGTCGCGGTTCTGCACGTGGGCCAGTTCGTGGGCCATCACCCCCTCCAGCTCCGCCGGGGTGAGGATGCGGATGATCCCCTCGGTGGCGGCGACCGCTGCGTGGCTCGGGTTCCTGCCGGTGGCAAAGGCGTTCGGACTCTCCGACGGGATGATATAGACCCGCGGCATGGGGAGCCCGGCCTGGACCGCGAGCCGCCGCACCATCCCGTAAAAGGAGGGGTTTTCCAGCTCGGTGATCTCCCGGGCGCCGTACATCTTGAGGACGATCTTGTCGGAGAACCAGTAGGAGAAGAAGTTCATGGCGCCGGCCATGAAGAAGGCGAAGACCATCCCGGTCTTGCCGCCGATGGCGCTCCCCATGGCCACCATGAGGAGGGTGAGACAGGTGAGGAGAAGGGTGGTTTTCAGTCGGTTCATCGTATTTTACCTCCACTTTGTTGCGCCGGGGAAAAAGAAAAGACCTTTACCCTCGGCGTATGCTGCGCGTCAGGTAAAGGTCTTGCATGCGTTGACTCAAAGTCTCTGCCCCGGGCCCGGGCGGTTAAGCCGTCTTGACGGGCCGTGGGTCGGCCGTTTTCGCGGCCGATAGCTACTCCCCTTTACAGAGCTTGATGATATTTACATTTGCTTTTGCTGTCAACAGTTATTTTGATGCCCTGCCGCAGGACCGGCCGCGCGGAAGAGCCACCGTGATCTTCCGGCCGGCGCCGCTCAGTACTTCACCCTGATCCCGTTCATCTCCTCCTTGGTTATCTCGGGCCACTTCTTCACTACCCAGTTGCCCACCCACGCCTTGAACAGCCCGAGGTTCTTCTGCCGCTCCTCCTCGGTCGCCCCCAGGTACTGGTACATGTTGCCGGGCTTGCCGTCCTTGGCGCTTTCCCCGTCGTCGAGCCTCCGCATCAGCGCCCCGGTGTCGGGCCAGGCGGTGAAGTAGACCAGATGGCTGTAGCTGTCCATCCGCATCCCCTGCCCCTTGGCCAGCCACTTCTCCTTCTCCTGCTTGAACGCCGGATACTCGGGGGTGTCCTTGCCGTGACAGCCGGCGCACCTGGCATCGAACAGCGGCTTTATCTGCCGCGTGTAGCTGACCTCCTCGCCCCACGCCAGGGTGGCCGAAAGTGCCGCTATCAGTGACGCTGCCAGAATCAGTTTCCCCATTGCACACCTCCATCAATTGAAATTGCATTTCACTTTTAACAGGAAACCCCTTCCCTTGTCAACAAAATCCTTTACCTTCGCCCTTGAATTCGGAATTTCCATTTTCTTGCTCCGGCAATTAACATATAAAAATCATTTGGCCACAGAGGACACAGAGTTCTCAGAGAAAATCCAGGCAGTTACAGATTTAAACCATTTCACCAATAAGGTGACCCTAAAAAAAATTTATTTTTTTTGTTGTTATTACTCTGTGTCCTCTGTGATCTCTGTGGCTGACTGCCGTTTTTAGGATTAATCATGTAAGAACCCTGCTGTAGGGGCGCAGCATGCTGCCCGATTGGGCGGGGCAACCCCTTAAACATACCCTCCGGTCACCTCCAGAAAGCCGCACTCTGCCTGGCAAACTCCGCAAATGACAGGGGGGGACGTCCGGCAACCAGCCGCACGTCATCCGTCACATCCGCGGCCCAGCCGTTGCGCACGATGCTGTAGAGCAGCCCCATGAACCGCGCGGCTGACTCCGGCAGGCCGTTCTGCATCGCCCCCCGGAGCATTTCCTCCTCCGATATGGCATGGTAGCAGATTGTTCTCCCCGCAGCCTGGCTGATGAGCCGTGCCACCTCGTCGTGATCGAGCGCCTCCGGCCCGGTCAGGTTGTACGCGCGGCCGTGCTGGGCACCGGAAAAGGCCTCGGCGGCGACGGCAGCAATGTCCGCCGTGGAGATGAAGCTGGTCCTGCCGTCCCCCGCGGCAAGATAAATCCCCCCCTGACCGACCATCGGGGCCAGGAACCCGGTGGTGAAATTCTCCATGAAGAAATTGGGGCGCAAGATGGTGTAGCCGACCCCCGAGGCCATCAGGTGCCTCTCGATCCTGCGCAGCGGCGCGTCCTCGCTTGCCTCCACACCGAGGGCCGAGTTGAGGACGATATGCCTGACCCCGAGCGCCTTGGCCCGGTCGATGACCGGGTTCAGCTTGGCGGGGGACTCCACGTCCAGCGGCGGCGCGATCAGCAGCACGCCGTCCGCCCCTTCCAGCGCCGGCTGGTAGGTTCCCGGGTCCGTATAGTCGAACCGCACGGCATGAACCGCGGGGGGGATGGCGGGTAGCGGTTGCCGTGATGCAGCCCTGACGCTGAACCCCCTGGCGGTGAGGGCGGCTACCGCCGCCCGGCCGAGGCTGCCGCTTGCCCCGGTGACAAGAATAGTTTTCATCATCTGTCTCCTTTCATTATGCCTGTTTGATGCAAGCGGCGCGTTACGCCGCTGCCCTGCAATAGTTCGTGCCCGAACCTTGCAAGTAAAAAATTTACTTCTTGAGGTTCCCCTCGACCACCGCCAGCAGCTCCATCAGGCGCTGCCGGTCACTCTCTGGCATATCGCCGTATATCCGCCCCTGCACCGTTGCGGAGATCTCCTCGAAATCGTTCCTCAGCGCCCGCCCCTTGTCGGTCAGGCCGATGCGGACAGAGCGGGCATCCTGGTCGCACCCCTGTTTGCAGAGATAGCCGTGCCGCTCCAGGGTGTTGACGATGCCGGTGACCGTGGACTTGACCCTGCCTGTCAGCCGGACGAGGGACTTGATCGGCACCGGCTCCTCCTGGCGGAAGAGGAAGTTGAGCACGGAGCCGTGGGCCGGGACGATGCCGGTCATGCCGCGTGCCCGCAGCTCCTTCTCGATGATCAGGTTGGCCGCTTCACGGATGCGGGCGATCCGGGCGATGATGCCGCGCGGGTCTTCGACTTTGGCACTCTGGCTTCTTTTCATGGCTTGAATATAGTTCGCAGCCGAACCATTTGTCAAGGGAAAAGACCCGCTCTCTTTCTTCGACATGGATAAGCCAGTGCCGAAGGTCTCGGCCATAGGAAGGTTTGCGGGCATTGAATCCAGGGGGAGCGGAGTTTCATCGAAACAGCCTGAGCACGCGGCCGAAAAACCTGTTCACCCTCCCCGCGAGGCTGTCATCCACCTTTTTCTGCATGCCGCTGATATTCGGCGTCTCCGCCAGCGCCAGGCGGTACTCCTCCCCGGTCAGCACCCCTTTGTCCCGCATGAGCCGCAGGATCTGGTCGGAGCGCTTCAGCACCCGGGAGAGATTCTTGTACGGGTTGTACGCCACCTGCGGCCCGGGGAGCATGGCGGCGAGAAAGGCGCATTCCCGGGGGGTAAGGGCGCCGGCCGGCTTGCCGAAATAGTACTGGGCGCCATGGCCGATCCCGTACACCATCGGTCCCAGCTCGATGACGTTCAGATAGAGCTCGAGGATCCGCCCCTTGGTCAGCTCCTGCTCCATCCGCAGGGCGAGATAGACCTCCCTGATCTTGCGGGTGATGCTCTTTTCCCGGGTGAGATAGAGGTTCTTCGCGACCTGCTGGGTGATGGTGGAGGCGCCGCGGGCAAGGCTCTTCTTTTCCAGGTCGTACCTGATGGCGTTCCTGATCGCCTTGACGTCTATCCCCTCGTGCCTGTAGAAGCGGGCGTCCTCCGCCAGGATGACCGCCCATTTCATCTCCGGCGGGATGCTTGCCGACGGCGTCCAGTAGCGGTTCTTCGGCCCGACGACAAAGGGATGGTCCTTGCCCTGCCAGTCCTTCACCTGGATGGTCAGGTTCATCCTGCGCTCCGCTAGTCCCGCAACCGGGGGGAGGCGGAACAGCGCGACGCCGATGGAAACCGCATAGAGGGCGATGACGCCGAGGGCTATCGCCGCTATCCATTTTACTGCCTTCAGATGTACCTCTCATGTTGAAATGCCGGCCTTTGCCAGGATAACAAACAATGCCGTTTTATGGTATCTTTAACACAAAAAGGCAATTGGACACGGATTTACACGGAAAAAGCGGATTAATACTGACAATTCGAACATACCCAGACATAATGTCACAACCTTCTGGGTTAATGCCGTCAATGATTTAAATCCGTGAAAATCCGTATAAATCAGATTTGATCCGTGCCTGCGCGCTTTAGCGCTTCGGCGCGCAAGCGTGTTCAAATGCTTTTTCCAGGTTTAGCGCATCATCAGCCGGGTTCACTGGCGTTACGACAGGGGCTCGGGCAAGATCTCCCGAGGGCGCACACGTATGAATAACGGGCAACGTTTCAACATCTACACCAGCCTGCCGGGGATGGTGGCGGCACCGGTGGCGGCAACGCTGCTGCTGGTTGCGGCGGCGCGCCAGGGGGATCCCTGGAAGATCGTGAGCTTCGCCATCTACGGCGCCACCCTGGTCCTCCTCTGGACCAGCAACACCCTCTATCATGCCCTGCGGGGAAAGGCAGAACCGGTCCTGCGCAAGCTCGACCACTGCTCCATCTATCTCCTCATCGCCGGGACCTATACCCCCTTCTGCCTGGTCACGCTGCGAGGGGGGTGGGGCTGGACCCTGCTCGCGCTCGTCTGGGGGCTCGCCGTGGTCGGCGTTGTCGTGGAGCTGTGGTGGGTGGAGCAGCGGCGCATCATTCCGCTGCTGCTCTATCTGACCATGGGGTGGACCATCTTGCTTGCCATCCGCCCCCTGCTGCGGGTCTATCCATGGCAGGGGATGGTCCTGCTGGCGGCGGGGGGTCTGTTCTACACGGGGGGGATCGTCTTCTACGCCCTCGACAAGAGGTTCGCCCGGGCGCATGGGCTCTGGCATCTCTGCGTGCTGGCGGGGAGCATCAGTCACTACCTGGCGGTGCTGCTGTATATTGCCTGAGCGTGGGGAAACCGGGGCGCCGATGCAGACTCAGACCAATGTGCAGCCTGGATGATGAAAAAGCGCCGTGAAACCCCATCCGACAGGGCTTGACGGCGCTTTTTCCTGTTCGGCAAACTCAGCGCCTATCAGATTCGGGCAGCGGCCTGTTGCCTATTCAGGCGGCAACCACCCTGCCGTCCCTGATCTCGATCACCCCCCCGGCCTGGCGGGCGATCTCGTTGTTGTGGGTGACGATGACCACGGTCTTCCCCTGCCGGTGCAGCTGGAACAGGATCTCCAGCACCTCCCCCTCCGCAGCCGAATCGAGGTTGCCGGTCGGCTCGTCCATCAGCAGGATCTCCGGGTCGTTGGCGAGCGCCCTGGCGATGGCGACCCGCTGCTGCTGCCCGCCGGACAGCTCGGACGGCTTGGCCCTGAATTTTTCCGCCAGACCCACCAGTGACAGCAGCTCGCGCGCCCGCACCGGTTGCGCCTTCTCCGGGATTCCGGAAAACATCATGGCAGTCTCCACGTTCTCCTCGGCGGTGAGGTTCTGCAGCAGGTTGAAGAACTGGAAGACGAAGCCGATCTTCCCCGCCCGCAGCTCGGCCAGCCTGCTGCTGGAGAGGAGGGAGATGTCGGTGCCGTCGACCAGGACCCGCCCCACGGTCGGCCGGTCCAGCCCGCCGATCAGGTGCATCAGGGTGCTCTTGCCGTGGCCGGAGGGGCCGATGATGCAGGAGAAGGAGCCGCGCGGGATCTCCAGGCTCACCCCCCGCAGGGCAGCGGTCGTGACCTTGCCAGTGGCGTAGGTCTTGTGCAGATTTTCCGTCTTTATTATCATCTCAGTCATTGGCTGCCTCGTACAATTATAGATGTGGAAGCGTCATCGGCGCGATTATCGCTTTTAAGGTTTTCCGGTCCCTGGTCCCTGGTCCCTGGTCCCTGGTCCCTGGTCCCTGGTCCCTGGTCCCTGGTCCCAGTTTTTATTCATAACTGATCGCCTCCACCGGTGACAGCCTGGCCGCCCGCCAGGCGGGATAGACCCCCGAGGCGAGGGAGACCGCCACCGAGAAGAGGATCGAGCCGATGATCACCTTTGGATCGAACACCCCGGCGACGTCGCTCCCCTTGACAAAGGCGGTGAACGCGTTCTGGGAGATGAGGGGGGCCGCGAACACGGAACAGAGGAGGCCGCCGAGCACGCCGGTAATGCCGCCGAGCAGCCCGTAGAAGCCCGATTCCAGCAGGAAGATGGCGAAGATCGTCTGCTGCTTCGCCCCGATCGCCTGGAGGATGCCGATCTCCCGCTTCCGCTCGTAGGTAGCGGTCATCATGGTGTTGATGATCCCGAACGCCGAGGCGAGCACCGAGACCGCGGCGATCAGCTGGAGGGTGACGTTGACCGTGCCGACCATGGAGAGGACCGATTTCAGCATCTGCTTGTCCGACACCACCCCGAGGTTGACCGTCTCCTTGATCCGCTCGATGTAGGCATCGGTGCGGGCGAGGTCATCGACCCTGACCGCCACGTAGGAGACCCGGTCGCCGGCCTTGTACAGCCGCTGGGCATGGGAGAGGGGGAGGAACAGGGTCAGGTCGTCCCTGCTCCCGGTCTCCTTCAGCACCCCGGTCACCGGGAACTGCTCCCCCCTGATGGTGACCGGATCGGCCGGCTTCAGCCCGAACTGCTGCGCCACCACCTTGCCGATCACGACCCCCCGCTCATCGGCGGCGGCGAAGTAGCTCCCCTGCTCCACCTCCCACCCCTTGAAGCGCCGCATCTCCGCGGGGAGGATGCCGGTCACCGCCACCGGCCTGTTCCTGATGGCGCTCTTTTCGGTGAGAAAGGGGACGGCGGTCACCCCCTCGATGGCGCGGACCCTGGCCACCTCCGCCGCGGTGATGGTGGTGGGGAGCTGCTCGCCGGTGAGGATCGAGACCTGCTCATAGGCGCACGACCCCTTGGGGGTCACGATCAGGTTGGCGCCGAGGGCGGTAGATTCCCTCCTGATCTCGCTCTTCAGGCTGCCGCCGAGGGAGAGAAAGGTGACGAAGGAGGCGATGCCGATGGTGATCCCGAGGAGGGTGAAGACGAACCTCCCCCTCCGGCGGGTGATGTTCTTGATTACCAGCCTGGGAACGTTCATCTACCCTCCGATCTTGTGGTTCTTCACGACCTTAACCTTGGCCGCCGAGAAGAGGTAGCCGCGGCCGTCGTTGGAGAAGCTGCCGGTCACCCGCACCTCGTCCCCCCGCACCGGCATCTGTCCCTGGCACCTGATCGGGATGATGATCTTGTTGCAGTTGGGAGAGGAGCACTGCAGCTCCTTCATGTCCATGAGCCCGAAGATGGTCGGGTCCTGCTGGGACACCCCGGCCGTGATCCCGGTGACGGTGATGGCGCCGGTAAAGGCGGCGGGATCGGAGCCCACGTCGTTTACGCCGTAGACGGTCCCCTTGTCGCAGCCGCCGACAGCCATCCCGGCCGCAATAAACGCCATGATGATGATAAATCTTTTCATTTCAACCTCCTTAAGGTCTTTAGTAAATACTTGCCGGACTGTTTAAAGGCATTTCGCCGTTTTCCTCCCCCTTCAAGGGGGAGGTCAGGAGGGGGATGGGGTGCTTTGGAGCCGAAAAACCCATCCCCACCCCAACCCTCCCCTTGAAGGGGAGGGAGTTTTTTGGGAGTGGCCAAAGTTTAGCGCTAATCGGATTTATTAATCTCCGCGATCTCCGTGAGCTCTGTGAGAGACCGGTTTTCAGGTTTTGCCTCCTTGCGGGCACAATGACGCACGCAGGCCACGGGCGCCACGAGCAGCGCCTGAAACTTATCGGTCAAGGTTTGGCAGGGAATCAGGCGAGGTTCTGCGGGGGGATGAACTTGGGGAGATAGACTTCGGGCAGGGCGGTGAACGGTTCGAAGAAGACGAGCTCGCTGATGACCGGCGTATGCTTCAGCTGGAACGGCAGGCCGGTCACGGGAAGATGGCAGGAGCAGTAGCAGGAGGAAGCGCAGCTGTCCGTCTCCGACTGGCCGCTGTCCGGGCAGGAGGGGCAATGGTCGGCGCCGGCCCCGCCGGCGTCACAGGCTGCCGCTTGCGCGGCCGCCCCCCACAACGTTTCCGCCGCCCGGCTCTCCTGGCCCGGGCAGAACCCGGACACCGCAAGGATCATGACCATGAGGAGCAGCGCGGTGAATTTTCTTACTGACGGATAAGGCATCCGGTCGTCCCTGAGTGATTTGACAGCAAGACAGATGATAGCCGTTTTGCCCCGCCGGCGTCAACCTCAAACTGGTCAGAGGCGGCGCGGCCTCCCCGACAAACATCTCGTTCACGGGCATCGCCGCCGTTACATTTCTCCTGTAACGGCAAAGGCTTTCCCAAGGGTTCTGCCCCTCGGGAAAGCCCGGCCAACAACACTACTTCTTGTCGCAGCTGCCGCTGTCGCACCCCTGGCAGTGCCCCTTCTTCTTCCAGAGCGAGCGGTAGAGGAGATAGCCGGCCACGCCGAGGATGACGGCTGCAATGATGATATCCTTTACTCCCATGTCAGCCCCCCAGTCCGAGGAGTCTCCCCCCCTGGTAGACGATCAATGCCACCCCCCAGGCGAGGGCCGACTGGTAGAGGAAGGCGACCCCGAACCACTTCCAGGAGCCGAACTCCTGGCGCATGGCGATGGCGACCACCACGCACGGCATGTAGAGGAGGACGAAGCACATGAAGGCGTAGGCGGTAAGGGGGGTGAAGGCCTGGCTGACTGCCGCCTTGAGTGATGACTGGTCTTCCTCTTCCTCGGCGTCGCCCTGCATACCGAGGGTTGTGGTAACGGCAGTCTTGGCTGCCGCGCCGAACGAGGTGACGATCTCCTTCAGGTCCTCGCCCAGGGTCGGGACAGCCTCCTTGTTCTCCTCCTTCTTTTCGGGGGCGTAGATCTCCCCCATGGTGCCGACCACGATCTCCTTGGCGATCACCCCGGTGAGCAGCGACGAGGCCGCCTCCCAGGTGCCGAAGCCGATCGGCGCAAAGACCGGCGCCATCACTTGGCCCGCTTGGCCGAGGTAGGAGTCCTTCTTGCTCTCCACCCCCCAGGGGAGGTTCAGCAGGAACCAGACGAAGATGGAGACCGCCAGGATGTAGGTGCCCGCCTTGATCAGGAAGTGCTTCCCCTTCTCCCAGGTGTGGAGGCAGAGGCTGCGGAAGGAGGGCATCCGGTAGGGGGGGAGCTCCATGATGAACATCGGCGCCTCGCCCCGGAACAGGGTCCGCTTGAAGATCACCCCCATGAAGATGGCGAGGACGATCCCGAGCAGGTAGAGGGACCAGATCACCGTCCCGGAGCTGCCTGGGAAGAAGACCCCGACGAACAGGACGTAGACCGGCAGCCTCGCCCCGCACGACATCAGGGGGAGGAGCAGGGCGGTGAGCGCCTTGTCGCGCGGGTTCTCCAGGGTCCTGGTGGCGTAGATGCCGGGGACGTTGCAGCCGAAGCCGAGCAGCATCGGGATAAAGCTCTTGCCATGCAGACCCATGGAGTGCATCGCCCGGTCCATGACGAAGGCGGCCCTGGCCATGTAGCCGCTCCCCTCCAGGAAGGTGATGAAGAACATCATGGCGAAGATGACCGGGACGAACACCAGGACGAAGCCGACCCCGGCGATGATCCCGTCGTTCACCAGCGACACGGTCCAGTCAGGGGCGCCGACCCCGCCGAGGATGGCAGAGGCCCAGCGCTTGAAGGGGCCGTTGGCCATGGCGTCGATCCAGTCGCCGAACGGGGCGGAGAGGTCGAAGGTGAGCTTGAACATGAGCCACATGGCGGCGAGGAAGATCGGGATGCCGAGGAAGCGGTTGAGGACCAGCCGGTCGATCTTCTCGGTCAGCTCCACCTTCCTGAGCTCCGGCTTCCGGAGCACCTCCCGGGTGAGGCCGGTAGCGAGGGAGTAGCGGGTGTCGGCCATGATCGATTCGATGTCCTCGCCGTGCGCCCGCCGCAGGTGATGGAGCGCCTCGTCCAGGAGCGCGTCCCGGCCGATGTTGACCTCCTTCATGACGTGGCTGTCCTGCTCCATCAGCTTCAGGAGGAGCCAGCGCAGCGGGTACTTGTCGGTCAACTGCGGCTGGCTCCGGGTGAGCGCCCCCTCCATGAACTGGGCGGCCGCCTCGATGTCCTCCCCGTAGTTGAGCTGCCGCGGGGCGTGGCCGGCGGGGTCGTCCGCGGTCCTGAGGACGCTTTTCAGGAGCTCGTCCAGGCCGCTCTTGCGCGTGGCCGAGGTGGGGACGACGGTAATGCCGAGCATCTCCTCGATCCCCTTGACGTCGATTTTATACCCCTTCGCCTCCGCCTCGTCGTAAATGTTGAGGGCCATCACTACCGGAATCCCGAGCTCCAGGATCTGCACGGTCAGGTAGAGGTTGCGCTCCAGGTTGGTGGCGTCCACCACGTTGACGATCAGATCGGGCCGCTCGTGGACCAGGTAGTCACGGGCGATGATCTCCTCCTGGGTGTAGGGGGAGAGCGAGTAGGTGCCGGGGAGGTCCACCAGCCTGATCCGTTGCCCCTGAAATTCAAAGGTCGCCTCCTTCTTCTCCACCGTCACCCCGGCCCAGTTCCCCACCTGGAGCCTGGTCCCGGCGATGGCGTTGATCAGGGTCGACTTCCCCGAGTTGGGGTTGCCGGCGACCGCCACGGTGATGGTCCGCTTCTCCACCGGATGGAGCGCCGCCTTCTTCCCTGCCCGCTCCTCTGTACCGTTAGCGCTCTCTTTATTCTTCAGCTGCGTGCTCACCCGGTCACCTCCACCGCGATCCCCTCCGCCTCCTTCTTCCGAAGCGACAGGTTGTAGCTCTTGACCAACACCTCGATCGGGTCGCCGAGGGGGGCGACCTTCACCACCTTCACCTCTTCCCCCACCAGCACCCCCATATCCATCAGCCGCCGTTTCAGTGGGCCGATCGCCCCGATGGCGGTTATCCGCCCCTTTTCGCCCGGCTTCAGCTTTGCCAGATTCATCACTGCCTCCTTACCATTATTTTCATCGCCATGCCGCGGGCGATGGCGATCCGCGACTCGTCCACCTTGAGCAGGATAGGACCGCCCCCCCCGTTGGTGAGCATCTCCACGCTCTTGCCGACCCTCAGCCCCATGTCCTCCACTCGGCAGTCGCATTTGCAGCCGTTGTCGCCCATGGCTGCTTCCCTGATCGTTACGATCTCCGCCTTCTCACCACTGCTCAATAGCCCCAGAGGAAACATGGATACTCCTTTCGTTTGCATCAGTGCGGAAGCGCGGCCGCCGCACTTCCAGCCTTGCGCGCGCTTTAAAAGCTGATCTGCGACCTGAGGGCAAGCGCCACCACGTTGTCGGCGCTGCGAATCCCCGCCGGGTTGATCAAGTACTGTACTACCGGCGTGACTTCAATCTGCCCGTTCACCTTGAGCTTGTAGTAGACTTCCGCCAGCTTCTCCTGGGAGTCAGCAACAGCGCCGACCGCCTGAATCTGGCCGTAGGCGAAGCCGAGCACGTCGTCCTTGCGGCAGGGGATGAGGCCGGCATACTGCCCGCCGGCGCTCCACGCCATCCTGGTCGCGTAGACGTCCTCGTCCCGCTGGCCGTAGCGGGCGAACAGGGTCAGCTTGTCGGTGAGCTGCTGGTCGAGACTCACCCCGAAGCCGAAGGCGTCCTTCTGCACCAGCTTGATTTGCGCGTCGGGAATGGCGCCGTCGATACTGCCGTAGATCCGGTAGTTCCCCTCCAGCTCCCCCACCTTGAGCTTGTAGCCCAGTTCGGCGATGCCGAAGCCGTGCTCGAAGACATCGGAGCTGTCGGAGTCGCCGCTTCCGTAGCCAAGCCCGAAGGTGAGCGGTTCGGCCAGCTTGGCCTCCAGCCTGACGCCCGGGCCGTTGCCGGGAATTCCCAGCACGGCGGAGTGGACGAAGGCGCCGGCCAGGAACTGGCCGTTTTCGTCGTTCGCCACGGCGTTCGAGTCGAAATAATTGGTCAGGTCGAGCTTGCCTGCGGTCAAGATCAGCCGGTCGCTGAGCGCCGCATGCTCGACCCATGCCTCACGGAACCGGACCGTGTCGTCGGTGCTGCCGGCCACCCCGTTGAGAACGGAAAAATTGCCGACAGAGGCATCGATCCCGTCGCCGCCGGTCGCTTCCACGTCGATCACCGCGATGGTGTTCTCGCCGACCTTGAAGTTGAAGACCAGGTCGCCGCGGCCCACCACGTCTACCTGATCCTTCGGCTCATTGCCGATGGAACCCTGCACGACTCCGACCAGGCCGCCGGAGAGGGAGATGTTCTTGGTCAGGGCCGTGAACCTGGTCCCCAGCTCCTCGTAGCGCGACTGGAAGGTACGGGTGCCGACCAGGAGCATCTCGGCGCGCAGCTCCTCCTTCAGTTCGAAGAGAAGCGCCATGTCCTCCTTGGCTACCGCCACGGCCCCTTCCTTCACCACCTTTTCCGCCATCTTCTCGGCCAGCAGGTGCACGGCCGCCGCCACGTCGATCCGGCTGCACATGGCCTTCCCCTCTTCGAATTCCTTGGAAAACAGCCCCTCGACCTTATACTTGTTCCCCAGCCGCATGATCTCCTGGCAAGCCTTGTGCTTGATCTCCACCTTGTCCGGAACGGCCAGTTCCGGATGCAGGGCAAAAGCGGCCCCAGAAAAAAGGAACAGGCTTGCGAACAGGATGAGGCTTACCACTGACAGTTTCTTCGTCTTAAGCATTCCCGACTTCCTCCTATTTGTTGCTGTTATGGTCCTGCGGCAGCGCCTGCGCGCCGCCCGGGTTCCGATTGAATAGCGGGATAACCGCGGCCGTTGCCTCATTTTCTCGACGGGGCGAGCTGCAACCGGCAGCGGCCGAACATGATTTTGAAAATGTTTTTCACTTATACGGAAATTGAAAATCGTTGTCAAGAAAAAGTTTGGCGTTCAAGCCAACCGCGACAGTTACGCCTCCTGCATCCGGTCATTGCCGTTCATGATCAAAAGGCAATTCAGGCAGTCCCTCAGGGTGCAGACCCCGCACGAGTGGTGCATGAAGACCGGGATGCCGTTCGCCTTCGCCGCGGTCATCGCCTGCTTTTTCACGTTGTGCGACACCTTGTTGGTGAAGATCACCACCGCGTCCATATTCTTCAGCTTCGAGCCGATGTTCACCTCAGACCTGGTAAAGACCCGCAGGCTGACTCCAGACCTTTCCGCCTCCTCCAGGTAATGCTTCTCCAGCCGGTCCATCCCGCCGATCAGTGCGATGCACATGGGCGCCTCCCATTATCAATATTGACGTTCATTTTCATTGACTTGACCCTGAACAACCTTATGCCTCTCAACCAGAGCAGTTGCGGAACACCCCGCAAAGCGCGGCCCCTTCACATGCGGCGCACAATGCCGGGCCATCGTTCTCGTTCCGTTCATGGTTGTCCATCTCGTCGATCGCTGCGATGCCCATGGCCACCTCCCGCCTGTGTTGATATTGAAAATTGTTATCACTTATATACCGGATCAGGCCGCCGGTCAAGGGAAAAGTTGGTCAAGAGGAAAATAAACCTAAAAACGGCAATTGGACACGGATTTACACGGAAAAAACGGATTAACACCGATAAATCAAAGACATACCTGCTTTAATACCACAACCTTTTGGGTTAATGGTCACAATGGTTTAAATCCGCGAAAATCCGTCCAAATCAGATTTGATCCGTGTTCAAATGTTTTTTCCAGGATAAAATGTCCCGGGGAAAGCATCTGCCGCAGACTGGGGTAAATCGCCATATTCGTTAATGAGGGATTGCTGCCTTGAATTCAGGGGATTGGAGCAAAGACTGAGAGCAGGGGCTTCGCGCTGAATCCGGGGATCGCGATTCGCCTGAAGATATGCAAATGACAAGCGAGCCTTTTACCGTCTTGCCCAGGACGCAGGTGGAGGAGGTTCCACCTGGGCAAGCTTACAAAGGCTTCCCGTCCAGAATTACCCTGAGCCCTTTAACCCCCTGTTGAAAGCTGGTTACCCCATAATAACCGGGTCTCTGCTTTCCTGTCACCGCACCGTAAACCGGCTCCAGGACCAGATTGCTACTGCTCCCTGCGGCCAGGGTTATTTCCCGTTCAACGGCGATTTCATCAGCCGGGATGGCAATCACTATCTTGTGCGTCCCTGCCTTCAGGCGCACAATTTTACTGAACTGATACCTGATGCCTTCCCCCGCCTCCGGGTCCCTGCGCCCCATCGGCTCGATGTCTTCCGCCTTCAAGGCCCCCTGGATCTGCGTCATCTGGCCGTCAATATTGAGCAGCAGCTTGTACGCGGGGGTGCCATGGGGATCTCTTCTCGCATATATCCCCGGCTTGTGGGTCTTCAGGGAAGAGACGACGCGCAGATCCGCGTAACCCGGCGGGATTGTCCCCCCATCCGGCAATTCCCGGAATACGTCGTCACGGCTGCTTGTGCCCGCCATCCTGATCAGATCTCCGCTTGTTGCACATCCCGTTATCATTACCGCTGCTGCAAGCAGCACAACTGAGAATATCCTTTTCATGTCCTGTCACTCCTTTAATGTTTGAACCGCATTTCAATTCAGCTTCAGTTCCGCTCTTCTCTCCCACCAGCGGTAGAGGGTCGGCAGGACCACGAGGGTGAGCAAGGTGGATGTTATCAGCCCGCCGATGACCACCGTGGCCAGAGGGCGCTGCACCTCAGCTCCGGTGCCGTGAGACAGTGCCATCGGGATGAAGCCGAGGGAAGCGACCAGCGCGGTCATCAGCACCGGCCTGAGCCGCACCGCCGCGCCGGTGACGATGGCGTCATCCAGCGCCATCCCTTCCTCCCGCAGCTTGTTGAAGTAGGAGACCATGACGATCCCGTTCAGCACCGCCACCCCGAACAGGGCGATGAAACCGATGGCGCCCGATACCGACAGCGGCAGCCCCCGCAGGAAGAGGGCGACGATCCCGCCGATCAGGGCGAAGGGGACGTTGAGGATGATGAGGAACGCCTGCCGCACGCTGCCGAAGGTGGAAAAGAGGAGGATGAAGATCAGCGCCAGACAGATGGGGAGGATGACCGAGAGACGCGCCATTGCCCGCTGCTGGTTCTCGAATTGGCCGCCCCAGGTTAGGTAGTAGCCGGGAGGGAGCTTGACCTTGCTTTCTATGGCCTGTTGCGCCGCCGCCACGAAGCTCCCCATGTCACGCCCGGAGACGTTGCACTCGACGACTATGCGCCGCGAGCCGCTCTCCCTGGAAATCTGCGCCGGACCCTCTTCGGTATAGACCCGCGCAAGCTGCTTCAGTGGAATCCGCGCCCCGCCCGGCGCGGAGATGAGGAGTTCACCGAACTTGTCGGGGTTGTTGGACAACTCTTCCGGGAAGCGGAGCGCCACGGCGAAACGCTTCTGCCCTTCGAACAGCTCCGAAACCGCCTTTCCGCCGGCTGCCAGCTCCAGGACCTCCTGGATTTCGGAAACATTGATGCCATAACGGGCAATGGCCTCCCGGTTGATATCCACCTGGAGGTAGGCGAGGCCGGAGACCTTTTCCACCTGCACGTCGGCGGCCCCCTCGACCTTCCTCACCGCTTCCGCGATCTCGTTCCCCTTGGCCTTCAGCACCTCCATATCCTCGCCGAAGAGCTTGACGGCGACCTGGGATTTCACCCCGGAGATCAGCTCGTCCACCCGCAGGGCGATGGGCTGACTGAAGGAGAAGGACATGCCGGGTATATTTTCCAGCCGTTCTCTCATTTTATCAACCAGTTCTTCCTTGGTCTTGGCTGTCTGCCATTCCGAACGGGGCTTGAGGTTGACGAAGATGTCGGAGATGTCGATTCCCATCGGGTCAGAGGCGATCTCGGCCCGCCCGGCCCGGGCCACCACCTTCTCCACCTCGGGAAAGGAGAGGATAGCCTTCTCCACTGCGGCCGAGGTGCGCACCGTGTCGGTCACCGACACGGAGGGGAGCCTGAACGACTGGACCGTCATGCTCCCCTCGTCGAGGGTGGGGAGGAACTCACTTCCCAGGAACGGGACGAGAAGAAGGGAGAGCGCCAGGGCGGAGCCGGTGACAACAAGGACCTTTTTCGGGCTTTGCAGGCTCTTCTGCAAGAACGGCAGGTACGATTCGCGGATCAGCCGGAGAAGTCGCGGGTCCTTCTCCTCCACCTTTCCTTTCAGCAGGAACGAGCAGAGGGTGGGGACCAGGGTCATGGTCAGGATGAGCGAGCCGAGCAGCGCGAAACCAACCGTGAAGGCCATGGGGGCGAACATCTTCCCTTCCATGTCGGTCAGGGTGACGATGGGGAGGTAGACGATGATGATGATGAATACCCCGAACAGGATCGGACGGGCCACCTCCTTCGCCGAGAGAAAGATGGTGTGGAGCGCGCTCTCCTCCTTTTTCCGCTCCGAGAGGTGGCGCACGGTGTTCTCCACCATCACCACGCTGCCATCGACGATCATCCCGAAGTCGATGGCCCCCAGGGTCATCAGGTTGGCGGAGAGCCCGAGCCAGTGCATCCCGAGGAAGGAGAAGAGCATGGAGAGGGGGATGGTGAGTGCGACGATGATCGCGCCCCGGACGTTCCCCAGGAAGTAGAAGAGGACCGCGATCACCAGGAGCCCCCCCTCGATCAGGTTCGTGGTGACGGTGGTGATGGTCTTCCAGACCAGGTCGGTCCGGTCGTAGTAGGGGACGAGCTTCACCCCTTCGGGGAGCGCCTTCCGGATGGTCTTCACCTTCTCCTTCACCCCGGCGACCACCTCCTTGCTGGAGGCCCCCTGGAGCATCATGACGATGCCGGCAACCGCCTCCCCCTTGCCGTCGTGGGTGGTCGCCCCCTGGCGGGGTTCGTTGCCGATGGCGACCCGGGCCACGTCGTCCAGATGGATCGGGGTGCCGCCGCGGCTGGTCACCACGATCCGGTTCAGGTCGTCGATCCCCTTGGCCAGACCGAGCCCCCGTATCATGTACTGTTCCTCCCGGTGCTCGATATAGCCTGCGCCTACCGTGGCGTTGTTCTTCTCCACCGCCTCCATCACATCATGGATGGTGAGCCCCAGGCTCTTCAGCTTCCCCGGATCGATCTGCACCTGGTACTGTTTCACCTGGCCGCCGAAAGAGTTGACATCGGTCACGCCGGGGACGGTGCGCAGGATCGGCCGCACCACCCAGTCCTGAAGGCTCCGGAGTTCCCGGACATCGTACCCCTCCCCTTCGAGGGTGTACTGATAGATCTCGCCGAGCCCGGTGGTGATCGGCCCCATCTGCGGTTCGATCCCTTTCGGCAGGCGGTCGCTTGCCTGCTGGAGCCTTTCAAAGACCTGTTGTCGGGCAAAGTAGGTATCGACCCCGTCCTCGAAGACAACGGTGATGACCGACAGGCCGATCTTCGAGAGGGAGCGGACTTCGTGGAGACGGGGAAGCCCTCCCATGGAGGTCTCGATCGGGAAGGTAATCAGCTTCTCCACCTCGGTGGGGGCCATCCCCCCCGCCTGGGTGAGGATCTGCACCTGGACGTTGGTCACATCGGGAAAGGCGTCCACCGGCAGCTTCTTCATCGCCCAGAGGCCGGTGCCGATGAGGATCAGGGTGCCGAGCAGTATCAGCAGGCGCTGTTTCAGCGCAAATTGCAGTATTTTATCGATCATGATTATCCTCTGGTTCAAGGTTCGAGGTTCAATGTTCAAGGTTTTCCAACTTCGAACGTTGAACGTTGAATGGAATTTAGTGGCCGTGCTCGCCGAGCTCTCCCTTCCTGAGCTCCGATTTGAGAATAAAGCTACCCTTCACGGCATAGCGCTCCCCTTCCTTAATTCCGCTGGTCACCTCGACCATACCGCCGGAGGCGATACCGAGCTGAATCTCACGTGGGGAAAACTCCTTCCCATCTTCGGTTGCAAAGAGGACCTTCCTCCCCTCCAGCTCCTGGATCGCCTCTTCGGGAACCGACAGGACCGGCGGGGCCGTGGCCGGGAGAGTCAGTTCCACGGTTGCGAACATCTCCGGCTTGAGCTTTCTGCCTGGATTCTGCACTTCCACCCTGGCCTTCACGGTGCGGGTCGCTTCGTCCACGATGTCGGCGATGTGGGTAATTCTTCCCCTGAATTTTGTATCCGCAAAGGCCCCCACTTTCACCAAGGCAGCCTGACCCTTGCTCACCTTCGCCAGGTCTTTTTCATTAATGTCCACCATTACCCACAAAGAAGAAAGGTCGGCGACAGTGTAGAGGCTTTTGGAAGGGTCGGCCAGTTCTCCGACAATGGCATGCTTTTCGGTGACCACACCCGCGATCGGAGAGCGCACCGGCACCAGAATCCTTTTTTCGTCCAGGGCTGCCAGATCGCTCCTGGAGAGACCATAGAGGAGAAGCCTCTCTTCATCGGTATGCAGCTCGGTAAGCGTCGTCTGGTATTCAGTCTCCGCCTGGAGGATGTCTTTCCGGGCGGCGATCTTCTTCTCAACCAGGGTTTTCACCCTCTCCATGTTATTCCTGGCCAGGGTGAGCCGCGTTTTCGACTGGTGGTAGCGGCCCAGCGCCTCGCCAAGCTCCACGCTGTCGAGGCGGGCCAGCACCTGTCCCGTCCCGACACTGTCGCCGAGACTCGCTCCGACCGAGACAACCTTGCCTGATATCCGGGGTGAGACATGGGCGATCCGGTCGGCGTTCACCTCCACCTTGCCGGTGGCGCTGATCACCCCGCCTAGCTTCTTCTTTCCGGCTGTGGCGACTATCACGCCGCTCTTCTTCTGGGTTTCCGGGTCCATCTTCACGCTTGTGGCTTCTTCGTGCTCCCCGTGCTCCCCTTCTTTGGCCTCCTTACCTTCCTTTTCTTCCTTATGCGCACCGGCCTCTTTATGCTCGGCATGCTCCTCACCCTTGCCGGTGGTCAGGTGGGTGAAACGGTAAACGAACGCGCCGCCCAGCACCAGGGCCAGAATGACGCCTATGATGATTCCCTTCTTTTTCACTTTTCACCTCCGGAAATTTCTAAACTTATATCGGCTCCCACCGCCGCTTCCAGCTTTGCCAGCGCCGTCTGCCGGTTGTAGAGGGCCGTTAGATAGCCGTCGTTGACCTCGAAGAACTTCTTCTGCTCCTCGATGACCGTGAGTATCCCCACCTCGCCGAGGCGGTACGCCTCCTGGACAAGCGCGAGGTTTTCCTCAAGTTGCGGGATAATATTCTTCGCATAAATC
>JAMPXD010000201.1 GCA_023701365.1 Geobacteraceae bacterium
AGAAATTCAAGAACAAGAACGGTGACTGGGAAGAAAAGACCGAGTGGCACAACATCACCCTCTGGGCCCGGCTGGCGGAGATCGCCGGCGAGTACCTGGCCAAGGGGAAGACCGTTTACATTGAAGGGCGCCTGCAGACCAGGAAATGGCAGGACCGGGACGGCAAGGACCGCTACACCACCGAGATCGTCGGCGAGAAGATGCAGATGCTCTCCGGCAAGGGGGACGGTGGCCGCGGCGAAGGTGGCGGCCGGCAGAACGGAGGGCGCGCGGAGAGCCAGGAACAGGCCTACGAGGAGCCGACCTTCAACCCCGATGATGAGATACCCTTCTAGCGTAAAGAGGCGATCCGGACAAAAAGCAACCTTGCAGGGTTGCTTTTTTTTATCAAAATCCATAGCCGGACAGAGGCGCAAAGACGCCGGGAGGAGGCCCCATGCAGATCAGGAAAAAGATCCTCGATTTCGAGTATGAGGAAGTGCTGGACCTGAAGACCAGGGAATTGATCAGGGTAGGCTGCGCAGCGGCGGTCGGCTGCCCCGACTGACTGCGAAAACACTTCGCGGTCGCGAAGGAAGCGGGCGCAACGGCGGCGGAATTGCGCGAAGCCCTTGCCTACGGCATCATTGCCCCGGCAGGGCGGGCGAAGAATTTCGTCCTGGGGCTCATGAACGAACTGGAAGGTTAAGCAGCATCGAGTGAACAAATCCCGGCTCTACCATAGGCTGTTCCCCGCCCGGGCAAGGAAACGGGTCTCCCTCAGGCGCAACGTGGTGAATCTCTCCCTGCCGGTGCTCCTCTCATCCCTGTTCCAGCGGCTGGTGTCCATCGTCGACATCTTTCTGGTCGGGGGGGTGGGTGGAGCGGCGATCGCCGCCGCCGGCCTGGGCCAGCTGCTGATCTTCACAGTCATGACCCTGTTCTGGGGGCTCGGCACCGGCACCACCGTGGTGATCGCCCACCTCTGGGGGGGGCGACGCTTCGGCGACGCCCGCAAGGCGGCCTTCACCGCCTGCCTCGCCTGTCTTCTCATGGCGGCAGCCGCAACGCTTCTCGGCATGTCCCTGGGTGGTCCGCTGATCCGCTTCCTCGGGGCCCAGGACGAGGTCCTTCTCCTCGCCGCCGGCTACGTCAGGCTGGTCTTTCTCTTCTTCGCCTTCACCGCCGGGCTCAACATCCTCTCCGCCGTCATGCACGGCGCCGGCAACACCAGGACCCCGATGGAAGGGGTGCTCCTGGTCAATATCCTCCACGTGCTGCTCGCCTACCCCCTGATCTACGGCAAGCTCGGCCTGCCCCGGCTCGGGGTGACCGGCGCGGCCTACGCCATCAACGCCTCGGAATTCGCGGGCTGCCTCTATCTCCTGGTCCAGGCGCTCCGGCTCGGCTACCTGCGGGTCGGCAGGCCGAGCCTGCCGCTGTTCCGCAGGATCTGGCGGGTCGGCTACCCGGTCGCCCTGGAGCGGCTGGCCCAGCAGTCGGGGCAGCTGTTCTACTCGAAATTCATCATCGGCTTCGGCACGGCCGCCTACGCGGCCCACCAGATCGGCCTCTCCATCGAGTCCCTGTCGTTCATGCCCGGGGCGGGGATGGGGATCGCCGCCGCCACCCTGATGGGGCAGGCGCTCGGGGCGCGCAAGCTCAAGCGGGCCCGCTTGAGCCACCGGGAGGCGCTCCGGCTGGCCATCATCGTCATGGCCTCGATGGCGCTCCTCTTCCTCCTCGTCCCCCACCTCCTGATCGGGCTCTTCACCCGCGACCCGGAGGTGGTCGCCAACGGCTGCATCTTCCTCAGGATCGTCGCCTTCGCCCAGGTGCCGCTCGCCCTCTCCTTCGTCTACGCCGGGAGCCTGCGGGGGACCGGCGACACCCACTACGTCTTCCTGGTCACCCTGGTCGCCATGTGGGGGATCAGGGTCTTCCTCTCCTGGGTCGCCGTTGCCTGGCTCCACCTGTCGCTCCCCTTCATCTGGGGGGTATTCCTGATCGACTGGTACTTCCGGGCCGCCGCCTTCGCCTGGCGCTACCGGCAGCGCGACCTGCACCAAGTAGTGCTGTAGCGCTATTTCTGCACCCACTTGCCGTTCGCCAGCTCTACCCACCACCCCGGCTTCGCCGCCTCCCGCCTGATGTCGGCGTAGATGGCGGCCGCCTTGCCGAGCACCTGGTTTATCCCCTCCCTGGTCTCCGGCTGCTTGTTGATCTTCAGGATCGCCTTGGCCATGCCGGTGACGACGGTCTTGCGGTTGTCGTTTTCCGCCTTCACCAGCGCCTCGTTCCCGGCCAGCCGGGCCTTGTCCCGCACCGCGATCAGACCCTGCTTGTTCTCTCCGACCGCTCCGCTGTCGCGCAGGGCATTCAACTGGGGGAGCCTCATGCGCATCTCGTCGTACGCCTTGAGCACCTCCGGCATGCTGGAGAGCTCGATGGCCAGCTCGTCGGCCACCGGCTCCTGGGCATAGGCCACAGAGACCAGGGAAAGGCTGAAGCCCCCGTCGAGCAGCCTGCTCTGGGGCTTGCCCTCCTCCAGCTTCTCCTCGGTGCCGGCGGGTGCCTCTTCGGCGGGCGGCTTGGCCCCGTCCTCCTTCAGGAGCATCTCGTCGAGGGATTTGTAGGCCTGCTTCACGTCCTTTTCCGGGAAGTAGACGTTCACGGTGATGATGGCGCAGGAGGCGAGAAGACCGCACAGCGCCGCGCTCAACCACTTAATGATCTGTTTCCGCATGTGATGGCGCCTCCAATGTTGTTATTGTAATTTATTTGAGCCTCAGGACCACCGATTGCAGCTTGCCGGTCTCCTTTTCCCGGTACTGCAGGCGGAGCTCCCTGGCGGAGTCCGCCTCGCCGGGGAAGAAGATGAAGCCGTTGGCGAGGTGCTCCCGCGGAATCACCTTCCCCTCCAGCCCCTTGGCCCTGATATCGTCGATTATCGTATGCTCCCGCTCGCCTGAAGTCCCCTCCTGAGCCCCACCGATGATGGCGCCCCCGGCCCCGCCGATAACCGCCCCTTTGCCGATCGCCTCGCCGACGTTCCTGCCGGAAACGATCCCGATCGCCGCCCCGAGGATCGCGCCGCCAGTGGCGCCCAGGAGCGCCCCCTTGCCCGCCCCCTTGCCGAAGAAGGAGGCAAGCTGGGTGGACTTCTCCAGCCGGTCGATGGCGACGTGGTTGGGAACGACATTCCAGTAGCGCCCTTCGTTGTCCACCAGGAAGGTCTGGCCGGGCACCAGCTCAAGGTTCCGGCCGCTCCTGTTGTCCAGCACCAGCTGCACCGGCAGAAGCCCCGCCCCCTTGATGTCGAAGCCGAACGCCTTCTCCGCATCGTCCTTGACGGCATACGCCTCCGCCCCCAGGGAGACGCCGTCCACGACCTGGTAGTTCAGATACCCTTCGGGGGGGCGAAACGAGACGTACTGGCTCTTGTATGCAGTGCATCCGGAAAAGGCAAACAGCACCAGGGTCAGGCTGGCTATTATTCTCCGTTTCATATTTCCTCCTTGCGAAAATCGTCGTCCGTCACTTTTCTTCAAGCTTACCATCCCGAAGCCTTTGCGCAACGGGATGCGGCACCTTTTCCGGTCGGTCGAGTCCGGCAGGGGCAAAGGCCTGGCGCGATCCAGCCGGCGGCGACCCCGGAATAAGACCCCTGAGAAAAATTGCCGTGCCCCCGTGCATATTCCGTCAGATGGATTAGAATTGAACTATCAATACATTGACGCCAGGGGAGGGAAACCATGTTGATCGGGAAGCTTCCATACAAGTCGGACCTGTTGCGGGAACTGAACAAACTGGCCGCGGCCCAGGGGATCAAGGCAGGGGTGGTGCAGGTGATGGGCTCGCTCAGCAGGGCCCGGCTCTCCTTCTACGACCAGAAGATCCGGGCCTACCGGGAGCTCGACTGCGATGCTCCCCACGAAATAGTGGCGGGGACCGGCAACATCTCTCTCAGGGACAGCGACGGCGTCCCGTCGGTCCACCTCCATATCGCCATCGCCGACAGCCAGGGGAAGGTCACGGGGGGGCACTCCCTGGAAGGGTGCACCGTCTTCGCGGTCGAATTCGTCATCTGGCCGTTCACCGGGCCGCCACCGCTGCGGGTGCGCGACCAAGCCACCGGCCTCCTCCTCTGGGAACAGGCGCTCTACAGCGACGAGCAGCGGGAGAGTGCCGACCGGCCGGGGCTGGACAGCGCCGACTAGCCTGGGAAGAGCGGTTCTCCAAGACGCGGAGAAAAATCAAAGGTAAGCTATTACAAACCCAACGGTGTAGAGACGTTGCATGCAACATCTCTACTGTCGGTCGTTCCTAGAACTCCTGCGGCATCGCCTTCACCTGCCTGGCGGTGAAGACCGGGCCGTCCTTGCAGACGTAGACGTTACCCACGTTGCAGCGGCCGCACTTGCCGAGGCCGCACTTCATCCGGTTCTCAAGCGTCGTGTAGATGCTGTCGTCGGAGAAGCCGAGCCGCTCCAGCACCGGCAGGGTGAACTTGATCATGATCGGCGGGCCGCAGACCAGGGCCACGCTGTTCTCCGCGGAGGGGGCCGCCTCCTCCAGCACGGTCGGGACGAAGCCGACCCGGCCGTCCCACTCCGGCGAGTTCCCCCCCGGGTCGACGGTCTTCACCAGACGCACGTCCCCCCGCTCCTGCCACTCTACCAGCTCCCGCTTGTAGACCAGGTCGCCTTCCGTCCTGGCGCCGTAGACGATGGTGATCTCGCCGAACCTGTCCCGCAGGTCGAGGCAGTTCCAGATCACGGTCCGCAAGGGGGGCAGCGCGATCCCGCCGGCCACGAACACCAGGTTCTTGCCGTAGAACTCCTCGATCGGGAAGGAGTTGCCGTAGGGGCCGCGCACACCGATGGTGTCACCCGCTTCGAGGCCGCGGAGCGCCTCGGTGACCCGGCCGACCGCCCGGAAGCAGCACTCGATGTACCCCTTGCGGGTCGGCGCCGAGGCGATGCAGAAGGTCGCCTCGCCGGCGCCGAAGGCGGAGTACTCGGCGAACTGGCCGGCCCGGAAGGCGAAGCTGTCGCGCACCTGCTCGTCCTGGAACACCAGCCGCAAGCTGCGGATGTCGGGGGTCTCGTCCGTTATCTCTTCGATGGTGGCGAGCTGGGGGAGGTAGATGTTTTTAGAATGGTCGCACATGATAAATCCTGGGACCTGAGACCTGAGACCTGAGACCTGAGACCGGTTTACAGTCTTTACTAGTCTCCGGTCCCTGGTCTCTGGTCCCTAGCCCCTTTCGTTGATCTTTTCCAGCACCGCTCTGATATCTATCCCCACCGGACAGCCCCGCACGCACCTGCCGCAGCCGGTGCAGAGGGTCTGGCCGAACTTGTCGTGATAGTACTTGAACTTGTGCATGATCCGGTTGCGGTAGCGCTTGTTCTGGAGGTCGCGCGGATTGTGGCCGGAGGCGTGGTTGGTGAACTTGCTGAAGCCGCAGGCGTCCCAGTTCTTGCGGCGGACCCCCTTTCCTTCGGTCCCCTCGTCCACTATGTCGAAGCAGTGGCAGGCGGGGCAGAGGAAGGCGCAGGCGCCGCAGCCGGCGCAGCGGCTGGCGATCTCCTCCCAGAGGGGGTCCTCGAAGTGGCCGTCGAGCCACTCCTTGATTCTCGCCAGGTCGAGTTTCTCCTGCTGCGGCTCTGCCGGCGGCAGCGGCTGCACCGCTTCCCTCTCCTCGAACAATCGGGAGTGGCCGGCAAGAAGCGCCTCCCCCTTCCCGGTGACCGCCTCGCAGGCGTAGCCTCCGCCCGTCAGCGGGGTGAGGAACAGGTCGCTCCCCGTGGTATCGCTCGGGGAGAGGCCGACCGCTGGGCAGAAGCAGGCGTCATCGGCCACTGTGCAGGCGAGGCCGACGATGGTGGTCTTTCTCCTTCTCTCCAGGAAGAACTCGTCATGGTAGTCCCAGGAGAAGACCGCGTCCAGAATGGCCGGGGCCGCGGCGTCGCAGGGGCGGGCGCCGACCAGCACCGTTTCGGGAAAAGAGGCCGGATCGATGTCCTTGATCTTCACCCCGTCCTTGTCCTTCCGGTAGGCGAGGATGTTCTCGCACAGGGGGAAGAACGCCTCCTTGGCGGAGCGGCGCGGCAGGGAGTCGAGGGTAAGCTCGTCCCCGGCGGCCAGGGGTGCGTAGAGGGTCATGGCGCCGGCCTTTTTCGGGGCGACGACACGGGTACCTTCTTTTATGAGGCTGTTGATCAGGAGGCGGAGGCTTTCGTCGGTAATTGTTTTCCGCATGAATAATTTCCTAAAGGCTTTTGCCACAGAGGACACAGAGAGCACAGAGGAAAATCAACATCATTAAACCTGAATTTGGTTTAAAGCTTTTAAATTCTTCAGGGTTTTCTCTGTGACCTCTGTGACCTCTGTGGCAAAGGTTTTTATTTGATAAATGACTGGTCATCGTCTTCTTTGTACTCCGCCAGCGGCCCCTTCTCCTTCGCTTCCAGCCCCGCCTCAAAGCCGTACAGCTCCTTCAGCTCCCGGGCCATCTTCCGGTTCAGGAGGTTCAGGGGGATCTCCATCGGGCAGGCCCTTTCGCACTCGGCGCAGCCGGCGCATCTGCCGGCGAGGTGCATGGCCCGGACGATGTGCCAGGCCATGTTCCCCGCCGGCCTCGGGCTTGTCTCCACCGCCTGGGGGCGGTTGCGGTCGCACAGGCACTGCTCGCAGTAGCAGAACGGACAGACCTGGCGGCA
>JAMPXD010000017.1 GCA_023701365.1 Geobacteraceae bacterium
GCCCGCTCCACCACCAGGGAGTGATAGCGGGTCGCCTGGAAAGGGTTGGGAAGCCCGGCGAACAGCCCCTTGCCGTCGTGGAGGATGGGGGAGGTCTTGCCGTGCATCAGGTAGGCACTCCGCACGATCCTGCCACCGAATGCGGCGCCGATTGCCTGGTGGCCGAGGCAGACCCCGAGGATCGGCACCTTGCCGGCGAAATGCCTGATGGCGGCAACCGATATCCCCGCCTCGTCCGGAGAACAGGGGCCGGGGGAAATAACGAGCCGTTCAGGCGCCATCGCCTCGATCTCAGCGATGGTGATCCTGTCGTTGCGATAGACCACGACCTCTTCCCCCAGTTCGCCGAAATACTGGACGATGTTGTAGGTAAAGGAGTCGTAGTTGTCGATCATTAGTAGCATATTGCCTCACCGTTAACGTAGGGGCAATTCATGAATTGCCCCTACAAAATCAATCCAATCCTCTCTCCACCGCCTCGATGGCCTTCACCACCGCCATCGCCTTGTTCACCGTCTCCTGGTATTCGGCGGCCGGGTCCGAATCGGCGACGATCCCCGCCCCGGCCTGGAGATGGACCTTGCCGTCCTTGATCACCAGGGTCCTGATGGCGATCGCCAGGTCCATGTTGCCGGAAAAGGAGAAATAGCCGACCGCGCCGCCGTAGATCTCGCGGCGCACCGGCTCCAGCTCGTCGATGATCTCCATGGCCCGCACCTTGGGCGCCCCGGACAGGGTCCCGGCGGGAAATGTCGCCCGCACCACGTCGAAGGCATCCTTTCCCGCTTCCAGCTTCCCCTGCACATTGGAAACTATGTGCATCACGTGGGAATAGCGCTCAACCACCATCAGCTCGGAAACCTTGACGCTGCCGGTCTTGCAGACCCGTCCCAGGTCGTTGCGGCCGAGGTCCACCAGCATGACATGCTCGGCCCGCTCCTTCGGATCGGCCAGAAGCTCCTGTGCCAGCCGCTCGTCCTCCTCCGGCGAGGCGCCGCGCGGCCTGGTGCCGGCGATGGGGCGGAGCTCGGCCCGCTCCCCCTCCCTGCGGACCATTACCTCGGGGGATGCCCCCACCACCAGGGTGTCGTCCAGGCGGAGGAAGAACATGTACGGCGAGGGGTTCAGGGTCCTGAGCATCCGGTAGATGTCGAGCGGCTCGACGGTAAGCTCCCCGGAAAAGCGCTGGGAGAGGACCACCTGGATCACGTCGCCGGCCTTGACGTATTCCTTGGCCTTGACCACCGACTCTTCGAAGGCGACCCGGCTCACATTGGAGACGAAGCAGACCTTCTCGTCCCGTGGCGCAGCCTCCGACGGCGGCAGAGAGCTCTTCAGCTTCCCGATTATGGCTTCGATCTTGGCGACAGCTTCCGCATAGGCGGTCTCCGGCGAGACGCCCTCCTCCAGGTGGGCGTTGGAAACGACCTTGATCTTCTGCCTGACGTTATCGAAGATCACCAGGGTGTCGGTGATGAGGAAATAGGAGTCGTAGGCGCCGATGACGGCGGGCTTCTCCGTCGGCAGATGCTCGAAATGGCGGACCATGTCGTAGCCCAGGTACCCCACCGCGCCGCCGAAAAAGCGGGGAATCCCCTCGATTTCCACCGGGGTAAAGCGCTGCAGGTAATCCTTGAGGAAGGCCAGGGGGTCCGGCACCTCCTGGCGCCGTATCTCCTTGCCTGCTTCCAGAACCTCGACCGTATTCCCCCGGGAACGGATCACCACCGAGGGGCTGGAGCCGAGAAAGGTGTAGCGCGCCCATTTCTCCCCCCCCTCGATGCTCTCCAGCAGGAACGAGTAACGGCCGTCGTCTATTTTGCGGAAGGCGCTCACCGGAGTGTCCATGTCCGCCATGATCTCCCGGCAGACCGGGATCAGGTTCCCCTGGGCGGCTAGAGAGGCGAAGGTTGCGAAATCGGGGTAATGCATGGGGGCTCCGGAAACAGGTAAAGGTACAGGTAAAGGCAAAGTAGAATCAAGGACAAGGAAGATTTTTTCTTTGCATTTACCTCGATCTTAAACTGTTTCTAAATAGCATAGCTGCGGGAGAGTGTCAAGAAACGCGGTCCCCTCCACCTGTCGAAGGAAAGCCCGTTTTTCGCTGAAACGTTTTTGCCCCTTGCAAAATAGGCGGCCCGTGATTATGTTTAGGGGGTTGACATTTCCACCCATCTTAAAGGAGACCCGCACCCCATGAGCAAGGCCACGAAAAAATTCGAGACCGAGGTCCAGCAGTTGCTCGACCTGGTGATCCATTCCCTCTACTCCAACAAGGACATCTTCCTGCGGGAACTGATCTCCAACGCCTCTGACGCCATCGACAAGGTCCGCTTCGAGTCCTATTCCAGCGAAGCGATCCTGGAGGGGAACGCCGAGTGGCGCATCAAGCTCGTCCCCGACAAGGCGGCCGGCACCATCACCATCCGCGACAACGGCATCGGCATGACCATGGAGGAAGTGGAGGAGAACATCGGCACCATCGCCCGCTCCGGCACCCGCGCCTTCATGGAGAACATCAGGGGGAAGGACCTGAAGGAGCACCCTGAGCTGATCGGCCAGTTCGGGGTCGGTTTTTATTCCTCGTTCATGGTTGCCGACCGGGTCACCATGGTCACCCGCAAGGGGGGACACGACACGGGCAGCGGCTGCCGCTGGGAATCGACCGGCGACGGCAGCTACACCATCGAGGAGTGCGACAAGGAGAGCCGCGGCACCGACGTTGTCCTTCACCTCAAGGAGGAGATGCGGGAGTACCTGGAGGAGTGGCGCATCCGCTCCATCGTCAAGAAGTATTCCGACTACGTCCAGTACCCGATCGTTATGGACATCACCCGCAGCGAGCCGGCCAAGGGGGCGGACGGCAAGGTGATCGAGGGGGGGGGCGAGATCGAAAAGACCGTCGAGGAGACCCTCAACTCCATGAAGGCGATCTGGACCCGTCCCAAGAGCGAGATCAGCGAGGAGGAGTACGAGGAGTTCTACAAGCACATCTCCCACGACTTCGAGAAGCCGCTGAAGACGATCCACTACGCGGTGGAAGGGGTGAGCGAGTTCAAGGCGATCCTCTACATCCCGAGCCACCGGCCGATCGACCTGTTCACGCGGGAGCACAAGCGGGGGGTCCATCTCTACGTGAAGCGGGTGTTCATCACCGACAACTGCGAGGCGCTGCTGCCCGACTACCTCCGCTTCATGAAGGGGGTGGTAGATTCCAGCGACCTGCCGCTCAACGTCTCCCGGGAGATCCTCCAGGAGGATGTGCAGATCAAGCGGATCGAGAAGAACCTGGTGACCAAAGTCCTCGCCACCCTGGCGGAGATGAAAGAGAAGACGCCGGAGGATTACCTGAAGTTCTACAAGGAGTTCGGTCCGGTGCTGAAGGAGGGGGTCCACTTCGACTTCGCCAACCGGGAGAAGCTCCAGGAGCTGGTGCTGTTCGAGAGCTCGAAGAGCGAGCCGGGCGTCTTCGTCTCCCTCAAGGAGTACGTGGAGCGGATGCCTGAGGGGCAGCAGGAGATCTATTTCATCACCGGCACCAGCCGCGAGGCGGTGGAGAATTCGCCCCACCTGGAGATCCTCCGGAAGAAGGATTACGAGGTCCTCTTCATGCTCGACCCGGTGGACGAGTGGGTGACGCAGGGGCTGACCGAGTACGGCGGCAAGAAGCTGAAGGCGGCGGACCGCGGCGACCTGGAGCTCGGCACCGAGGAAGAGAAGAAGGCGGAGGAGGCGAAGCGGGAGGAGAGCGCCAAACAGTACAAGGAGCTCCTGGAGTTCATCGGCGAGACCCTCAAGGACCGGGTCAAGGAGGTGCGCCTCTCCGGCCGGCTCACCGATAGCGCCTGCTGCCTGGTGGCCGATCAGTACGGCCTGAACGCCAACATGGAGCGAATCCTCAAGGCGATGAACCAGGAGGTGCCGGAGTCGAAGCGGATACTGGAGCTGAACCCGGATCACCCGATCATGCAGGTCCTGGCCAAATTGTACGGGGAGGACAAGGAGAGCGCCAGACTGGGCGACTACAGCGAGCTCCTCTACGACCAGGCGCTCCTCACCGAGGGGTCACCGATCAAGGACCCGCTCCGCTTCACGCGGCTGGTGAGCGAGCTGATGGTGAAGGCTGCGAAGGGGTAGCTTGAATACAAAAGAGCAAACAAAAAAGGAAGGCCGACGGCCTTCCTTTTTTTGTTTCGGCCGCGGCAGGTGAGGAAAGCGGAATATATGGGAAATGCTAAGAAACCGGTCCTGGAGGAGGTGGTGGAAAAGATCAGGGCGATTCTGGCACTTACGCCGCCTGCGAATCGTCCTCAGTGACGGCCAGTGTGTCCAGATCGACATTGAGAATGCGGGCGATTTTTTTCAGGAGAGCCACGGAAGATTGCCGTTTTCCCGACTCGATCTGGGATATGGCGGCGGCCGTCACAGCACAGGCCTTCGCCAGGTCCGCGGCTGAGAGTCCGCGGTATTCCCTCCAGACCCGCACCGGATTCTCGCCGTCCAGCAGACGATCCACCACCTCGGCGGGAATCAGCTCCTCCTCACCGGCTGCAACTGCTTTTCCGGCTGCGTCGAAATCCCTGACGTCGGCCAGCATCTCGGCATCTTCAACCAGTCGCCGATATTCGTCATAGGGAATCACTGCGTATTCCGGTTTGCCTTCCTTCCTGATAATTTGCGGTTTCATCGATAGATACCTCCCCGCGGGCCGATGTCGAGTACCAGGATGGTCAGACATTCGTCGCGTATTTCGTAAATTACTCGCCAGTCCCCCACGCGCAGGCGATACCCCTCTCGCCCCTGGAGTTTTGTCACATTGTTGTTAGTGGCATAGGGGTCAACCGCCAGTTGTCGCAGCTTGTCCCTGATCAAGATGGCCGTGGGGCGCGGCATGTCAAGCAGCGCTCTTTCAGCCCGCTTCAAGTAAGTTAACTGATACATAGACAATATGTAACCATTTGTTAAGTATTTGTCAAGAAGGGATTAGAATCATTACCCGCTCTCTTCTACCTCGCCGTTATCTTGTCAACTTGGAGGCTTGGCCAACATCTCCCCGCGGGCACCTTCTCACTCATTCCTTCTGCACCTCAAAAATCCAGATCCCTCTTCCCATCTAAACAACCCGCCTGCATCCCGGTCCACTGAGGCTGCTGCGCCCGGCGTTGCCGGCCTCAACTTGGATCTGGGTGCCGATGCGCTCTTTGAGCGCCGGCACGTGCGAGATGATGCCGATCAACTTGCCGTCCTGCTGCAAGCCCGAGAGGGTTTCAAGGGCGGTTTCCAGGGCATCCTCGTCGAGGGTGCCGAATCCCTCGTCGAGAAACAGCGAATCGACGGCTACATTGCGGCTGGCCATGTTGGAGAGCCCGAGGGCCAGGGCGAGGCTGACGATGAAGCTCTCCCCGCCGGAAAGGTTCTTGGTGGAGCGGATCTCGCCGGCCTGGTAGTTGTCGATGACGTTCAATTCCAGCGGCTCGTCGCTGTCGCGCCCCAGGATGTAGCGGTCGCTCATCTTCTGTAGCTGGCGATTGGCATGGGCGACCATCAGCTCGAAGGTGAGCCCCTGGGCGAAGTTGCGGAATTTCTTCCCGTCGGCCGAACCGATCAGCTCGTGCAGGCGCTCCCAACGGGCGCACTCCTTCTTCTGCATCTCGACGGCCTGCAGCCGGGTCTGCTGGAGCTCAAGCTGTTCGCTGTGCAGCTGGAGTTTCTGGCCGAGCGCCCCCAGCGCCTTCTGCAGCTCGCTCAACTGCATGGTAATGGCAGTGTCCTCTTCCCGGACCTGATCGAGGGTCTTCCCGGTCAGCCTCTTGTCCAGCTCCATTTGCAGGGTAGCCGCCCGGTCCTGCCGGCGGGTCTGGATTTCCGTCTCTTCCCGCCGCAGAGCGTCCGCCTGACGGGAGAGCTCAGCGAAACGCGCCTGCGGCAGACGCGCCTGTAAAAAGGCGGCTTCGTCCGCAAAACCGGCCTCGCTCATCCGCCGGTAAAGAACCGGCGCCAGCTCCGCAAGTTCAGCCTTCCGCGCCGCGATTGCAATGGTTTGTTTCCGGATCTCCTCTTCCAGCCCGGCAAGCTCCGCCTGGAGGCGATTCTGGTCCCGCCATGCCGCATCACGCCGCTCGCCGGCCTCCTTGAGTGCATCGGCCAACCGCTTTTCCTCGCTGTCCGGATTGCGATCGCCGAACAGTTCGAGGCGCGAGCCGGCCAGTTCGGCCCGTTGCGCGAGCCTGTCCCGCACAAGCCCTTCCCTTTCGGCGAGATTCTTTTCAGCTTCAGCCAGCAAGGCCTGCTGTTTTTGCATTTCACTGCCGAGATCGGCAAGCCTCTTTGCAAGCCTCTCCTTCTCCTGCAACCGCTCTCCATGGGCACTGCGGCGTTTGGTCAGGGCGGCGAGCATCTGTTCGGCGTTTTGCAGGGAAATATCCTTACATCCGTACGGTTCCCCTGCGCGTTCCAGTTCGGCCAGTGCCCGGTCGAGATCGTCCCGCAGTGCCGCACATTCGCGCTCAAGACGTCCGCGTTCGCTCACGGCACGCTCAAACCCGAGAGCGGCGGCCTGGCACGCCTTATCTTGTCCGGCCAGCACCTCCCTGGCACTGTCGTAGGCCGCTTTCGCCCCCCGCTCCTCCTCACTCTGCTCGACCTGGCCAATAACGGCGCGACAGCCGGCCAGCTCCTCCCGGCACGCATCCGACTCGGTCAGGATGGCCTCGGACCGGGCCGCCGAAGCGGCGCTCAGCTCCAGTTCGACAAGAACAGCGGCACAGAGGGCCTCGTCGCGCTCCACTACTCCCTGGTATTCGCTTCGCTCCCGTCCGGCCTGCTCCAGCTCTTTCAGGACGCCGGCCTGCTCAGCTCTAACGGCGGAGAGCCGCTCGCTTATCTCTTTAGCCGCCTTGCAGGCAAGCTCCAGTTCCTGCTTGGTCTCGTCCGGACAGGGCAAGTTGCCGGTGGCATAGGGATGCTCGGTAGCGCCGCACAGGGGACAGGGCGCGCCATCCACAAGCTGTGCCCGCTCCGCTTCCAGATCGCGGACACGGTTGAGGAGCACGACCTTGTCCTGCAACTGACGGACCATCTCGTCGCGCAAGCCGCGTTCCCCGCTCAGGGCTTCCTCCTGCCGGGCAAGCTCCTGCCGCGAGACCTCCAGGGTTTCCTGCCGCAGCTTCAGCGTTTCCAGCCTCTGGCTGGTTTCCTCAACGCGCGCCACGGTCTGGTGAAGAGTTTGCAGCCGATTCAGCCGGGTCGCAAGCGCTTCGGCTCCAGTGCGCCAGGCCGCAAGCTCGCGCCCCTGCAGAAGAGTTTCGCGTTCGGCGCGTACCTTGCCGAGGCGATTCTCTGCCGCTGCAACAGCCTGTACCGCCTCCTGCCAGGCAGTCTCAGCCAGTTGCTTCGCCTGCTCGGCATTCTTGCACCCATCTGCTTGCCGGTCCAGCTGCTTGCGTCGTTCAGCGCATTGCCCTCCCAGTACCTTGAGCGTTTTGACCTGCTGCTCTATTCCGGTCAGCGCCTCCACCAATCCGGCATCTGCCCGATGCTCGGCCAGAAATGCCTCGGCGGACTGCAGCGCGGTGCCGGCCTCGCCCATCTGCTCATCGCAGTTCGTGATGGCTGTGCGGTAAGCACCTCTCTGAACCTTTAGTTTTTCGGTCTCAATCTCCAGACCCTCAATCCGGGAACGTGCCTCGTCGAGCTTGACATCGAGCTCCCGGGTCTTGCGGATCAACTCCGCCTCCCGTGCCTGCTCTGTTCGGGAGTTTTGCAGGCAGGCCTCCGCTTTTTCCAGCAGATCAGCGGCAGCCTGACGCGCCTGCTGCACCTTGGGAAGGCGTGCGCAGGCGCTTGCCAGCCCGGCCTGCTCCGCTTCCTGTTGCTTTCGAATGCCCTCAAAGTTCACATAGTCGCCGTCAAGGGCGAGTGCTCGGCTTCCCTTCGCCAGTTGTTCGAGTTCGGGGACGGCAGTTACTTTCTTCTCCTCGAAAGAGTGCCACGCCTGCTCGATCTGCGCGAATTCAGTCTCAAGCGCCGCGATCCGCTCCTGCCATGCCTTCTGCTCACGGATCTCGTGGGCAACGGCGGTCAGGCCGGCCTCCTCCCGTTCCTTCTCGACCAGTTCGCTGCGAAGGCCCGCCTCTTCTTCGGGCGAGAGCAGCTGCATCCCGTTCAGGTCGGCACGCAGCGCCTCCAGCCTCCTGCGTTCCTCCGTGGTGAGCTCGTGGACCTTGATGGAGATCCGGCTGTAGATCGCGGTGCCGGTGATCTGTTCCAGGATCGGGGCGCGTTCGTCGGGGCGCGCCTGAAGAAAGGCGGCGAAGCCCCCCTGCGCCAGCAGCATGGAGCGGGTGAAGCGGTCGAAGTCCATCCCGGTGACTTCCTCGACCTTGGCGGCCACGGCCTTGAGCTTTGATTCCAGGATAGTCCCGCTTTCGGCATCGGCGATCTCGTGCTTTGGCGCCTGCAATTGACCGTCGGCCTGCTTGCGCGAACGGTGCTGACTCCAATGGCAACGAAAGCGGCCTTTCGCCGTCTCGAATTCGACCTCGGCAGAACACTCGCCGGTCTGCCGCGACATGATTTCGTTTTCGCTCTGGGTGATCTTGTTGAGGCGGGGGGTCTGGCCGTAGAGGGAGAGGCAGATGCCGTCGAGGATGGTGGTCTTCCCGGCGCCGGTCGGTCCGGTGATGGCAAAGATGCCGCTGGAAACATAGGCGGGATGGGTGAAGTCGATATCCCAATCACCGGCCAGGGAATTCAGGTTCCTGAAACGCAGGCGCAGGATTCTCACGATTCACCCCGCAGTTCGCCTTCATGCAGCGCCAGAACCGTTTCACGGAAGGCGGCGACCAGTTCTTCATGCTGTTCCGGCGGCACCTCATGGGCCGCAAGGCAGCGGCTGAAAACTTCATCCGCGTCAAGGTCGTCCAGGGTTTCTTCCGTCCCCATCCGGCTCAGGGTTCGCTCGACCAGGCGCATGTTCCTTGTCCTAAGGATCTCCAGGGGTGTCCCGTCGATCAGCTCGCGCAACCGTTCCTGCAGATCGCCCAGGACCTCGTCACCCTCGTATATTACCTCCAGCCATACCGCAGCGGATTCCTTCTTCATCGCGGCGATCCGCTCGGCAATGCGGTTCCAGTCTCCTCGTACCGTGGCCAGCGGCTGGAAGCAGGGGACCGGGATTTCCTCGACCGAGACGTCCGCTGCACCTATGTTCACGGCCACGACGATCTTGCGCTGCCCGGCCTCGCCGAAGCTCATCGGCATGGGCGCCCCCGAATAGCGGCGGAAATCCGAACCGGCCACCTTCTGGGCCGTGTGCAGATGGCCGAGGGCCAGGTAGTCGATGCACTCGGGGAAGGCATCGCCCCCCACATGACCGAGGGTTCCGACGTACAGCTCCCGCACTCCGTCGCCGTCAACGGTCTGGCCGCCGGCCGTGAAGAGGTGCCCCATGGCGACGATGGGGAGATTCCCTCCCAGTTCGGCGCGTCTGGCAGCGGCGGCGGCCCCCACCTGCCGGTAGTGGCTACGGATGCCCTCCACCAGCTTGCGCCCCTTGTCCTCGAAAGTCTCGCCGGCCTCGGCCCGGCGGATGTCGCGGTCGCGCAGATAGGGAACAGCGCAGACGATCAACTCCGGCCTGCCGGTGGCATCGTTCAGCACCACTACCTCGTCTTCCACAGCCTCTGCCATGCAGCCAATGACGTGAACATCGAGATAACGGAGCACCTCGCGGGGGGCATTGAGTAGTGACGGGGAATCGTGGTTGCCCGCCGTGACCACCACATGCCGGCAACCAGCGCCGGCGCAGCGGCAGAGAAAACGGTAATAGAGCTCCAGCGCCCGGTGGCTGGGTGTGCCGTTGTCGAAGACATCCCCGGCAACGAGCAGTGCCTCGACCCCTTCGGCCTCAATGCAGCCGAGCAGCCAGTCGAGAAAGCGCTCGAATTCCTCGTAGCGTTTGCGGCCATACAGTGCCCGTCCGATGTGCCAATCCGATGTGTGCAGGATTTTCATGTAATATTTGTTCCTCTCGGGCAGAAATATAGGGCTCTGGATTTAAGTCCTGCAGAACCCTTGCTTTTATTTATGGTTGACATGCGGACATTTCTGTCCGATAATTCATCTAATGAATGGTGCAGAATTTGTCAAAAGAATCAAGGCGGCTGCGAAGAGGAAGGATCTTTCATGTATCTTGGACTCTTCCCGTGGCAAGGGTAGCCATGCGACCCTTTACCTCGGTGACAAATTCACTATCGTCAAAGACCGCAAGAAAGAAATCGGTCCCGGCCTTCTGGCCTCAATGCTTGCTGACCTGGGCCTAACGAAGGAGGATTTACGATGAGCACTTACCGCTATTCCTGTACCATCACGTGTGACGAAGATGGCTTTTATCTTGTTAAATTTCCCGATCTCCCAGGCGCGGCCACCGATGCAAAGACACGGGAAGAAGCCCTTGCCGAAGCCGAAGATTGTCTTGCTGAAGCCATCGCTGGCTACCTCGTGCGCCGTGAACGTTTACCGGAGCCTGCTTATACGGATGGTGATGCCTTTGTTGCCCTCGACCCACTTCTAGCCGCGAAAGCGGCCTTGAACAACGCAATGCTAGATGCCGGGATTTCTCGCACCGAGCTTGCCGCCCGTCTTGGTACGGATGAGAAGATCGTTCGCAGGCTGCTCGATCCCAAACATCAAAGCCACATCCGCGCTGTGCTTCACGCTGCGGCCCTTCTGGGTCTTAAGGCAGAAGTCCGATTTGAGCGTGCCGCCTAGCATTTTTACATCCGATATTTTGTGGCTCTTGATAGATTCTTTCAAGGGCCGGGCATATTGCCCGGCCCTTTGCCTTTATTGCTTTGTCAGATTACCCGTTCCGCTTTCTTGCCGGAAAGCACCATTAGGGGTCACCATTAGGGGGCAGGTCTACAGATCACAGATAACAATATTTTCTGTGATCTGTAGACCCTGACCCTTATATAGGGCTCTGGATTTAAGTCCTGCAGAACCCTTGCATTTGTCCTTTGTTTAGGACTGCCCCGCTACTGCTCTTTTGTAATCGTTAAATCAATGCCTCAATTCCCTTGCGATCAAGAATGTTCAATAGTTTCAGGGATGGTCCACCGGGATGCTTCTCGCCAATTTCCCACTTCTGTATTGTTGACAGACTGGTATTGAAGATGGAAGCCATCACCGCCTGACTGATGCGGTAACGGTCGCGTAGCGTACGAATCTGCTCGGGTGAATACGCCGGCACCGGCTCGATGCACAAGGCATCATAGCGATTCAGGGCACGTTTATCGATAAAACCGAGCTCGTTTAAATCCTGCGCTGTCTCGTGAACTGCCTCAAGAAGACGACTTTTGTGTTTCATGAGATACCTCCAGGAGCTGGTGCTGCCGCGCTTGCCTTGCCCTGACAGGGCAATTCTTGTTTTTTGATGATGCCGCCGCCAAGATCGGCATCTATCAACCCCTGGCGGATTTCCGCTACCGCCCTGCACAAGGCTTGATCAGGCAAACCGGCCTTTCGTGCCCAACGGTTGAAATGTCGGGTTTTATAGATCACCTGAACTTACCATATCACTTAGTGGTATATATTTCAAGATTCATTCCGATTTTTGATTGAATTTCTTGCGGCCATTTCAAAACGGCAACGAATTGTGTATGCTGTCCCCAGAACTCTCTACGGTTTGAATAAAAAAGACCATCGGCGAGCATCAAGTAGGAGTGCCCACGGTTCCGGTCAAGAGGGATGGCCCGGCGAGCGAGTTTTTCGCCGAAAAATCCATGTCCTGCGTAGACGGCACACGCGTAATTTCCGACATATCGTCCCGATTCAGGAGAGAGGGTAATGGCGGCATGGTAAAGCGGGAGGCTTTCCCGGTATTTTTTCTGTTTATGCAGAGCCAGTGCTTCTTCGTGAAGTTGGGCACCGCTTTTCCCGGAAGAGATCAGCTGAGGCGACTCCTTTGCCATTTCTTGTTCAAATGCGAGATCATCCACGAATTTCCGGAAATATTTTTGCCATTCCTCTGCATGCGGTCTGTCTGCGAGCAGCGGCAGGGCCGCAATGGCATCCTGTTCCCTGCCGAGCCGGATCAGGGTGCGGATATAGCTTTCGGTATACATTCTTTGCGGCCCCCGCCTGACGACCTCTGCGTCGATTTTCTGTGATGCTGGCGTCACTAGGGCATCGCAGCATTCGGACAGGTGTTGCAATTGCTGATCTGGAATGGAATCAAGAGGTACATTCCGCACGACTCCGTCAACACCCTCTTTCAGGTACGAATAGGGAAACATTATCGCTCTACTAAGCGCATGATCCCAATCCTGCGGAGTTCGGCAGGGCATGAAGACGATTGTTTCTGTCAGATGTTCTCCCGTGATGCGCGGTGGCAGGTAGGGCCGGTCGCCTGCCGGGAGGTAGCCAGGATCGTTCAGATAAAGAAAAACCCCCTGGTTAAAGCTGTGGTAGAACGCCATAAGGTACGTTTTGGGAGGCTTGAGGCGGCACGGCAGCCAGATTTTGCCGTTCGCGTCTGTCGTGTATACCCGGTCTGCATAGCGGGCTTCGGTTTCCGGGAGAATCCCCATGGGATGGTACTCCCAGGTCACCCTGACCTGCTTTCCCGCCAGAGGCTTGTTACTGGTCTTGTCGATGAAGCTGACCCGTGTCGGCAAGGTGCATGGGAGGAGAGCCTGCGGAGCAAGCAGGGTGAACTTTGCTCCGGCATTGGAGCCCAGCACGATCAGGGCGTTCAGCAACATCGTCTGCACCAGCCAGTCGAGGACCAGCAGAGCAGACATGCCTACCAGCACCTTCCTCCATGTGAACGTGAATTTCTTGCGCGGTGTAACGGCCTCCGGAACCTCGTCTCCGGTTGAGGCCTCAGCTACGGCGGCATATACGGCTGCCGCAGGCATGACATCGGTCTCGCTCGGCATGTCGGGGACAGCTCGCCTGACGGGAAAGCGGGTCTTGCAGCGGGGGCAGGTCGCCATCAGTCCCTGCTCGGGCAGTCTGGCATCAGCAATCTTCCCCTCAAGTCTGCATTCCGGGCAGGCAAAGAAAGTCTTGCCATCGGCTGGCGGCTGTCCAGACGATACGACCGGACCTGTCGTCTCCTGCAATGACTCATTGGGGTGCGGTTGCTCGGCCTGCGTCCCCTTCATTCGTGCCGAGCGCAGGCTCCAGAGCAGAATACCGGCCCCGTATGCGGCAAAGTAGGAAAGCGGCGTAAAGGCCAGCAGGGCGAACCAGGAAAGATAGACCCGCGGCCCATTCATCCCCATGAGCGTATCCATGAAGGGGAGCTGGGCGAAAACCGGGGCGTAGATCCAGGCCAAGAGAGGCGCCAGGTGCATCAGCGGAGCCCAGTTACGGCTACGGCGCCATCGATCGGCCGCTGCTCCCGCAAGCGCGGTGACGGCGAGGAGAACACCCGCATACAGCTCGAAGAGGAAGGCCTTTCCTGAGCGCACTGGCGGCTTGTCTCTATCGTCGTCGAGAAGTACAGGAGGAGGCTCTTTCTGCTGCATGGCGTCTATTGCCCTTTGCATCTGCAGCATTTCCCGGCTCGCCTGGAAATTGAGGCGGTCCGTTTCCGTTTTGGCAGAAGCCATGTACTTCGCAGTATAGGCAGTGCTTATTGCGGTAAAATCCGGACTGACATGCTTCCCTGCCCGACGCGCCTCGCGCCTTTGCTTTGCCTTGAGCTGAACCTGCTCGCGATGTTCGCGTTCGATCTTTGCTATCACATAGACCTGCTTGTCCCTTACCGCAGCCGGAATGGCAAGCAGCAGCACCAGCACGGCGATAACGCCACGGCTTTTCTTCTTCGTCGTCCGGTATCTCCAGTAGCAGTAGACGGCAAAAGCGACGCATACGGCAGTAAAGAAAAACGGGATGGTAAAGAGCGCGAACGGCGCCATAACGAAATAGATCCAGGCGGGACCTTCGCTGGTAAGAGCCGCATCAGGAAAGGACAGCAACAACAGCAGAACGAAAAGGGGCAATGAAGACGAGCTTTTCATATAACTCCTCAAGCCGTGTCTTGAAGCAGAATAAGGGTTCAACTCTCCATTTTCCACTAGCAGTACATCATGTCGTACTTGCTGATTCTTAGTTGCAGTGAATTAATTCCGCAGATTCCTGGCTTCCTGGCTCAAGACCTAAATATGGAAAATGAAGAGTTGAACTTTTACTACTTAAAACTTACTGCCCATGACAATGCTTGTATTTTTTTCCACTTCCGCAAGGACATGGCTCGTTTCGTCCCATCTTAGATTTTGAGGTAACTATTGTTGAGCCGGGGGAGGAACTAGGTGTCGCGTCTACACATTGACAGGGGGGAAGTCTTGCCCCGAAGAAACGGGCAAACCTTTCCCGTCCACTCATCCCAACTCCCAGCCAATAAAAAACCGCCCGTCAGCATCATGCCGACAAGGGCGGTTCAGTATTTCTTATTTATTCCCGACGTTTGTATTCCATCACCGTCTCCCATAACACCGCAATATTACGCAACTTTAATACGCCTTTTCATTCCTGATGTCAACGGGAAAGCCTGTGCATCGGGAATCGGGGACCAAAGACCTGGAAAGAAGAAATGAGAAAGCCTCCTTTGTGGGGAAGCCTTCAGGGTGTCATTGAGGGATACGGGTTGGAGATTCTTTAGGGCCTGGCATGCGATCATCCAATTTAGCCCTCAAACGTCATGCCGCGCTTCTCTCCTGACGTTCGAGAATTTCAGCGATATATTTGTTGATGGTCAACCCCTTGCTGGCGGCACTTGCCGCGATCCGCTGGTGCAGTTGCGGGCTTATCCGGAAAGTCAGCGGGTCATGTTTGACATTTAAATATTCGTCCTTTAAAAATCTTCAAATGTCAACATGACCCCATAGGTTTCCCCGGAACCGGACGCCTCCCGGCGCAGCACGACCCCCTTGCCCCATAGCTTGATGGTAACTTCCCGATACGTGGCATGCGGGTCGATCTGAACCGATTCCACTTCTTCAGCACCTCCCCCAGCGCCACCAGTGGCCAAGACACGTTTCATACTCCGGTTACCATGAGCAGTTCAGAGATGAAACCTACGACATCCGCCTGAATCTCCGCATCCTCGGCACCGGTGGCAAACAGCGCAACCCGCATCGGCCCAAGCGCTCTTTCGTCAAGGAAATCCTCGCGCAGGATACCGACAGCACGGCGACCTGGCTCAGTACCGATCAGCGGGCCGAGAAAGTTGGCGACATCTTCTGTTCCGCTACCATAGTTTCTCGTCATGTAGTAGAGATCGTAGGCATCTTTGAACTTCCCGCGGTTCCTGAATGCCAGTGCTTTTAGGATTATGAATGCACCCGGATTACAGACGGGAATCACACGGGATGTGGTTTCCCCAAATAGGGTGGTCCCATCAAGCCTGACATGAATCCGCTCGTTGAAGGCGACCTCAAGCCCTTCGATTATGAATGCAGCCAGACCCCTTTCAAGAGGTTGCAACTTGCCCGGTACCGCCCCAGCGCTCACCGGTGGAATAAGAAATTCTATCTTTGCCAATGGGTTCCGTGAATGTGTCCATCGTTGACGTACTTCATGCCCTTTCTCGCTGGTATCGGGGGTAAATCCGGAATCCCTCAGGCGCTCTGCAATCCCTTCGTACCGATGATCGTCAAGAATCGCCAGATCAAGCCCCAGGTCGAGGTCCATCGTTCCAACATGCGGATCGGCGCCAGCAGGAAGCGCGGTTGGCGGAATAAGGAGACTCGGGACCAGTCCCCCGACGACGGCCAGATCATCCATGTAATCGCCGAGAATGGTCGCTGTCGTAAGCGTAGCGGCGCAGATCAACTCAGTTTGTTCCGGGGTATAGTCGGCAGCAGTGTGAAAAGTCATGACAGCTCCAGGGTCTTCCGCAACTCTGCGGCGGCCTCTTCAGCCCTTTCCGGGTGAGATTTGAGGTCAAGCCAGACTTGAATTCGATGAACAGAGGGAATGTCGGCGACGGGCTCGGCGCCAAAGAATACATCGGGATCTTTCGGAATGATCAACCAAACGTTTGCACCCGCAGTATCCTCCCGAAAGCCGATCTGTTCAAAGAGATCCTTTTGGGGCCACTCTCTCAGATATAAACTGACGGTACGAAACGCAGCAAACTTCACATGTAACCATGCCGCTCCGAGTCCGGTGACGGCATGCTCAACAGATAGTGACTTAAGAGTCCTGCTGATCTTCCCTTGGATATCTTCCCCCGAGCGCCCGGCCACATGGCCGCGAATGATTTCATGCTTCGTGAAATCATACCCCTGTTGCCACGCGTCGAGCATCACCAACGGTTTGTTGATGAATACCCTCCCGGCGTTATCACGGGCGACAAGCTGCTGCTCTTCAAGAGATTTGACAATTCGGCTGACGAATCCCTCCCCAAGTCCCGTTTCATCAGCCAGTTCCCGCTGAGTAAACATTCGACTTGGCTGATACAGCAGGTGTCGGGCGATCCGGGAGCTTTTCGGAGCAAAGGGATTTTCGTTACGACCAGGGGATATGAATTTGTTTTTTTCGCCTCGGACATAGAGACGGAGACCCGGAGCTGAGACATCGGCGTTGCCGGAAAGATCCAGCCACGAAATACCCGCCTCGGCGCATTTTCGGATTCCGGTGCCTCCCATGAAAGGGGTAACCAGCAGACGAATCTCGGGAGGCTCTGCCGAGTACCGTTTCAGCTGCTCGATCCCGGCGACAACGGGAGCAACCAGAGACGATGCCTTGAACTCCACGACGAACCGGAATCCACCTACCTCGACAACGAGATCAGGCTCGTATCTCTCGCCCCGCGACGTTGCGCCCCCAGGCTCGTATTCCACCTTTTCCGCACTGGCACCGGTGAGCTTCTCAAGCTGATCGACGACCTGCTTCAGAGCGTTTTTTTCGTATGCCTTCCTCATGCCTTACTTTTTATCAGAGCTTTACTTTTTTGTAAAGTTTCTTATTTTAGTAAAGTAGATACATCAACGACCCCGGCCGATTTCCTCTAAATCAAAAAAAGCCGGGGCTCTCCCGGCTTTTTTCATCAAATCTTCACCCCCGGCGGATAAGAGGGGCCCTCGCGCCGTTTCTGACAATCCAGGCAGCAGAGGACCAGGGGGGCCACCGCAAGCCTCTTCTCGTCGATCTCCACGCCGCACTCCTCGCAGAGGCCGTAGGTCCCCCGCTCCAGCTTGTTCGTCGCCTCGTCCATCCGCGTCAGCTCCTGGCGCCGGATATCGGCGACGGCCAGCCCGGTATCCTCCAGGAGGCCGATAAGACCCATGTCGGCCGGGTCCTGCGCGAGTTCAAACTGGCTGTGGAGCTCCTCGCCGGTTTTCCTGAAGAGCTCATCACGCAGCTCGTTCCACAATCTCCGCTTGGTCTCCACCAGCAGCGCCCTCAGCTTGGCCTGCCTCTCCTTGCTTTTCGCCGGCATGTCCTTGTCCTCCTGGGGGTGATTACCGTCCGTTCCTATCCAGCTTACCACACCCCCGGCCGGTTGCAATCATTGCCCGGCCCGCCGGCTGTCCATGCCCCCTTGCCTCGATTCTGACCGCCTGTCGTCCGACTACAGCCGGATCATGTCCTCATGTTCCTCCTCGTGGGGGTTGATATGGATCATCACGTCCCCCACGTTGGGATACCTCTCGAAGATCAGCCTCTTCACCCGGGTGGCGATCTCGTGCGACTCCCTGACGGTCATCTCCGGGTCCATATCCAGCTTGAGATCGATGATGACGTACTGGCCGGAGCGGCGGCCGCGGATCTCGTGGACATGCTCAACTCCCGGCACCTGCTCCGCCAGTTCGGTGATGGCGCTGATCAGCTCTTCCGGCGGCCGGGCATCCATCAGCTCCTGGGCCGCAGTGTGAAAGGTCTGAATGCCTATCCTGAAGATCAACAGGGCCGTCAGCCCGGCAGCCAGCGGGTCCATCAGCCCGAAACCGAGGAACGCCCCGGCTACCCCGATCAGGGTGGCGAGGGAGGTCAGGGCGTCTTTCCGGTGGTCCCTGGCCATGGCCAGCAGGGCGGGACTCTGCAACCGGTCGCCGGTCTTGAAGGAAAACCGATAGAGCCATTCCTTGACGATGATGGTAACGAAGGCCGCCGCCACCGCCACGGCCCGGGGGGTTTGGTAGGCGGCATGGACGATGGTGTCCGCCGCCCGGTAGAGGATAGCCGCGCCGGTGGCGAAGATCACCAGCGAAACCACGATGGCGGCAATGCTTTCGGCCTTGCCGTGCCCGTAGGGATGGGTGCTGTCGAACGGTTTCTTGCCGATCCGGAGGGCGATCATGGAGGCGGCGATGGCCACGAAATCGCAGCCGCTCTCCATTCCATCGGCGAAAACCGCCTCCGATCTCCCGAAATGGCCCGCCAGCAGCTTCATCGCCATCAGCAGGAGATTCACCCAGAAACCGATCCAGATTACCCGCTCTGCCTGACCGAACCTCTCATGCCGCAGCATGCAAACCTCCGCGCCTGCTGCCGGCAGGGGGTCTCTCTCCCGTCAATGGCAGCCCCCTCATGCCGCCGCTTCCCTGAAGTCCCTGAGCCGGAGCTGGATACGCCGCCTTCCGTTCCAGCTGTTCACTTCGAGGGAGAAGGCGACGTCGATGGTCTCCGGCAAGGCATTCCCCTGCGCCATGTTGAAACCGATCGCCTCAAGGACCCGCCCGCCCGCGGCGAGGCGGAGTTTCAGGTGATGCTCCTTGACGATCTGCCGGCCGGCGACATGCGCCCCCTTCAGGATGAAAACCGGCTCAGGATTCCCCATCCCGAAAGGGGCGAGGTTCTCGATCAGCTCCGCCAGCTCAAGGGTGATCTCCGCGGCGGAGAGCTCGCCGTCGATGACGAGCTCCGGGGTCAGGTCCGCGTCGCCGAGGAGCCCCTGGGCGACCTCGTCGAAGCGCTCCACGAAGGTTTCCAGGATCGCCTCGTCGATGGAGAGACCGGCTGCGTACTTGTGCCCGCCGAATTTGAGGAGGTGCTCGGAGCAGGCATGGAGGGCATCGTGGAGGTGAAAGGCCGGGATGCTGCGCCCTGAGCCCCTGCCGCTGCCGTCCTGAAGGGCGATGAGGATCGTGGGGCGGTGAAACAGGTCGACAATGCGGGAGGCGACGATGCCGATCACCCCCGGATGCCACTCGCTGGAGGCAAGGACGATGCTCTTTCTGCCGGCGAAGCACGCCGACCCCTTCACCCTGGCGAGCGCATCGCGCAGCATTTCCTGCTCGAGCGCCTGCCGCTCGACGTTGCTGGCATCGAGCCGGGCCGCGATTTCCGCCCCCCTTTGCCGGTCGCCACAGAGGAGGAGTTCCACCCCGAGGGCCGCGTCCTCAAGCCTCCCGGCTGCATTGAGCCGCGGTGCGAGGCGGAAGCCGACCGCGCCGCAGCCCACCGGGCCGGTAACCCCGGCCACCGCCTTGAGCGCCTGGACGCCGATCCGGGCGGAGCGGCTCAGCTCGGCAAGGCCGTATTTGACGAAGGTGCGGTTTTCATCCACCAAGGGGACGATGTCGGCCACGGTGCCGAGCGCCACCAGATCGAGATATTCCCGCAGGTCCGGCTCGCCGCTCCCCTCGAAATGCCCCGCCTGGCGGAGCCTGCTCCTGAGGGCGATCAGCAGGTTGAAGGCGACGCCGACCCCGGCCAGGGACTTGAACGGAAAGGGGCAGCCGGGGAGGTGCGGGTTGATTACGGCGCAGGCAGGGGGAATGACGGCGCCGGGGGTATGGTGGTCGGTTATGATCAGATCGATCCCGAGAGAAGCGCAGCGACGGCTTTCCTCCACCGCGGTAATGCCGCAATCGACCGTGACGATGACGCTGGCTCCCTGGAGCGCCGCGCTTTCCACCCCTTCAGCGGAGAGGCCGTACCCCTCCTCGAGCCTCTTCGGGATATGGTAGAAGCAATCGAGCCCTACTGCCCGGAAAAAACCGATCAGCAGGGCCACGGCGGAGATTCCGTCGACGTCGTAGTCTCCGTAGACGCAGACCCGCTCACCCCTGTTGACCGCTCCGGCCAGCCGCTCGACCGCCTGCTCCATGCCGAGGAGCAGGAAGGGATCATGGAGCTCCGCCAGAGTGGCGGAAAGGAACCGTTGCGCGGCGGCGGGCTCGGTCATCCCGCGGTTGACCAGCAGGGTGGCGCAGACCGGGGGAAGCTCCAACTCCCGCGCCAGCCTCCCCACCGGTGCGGGATCAGGTTCACTGAGACGCCATCGTCTCTGCTTTACGGGCTGCACGCCACCTCCTGCAATGTACGGCTGTAACCTGCTCTCATAAAAAATCCCCCCCGGCTTGCCGGGGGGGATGGCTTTCTTCTACTTGAAGCCCTTTGGTGCGGCCTTCAGCTGTTCGATCATGCCCTTGATCTGCTGGGCCGTCGGGCTGGTTGAGTCGAGCTCCAGGTAGCGGCTCCACGCCTTGATCGCCTTGTCGGGCTGTCGCAGGTCTTCGGAGTACACCACCCCCATATTGTAGAGGCTTTGCAGATGCTTCGGGTCGACCTGATGGGCCCGCTCGAAATTGGCGATCGCCTTGTCGAATGCCCCCGCCTGCTTGAACATGACCCCCTGATCGGTCAGGATATTGGGGTCATCCGGTTTCAGCTCAAGGGCCTTGCCATAGGCGGTTATCGCCTTCTGCGGCTGACCGGTGTCAAAGTAGTCGTTGCCGAGCTGGACCCACGCCTGGAGGTTTGCCGGTTCCCTGGCTACGATTTTCTCCGCCTCCGTGATCCGCTTTTGGTAATCGGTAGGGGAACCGGCCCCCAGGGGCACCCCACCGCCCACGGGGACTGCCTGCTTCTTGCCGGCGATGCTGAAGACCAGATACCCGCCCAGCAAGCCGACAATGAGCGCTATGATGACAAACAGTATGTTTTCTTTTTTCAAGACAGATACCTCCTTAAGCGTTGATCTTTTCGGACCTGCCCTCTAGTATCACCACTATCGGACTCGCGACAAAAACCGAAGAGTAGGTGGCGACGACTATGCCTGTCACAAGGGCAAAGGCGAAGTCATGGATCACCTCGCCACCGAAAAACAAGAGGGAAACCGCCGCCATAAAGGTGGTGAGCGAGGTGACGATGGTTCGGGAAAGGACCTCGTTGATGCTCTTGTTGAAAATGCCCGACAACGCCCCCTTCAGGTCCTTGTGCAGGTTCTCCCTGATCCGGTCGAAGACCACCACGGTGTCGGTGAGAGAGTAACCGGCGATGGTCAGGACCGCGGTAATGAAGAGGAGGTTGACCTCCTTGTTCAGGACGAAAAATACCGCGATCATGGCAAGCACGTCATGCAGCGTGGCAACGGTTGCGCCGATGCCGAACTTGAAATCGAAGCGCCAGGCGATGTAGATGATGATGCCGAGCAGGGAGATGGCGATCGCGACCAGGGTGTCCTTGCGGAGCTTGTCCCCGATGGAGGGGCCGATCTCCGTTGAGCTCTCCACCACGAAGCTGTTGCCGGGGAACTCCTTCTTGAACACCTCCTCGATAGTATCGGCGACCTTCCCTACCGCTATGGTCGCCTTGCCCACCTTGATGAGGAGCTTGTTCCCCTCCCTGATTTCCTGGAGATTGGCTTCTTTCAGGTTGTGCCTGGCAAGGGCGCTGCGCGCCTGTTCGAGGGAAACGGGCTGGGCAAACTTGAGCTGCACCGCGGTCCCGCCGGAAAAGTCGATCCCCATGTTGGCGGCACCCCGGCCGATCTGGATGATGCCGATGATGCCGATAAGGGCGATGATGCCCGATATGACGAAGGCAATTTTTCTTTTGCCGATGAAATCTATGCTGGTTTTGCCGATGATTTCCATTATTCCCCCCTATATGCTTAGTCTCTTCACGCCTCTGCGGCCCAGGATGATGTCGAACACCACCCGCGTGGCCAGCAGCGAGGTAAAGAGATTGATGATGATACCGAGGCTCAGGGAAACCGCAAATCCCTTGACCGGCCCGGTGCCGAACTGGAACAGGACCGCCGCGGTAATGAGGGTGGTGACGTGGGAGTCCATGATGGTCAGGAACGCCTTGTCATAACCGGCATCGAGCCCCGCCTTGGGTGTCTTGCCGAGCCGGAGCTCCTCCCTGATCCGCTCGAAGATCAGGACGTTGGCATCGACCGACATCCCGACCAGGAGGACGATGGCGGCGATGCCGGGGAGGGTCAGCGTTGCCCCGAGGGCAGCCAGCGCGCCCATCAGGCAGATGATGTTCAGGACCATCCCCATGTTGGCCACCAGCCCCGACAGCTTATAGTAGATCGCCATGAAGATGATGACCAGGGCGACCCCGATCAGACCGGCGATCAGCCCCTTGTTGATGGAGTCCTGGCCGAGGGACGGGCCGACCGTGACGTTCTGGATGATCTTGACCGGCGCCGGCAGCGAACCGGCGCGCAGCACTATGGCGAGGTCGGCCGCTTCCTTGTCGGTGAACGATCCGGAGATCTGGGCGCTGCCGCCGGAGATCCTCTCCCTGATCACCGGAGCGGAATGGATGTTGTTATCCAGGACGATGGCGAACCGTTTCCCGACGTTGGCGGCAGTCACCTGATCGAACAGCCTGGCTCCGGTCGAGTTGAATTCAATCGCCACGTACGGCTGGTTGAACTGCGAATCGATCCGGACCTGGGCGTCGGTCAGCAGGTCACCGGTGATCATCGCCTTCTTCTTGACCACCAGCGGTATCTCCGTGACGGCGCCGGTTGCCGGATCGACCTTCTTCTCCATCAGTAATTCGTCATCCTCGGGGATGGAGGAGGGAAGAGCTGCCGCTGCATTGACGTTCTCGTCGACCAGCTTGAACTCGAGCCTGGCGGTCTTGCCGATCAGTTCGATGGCCCGCTTCGGGTCCTTGATGCCGGGGAGCTGGACCACAATATGGTCGATCCCTTCCCGCTGGATCACCGGCTCGGACACCCCGAACTGGTCGATCCTGTTCCTGATGGTTTCCAGTGCCTGCTGGACGGCCTTGTCCTTTCTGCTCTCCCCCTCTTTTTCGTTCATCCTGATCTGGATATTGACAAAGCCCCCCTCGTCAAACGGCGGCATAAGCTCAAGTTCCGGATACTTTTTCTTGACGAACGTCTGCACGATCTCTGCGGACGCCTTATCATACATCAGCAGCTGGACCCGGTCCGCGCCCACCCGCGCGATCCGCTTGAACCGCGTGTTCTGTGCGTTCAGAGAGTCTTCCAGGTCGGTGGCGATCAGGTCGAGAGCACCTTCAACAGCCTTCTGCGTTTCCACCTCCATGACAAGGTGCGTCCCCCCCTGCAGGTCGAGACCGAGGTGGATCTTATCCTTGGGGAAAATACCGGTCCACCAGTCGGGAAGTTTGCTGACCAGGGTCGGGGTCAGATAGAAAAAAGACAGCAGCAGAAACAGCAAAATCAGGGTTACGCGCCAGATGAGGCCCTTGGACATGGGAGATGCTCCTTTCAGCTAATTTCAATTCGCAATGGCACGCTATTGCTCGGCTAGTGCAGCGGGTCCCGTTCAGCCGGGAGGTTTCCGGGCATCAGCTCACCGCATGTACGGTAATCATTCGGGGTTTTTCTCCCCGCCCGCTATTCCTGCTTCTTCAGACTGGCGATATATCCCTTGCTGATCTTGATGTTCACGCCAGGGGCAATTTCCAGGGTAACGACGTTCTCGTCGAGTGCCGTCACCTTGCCGTGGATTCCCGCCGCGGTAATTACCTGGTCGCCCTTTTTCAGGGAGTCGAGCAGTGCCCGGTGCTCCTTGGCCTTCTTCTGCTGCGGGCGGATCAGGAGGAAATAGAAAATGGCGAACATGAAAACCAGCGGCACGAGATTCATGATCGTCGACTGCCCGCCACCACCACCGGCAGGCGGGGTCCCCATCGCAAAAGCCAAACCTAACATAGTGCTACCTCCGAGTAAATGTATTGTGTATTTCTGTAGGGGCACCCACAAGGTGCCCTACGAAGCCTGTCTCTTCGCGTAAAACTCCTGCCTGAACCGGGTGAATCTCCCTTCGGCAATCGCCTGGCGCGCATCCGCCATGAGAGCCTGGTAGTAATGGAGATTGTGCCAGGTATTGAGCCGGGAAGCCAGTATCTCGCCGGACCGGTAGAGGTGGCGCAGATAGGCCCGGCTGTAATTTTTACAGACGTAGCAGCTGCACGCCGGATCAATCGGGAGGCGGTCCTCGGCATAGGCGGCCCCTTTGATATTGACCCTCCCGAACGTGGTGAACAGCATGCCGTTGCGCGCGTTTCTGGTCGGCATCACGCAGTCGAACATGTCGACGCCCGCGTTTATCCCTTCGATCAGGTCCTCGGGGGTGCCGATCCCCATGACATAACGGGGCTTGTCTGCCGGGAGCAGCGGGGCGCAGTATCCCATGATCTCGTGCATCAGCTCCTTTTCTTCACCCACCGACAAGCCCCCCAGCGCATAACCGTCGAAACCGATCCGGCAGATCTCGCCGATGCTCTCTTCCCTCAGCTCGCGGTACATCCCCCCCTGCACTATGCCGAACAGGGCCTGATCGGACCTGTGGTGGGCGTCCTTGCATCGCTTTGCCCAGCGGCTGGTCATCTCCATCGATTTCCGCACGTACCCGAATTCCGCCGGATATGGGGGGCATTCATCGAAGCACATGATGATGTCCCCTCCCAGCGCCTCCTGGATGGCGATGGAGTCCTCAGGAGAGATGAAGTGATAGGAACCGTCCAGATGGGACTGGAACCGCACACCCTCCTCCGATATCTTGCGGAGCTCGCCCAGGCTGAATACCTGGAAACCGCCGCTGTCGGTCAGAATCGGCCCCGGCCAGTGCATGAACTCGTGCAAGCCCCCCAACCGCGCCACCAGTTCATGGCCGGGGCGGATATAGAGGTGGTAGGTATTGGCCAGGATGATCTGCGCCCCGACCTCCCGGAGCTCTTCGGGAGTCATGGCCTTGACCGTAGCCTGGGTCCCTACCGGCATGAATATCGGCGTGTCGATCCTGCCATGGGGGGTTGTCAGAGAGCCGAGACGGGCCGCACTGTCCCTGTCCTTCTTGATGAGTCTGAAATCTATGGCTGACAAAATAATCCTTGATAGGCTCCAGGCACTGGGAAAGCCGAGATTCTGACCTTACCTCTTGCCTAGCGCCTAGTATATAAACATCGCATCTCCGTAGCTGAAGAAGCGAAACCGCCGTTCCACCGCTTCGGCATAGGCCCTGAGAAGCAGCTCCCGCCCGGCGAGGGCTGAAACCATCATCAGCAGGGTCGATTTGGGGAGATGGAAATTTGTGATCAGGGCATCCACTACCTTGAACCGGTAGCCAGGATAAATGAATATACCTGCTTCGCTTTCGCCCGCCCTGAGAATGCCGTCGCCCGCTGCATGCTCCAGTGCCCGGGCAGAGGTGGTGCCGAGTGCCACCACCCTTCTCCCCTCCCGCTTCGCGGCGTTCACCAGCGCTGCAGTCGTTTCCGGAACAGCACAGAACTCCCTGTGCATCCTATGTTCCCGCAGGTCTTCCACCCGCACCGGCATGAAAGTCCCAAGCCCCACATGCAGGGTAAGTGGGGCTATCTCCACCCCCCTTGCCCGAATCTCTTCCAGCAGCTCGCATGTCATGTGGAGCCCTGCGGTGGGAGCGGCAACAGCCCCCCTTACCCTGGCAAAGACCGTCTGATACCTCTCCCTGTCATGCTCCTCCATCGGCCGCCTGATGTAGGGGGGGAGTGGTACGCTCCCCACTCGTTCCAGCCGTTCCTCGAAATCCGCCACCGGGGAGAACGAAACCATCCAGAGTTCGCCTTCCCCCCGTTCCACAATCCTGGCTTCCAAGCCTTCGGGAAGGAGCAGGAGTGTGCCTGGTCTCGGCGGCTTCGACGCCTTCACCAGGCAGTGCCAGAGTTCCCCGGCCCCGGCGAGCTTTCTCACCAGGAACACCTCGACCCGGCCACCGCTCTCCTTGAAGCCGGTCAGTCGTGCCGGGATCACCCTGGTATCGTTGACAACGAGCAGGTCTCCCTCGCGAAACAGGGCAGGTATCCCCCTGAAGGAAATCTCGGCGACGGTTCCGGACCCCCGCTCCAGGGTCATGAGGCGGGAGGCGTCCCTTCGGTCAGACGGTTGCTGGGCAATAAGCTCCGGTGGCAGAAAATAATCAAAATCGTCCAACAACATCACTGGTCTCTGTAAACATTCTCCAGCCTGGTGCCGGGATAGTAATAGGAAAGAATCTCCCGGTAGACAAAGCCGTCTTCCGCCCTCTGTTTCGCCCCCCACTGGCAGAGTCCCACGCCGTGGCCATAACCGGCACCCGAGAAGAGCGCTTCGTCGCCGGCTGTCCTTACTTCAAAATTGGTGCTCTTTATCACGCTGTAACCGATCAGCTTGCGGAAATTTACCGCGGAAATTATCAGGCTCCCCCTGGCAGAGTGGATCGTCAGGTCGGTCAACCGGCCGCTCCTGTTTTTCCGTCCGGGTTTGATATCCCTCAGTCCGGCAACCTGGTACCCCCCCCCCTTCAACAGGGATTCGATCTTTTTCAGCGCAATCGCCTGCTCCCATCTGCTCGCTGCAGCGGTAAGACAATATTTGCAGTCAACCCCCTGGAGGTAGGGAAGCGAGACCCCCCAGACATTTTCCGCTGCCTCGGTATGACCGCCGCATTTGGAATGGTAGAACGCCTGGATCACCTTGCCGTCAATCGTCAACACCTCACCGGCGGTTTCCCCTACCCCTCTGGCGGCCCTGCTATCTTCGATGTCGCAGCCATCGTAAACCTGATCCATAACGCTTGATTCCAAATGGAACTGGGCGTTTTTTCTCGCTTCCATCTGATAGAGGGCATAAGTTCTGGCGATTACCGCCTGGGCCTTGACCACCTCTATCGGCCACTGGGAGGAAATTTCGCAGTTTATCAGCCCCACCAGGTAATCTTCCAGCGGTAGTTCATCAACTACCAGGAGTCCTTTGTCAGCCGGGGTAATTTCGATGACACCGCGGTATCCCTTGCCGTTTATCTGCAGCGAGGCGGCAGCTGATGCCCTGACGGTACGGAGGTTACTGCCGTTGACCGACAGGCCATCACCGTTTCTTTTGACAAGCAGAGGAAACACGCCCTCGATGGCCTTGCCATTCTCATCGACGGCCAACACCCCGTTGCCGCCAATCCTTACGCTCTCGACCCCCTTCAGCAGAGCCACCCGGACCATCTCAGGCCTGAGTTGCACCCCTTGCACCGCTGTACCGGGAACGATTGCAAAAAAAAACAGAATGACCAGTAACCGTTTCAATCAAACATCCTCTTATAAAAAACTTTTTGATAAAATCACAAATCAACGAATAAAGTCAACTATTTTAACAGAAGCGGGATGGTTGCCACTCAATTGGCCCTTGTCCACCAACCGCTTAAATTGCGCTAATTGAGGCATCTTAGAGGCAGTCCCTCTCCTTGTCAAGTGTTTCGGGTCCGTGACAGACCGAAGCGGCCCTGCCCCCAGCGTCACATACTTGATCTAAAAGCTCAACTTTTACCAGACATTGCATACCCAGATTATCTGCCAGACTTAAAGCATTTAGCGATTAATAATTGGAGAGAGCTTGAAAATACTTGAAAATATCGGCGACTTCTAGTAATGTCGTGCCAATCAAATCAGCCTCACACAACCAAGTTTATGAATTCACTCAAAGTAAAAATTCTCGGCCTTGTCACCGCAATTGTGGTAGCAATTATCACTGTAGCCGCGTTTGTCAATTTTCAGCTGCAAAAGCAGATGATCACCAGCATCACTGAGCAGAACGCCATGATGCTGACGGAGACGGTAAAAAGCAGTATTGCCAGCACCATGCGCTCCGGCCGCGCCGGGGATGTACGCAACATCCTGGCCAACATAAATGCCCAGGATTCCATCAAGACCATTAGGATACTGGACAGTGGCGGCAAGATACTCAACTCCTCCGACAGCGGCGAAATCGGCAAGCTGGTTTCCGAGGACGAAGTGGCGGCACTGCAGTCCCAGGACTCCGTCAAGACTAATCCTCACTCCGATCCGAATATCTTCGCCACTCTTTCAGTCATTCATAACAGCCCCGCTTGCCACGGCTGTCATGACCCGTCACAGGATGTCCTCGGCATTCTGGAGATTGACATAACCCTCGATAACCTGCAAAACTTCCTCGCCACTTTCAAGAACAACTCGGTAACCTCAACGGGTCTCATCATCTTTCTCATCACCATTACCATCTCGGTCTTTTTCATTTATTACGTGGACACGCCGATAAGCCTCCTCATTTCTTCGATGCAGCAGGTGGAAAAAGGTGACTTTTCCAGTAAGCCCATCATAAACAGCAGCGCCGAAATGAGGCTATTATCCACGCATCACAACCATATGGTGGAAAGATTGACCTCCCAGATGGAAACCGCCATCAGCCATGAACGCGAGCTGGCCCGGGCACAGGAAAAGCTGACCCACCACCACGAAACTCATCTGATGAATGAGAAACTCGAAGAGCAGATAAGAGAGATCGAAAACCTGAACATCTCTCTCGAAGAACGCATTGAAGAAATCGAAGAGGCAAATTACAAGATTTCCGACCTGGCCGGGGAGCTGGAAGACAAGAACACCAATCTGGAGAAGGCGGTCGCCAAGCTTTCCACCCTCTACAAAGTTGGCCTCGCCATCAACTCTACCATGGAGATGACCACTCTGTTCAACCTGATTGTAAAGTCAACCATGGATACCCTGCAGGCCGAGATCGGCTATATAATCCTGCACGAGCCGGAGTTGTATTCACTGCGGGTCACGACCCTTCTGGGCCATGAGTTCGGCTCGCCCGGAGGGGCTTTGCTCCCGATGAAACCTTCCAGCGTGTCCACGTGGGTCATCGAAAACCGAAAACCATTACTGATTTCCGACATCAACGATACCCCGCACTTCGACAGATACAGTGCCCTCGGCTACGAACGGAAAACCCTCATCTGCGCCCCGCTCCTGGTGAAGGATGAAATCATCGGCACCATAACCGTGGTGAACAAACTCGACAATTCTGTTTACAACTGCGAAGAGCTCGAGCTTCTCAACACCATCGCCGCCCAGGCGGGTATCGCTATCAAGAACGCCAAACTTTACGAGGAACAGCAAAAGGTCTACATGAACACCATTCATGCGCTGGTTTCCGCCATAGAGGCAAGCGACAGTTACACCCGTGGCCATTCGGAAAGGGTGACCCGCTACAGTCTTGAGCTGGCCAGAAAACTGGACCTCCCTGCCGAGCGGATGAAGATCATCGAGCGGGCCGCGATACTCCACGACATCGGAAAGATCGGCATCGACCTGAGTCTGCTCCATAAAGAGGGAAAACTCTCGCCCGAGGACGTCAACAACCTCCAGCAGCACCCGCTCATAGGCATGAAGATCCTCGAACCGATTGAGTTCCTGCATGATGTGAAGCTATGCATCGGTCAGCACCATGAACGCTATGACGGCCATGGCTACCCGCACCATGTCGCCGCCGACCAGCTTCTTGTCGAATCGCGCATTCTCGCCATTGCCGATGCCTTTGACGCCATGACTTCGGACCGTCCTTACCGGAAGGCCCTCCCCTTCGAGGTAGCTGTCAAAGAACTTCTTGACAACGCAGGGACCCAGTTTGACCCCCATATGGTCCCCCTCTTCATCGAGCTGCTGCGAAGCGAAAATCTCTCTCCCCGCGAAGGCTGGGATATCCCCCAGCAGATCCTCGCCCCTGTTGCCACCGCTTAGGCGAGTCCCCCCATGCGGCCAATACCAGTAGAGGATTTGCCCCTGTCGGAAAATCATGATATAAAGATTTTCCAGCAGTCCCAGGAAGCAGTGCCGGTTTGCCAACGGTCACTTACGGAGTTGCCGAGGTGTCACTTCTGCTCGAAATAAAAGGACTTGCCACCCACTTCCACCTCTCGTCCGGCCTGCTGAAGGCCGTTGACGGAGTTGACTTCTCCCTCGACGAGGGAGAAACTCTGGCCATTGTGGGGGAGTCCGGCTGCGGCAAGAGCGTTACCGCTTTCTCCATCATGCGCCTGGTTGCGCCGCCGGGAAGGGTCGAGTCGGGAAAGGTCCTCTTTGACGGCACCGACCTTCTGCAAATTCCGGAAGAACAGATGCGCGAGGTGCGTGGCAACCGGATTTCCATGATCTTCCAGGACCCGATGACCTCGCTGAACCCCGTCCTGCGCATAGGGGACCAGATCATGGAAGGACTCCTCCTGCACCGCCGTCTCTCCCGCAGCGAGGCGCGGGAGGAGAGCCTGCAACTGCTTAGCCAGGTCGGCATACCCCATGCAGCCGAGAGGATCGACGACTATCCGCACCGCCTGAGCGGCGGCATGCGGCAGAGGGTGATGATTGCCATGGCGCTCGCCTGCCGGCCACGGATTCTCATCGCCGATGAGCCGACAACGGCCCTTGACGTGACCATCCAGGCCCAGATCCTGGAGCTCATCGACCGGCTGAGACAGGAAAACCGGATGGGGCTGATCCTGATCAGCCACGACCTCGGGATCGTCGCGGAGAAGTCGGACAGAACCGCCATCATGTATGCGGGGAAGATCGTGGAGTTCGCCCACACCGATGAGCTGTTCCACAACCCGCTGCACCCCTATACCGAGGGTCTCCTGAACTCCCTCCCCCAGAAAACCGAACCGGGTCGGCCATTGCAGACCATCCCGGGCCAGGTTCCCTATCTGCTCGCCGGCCTTCCCGGATGCGGCTTCTGCGAGCGCTGTCCGGAGAAAAGCTGGATATGCCAAAGTGAAAAACCGGAAATGAAGGAAGTCGCTGCCGGGCATTTTGTCCGTTGCTGGAAATTCGCATGAATGCACACTTATTGGAGACAAGGTCCCTCAGCCGTTCTTTTTCCGTGAAGTCCGGGGCGTTCGGCAAGACCCATCATCTCAAGGCGGCAGACGCCATAACTATTCGCCTGGAGCCGGGAGAAACCCTGGGGCTGGCAGGGGAATCGGGGTGTGGCAAATCCACCCTGGCACGACTCATCATGGGCCTGCTCCCCCCCTCAGAGGGAACTATATCTTACCGCGGCAGATCGCTTGCCGAAATGGGGAAGGAGGAGCGTTCCGCCTTCAGGAAAAATGTTCAGATGATCTTTCAGGACCCCTTTTCCTCCCTGAACCCCCGCATGCGGGTCGGCGACATCATCGGCGAACCCCTGACAATCCACCGCCTTGCCACGGGCCCGGGGAAACGGGCAAGGGTTCTGGAAATCATGGACAGGGTTGGGCTGTCGGAGCAACATTTTTACCGCTACCCGCACGAGTTTTCCGGCGGACAGAGGCAACGGATCGGCATCGCCCGGGCGTTGGCCGTTTCCCCGCAGTTGATCATCGCCGATGAGCCGGTCTCCGCTCTCGATCTCTCCATCCAGGCGCAGATCATCAACCTGCTCCAGGAATTAAAACGGGAATTCGCCCTCTCCTTCCTGTTCATCGCCCATGACCTGTCGGTTGTCCGGCACATGAGCGACCGGATCGCCATAATGTATCTCGGCAAGATCGTCGAGACCGGGGCGGGGGACGACGTTTTCGCCAGGTTTCTGCATCCTTATACCGAAGCTCTGCTCTCTGCCATACCGCAGATCGTTCCCGGAATCAGGAAGCAGCGTATCATCCTGCAGGGAGACCTCCCCTCTCCATTCGCCCCCCCCTCCGGCTGCCCTTTCCACACCCGTTGCCCCTACGCCGAGAGACCTCTCTGTTACGAGGTCCCCCCCCCC
>JAMPXD010000202.1 GCA_023701365.1 Geobacteraceae bacterium
GGGTGAGGATAACCAGGGGGGGGAAATGATGGAACTGTTCGCATCCGGCCCGCAACCGTATGGACCGTAAAGTGTTTTTTGCCCTGGTGGCATTTTCCTTTCTGCTGTTCCTCCTCTATTTCCTCTACGTCATTCTTGCCCCGTTCCTCGTGCCGCTCGGCTGGGCGGGGGTGATCGGGATCCTGACCTTCCCCATTTACAAGAGGCTGCACCGGCGCTTCCATGACCGGGACATGGCGGCGGCCTGGCTCATGACGCCGCTGGTCGTGCTGACCCTGGTCCTGCCGGTGGTCGGCCTGGTGCTTTTCCTGACCCGCGAGGCGACCCAGGCTTACCGGGTGCTCGAAGAGGCGACCGCGAGTGGCGAGCTGCTGGTGCTGGAGAACATAAGACAGCACCCCGCTGTCGCTCCCTGGCTGGAGAGAATCAGGCCGTATGTCGATCTGCCGGAGATCGACCTCCACGCGACCATGGTGCCGGCCATGAAGAAGGTGACCTCTTTTGTGCTCGGCTATTCGACCGAGCTCATCAAGAACTTCTTCGCCTTTTTAGTAAAGCTGATCCTCATGGTGATCGCCCTGTTCTTCATCTATAAGGACGGGGAGCGTTTCCAGCAGGAGTTCTGGTCGATAATGCCGATCAAGGAGGCCGACAAGGGGATTCTCGTCGATACTGTGAGGCGCGTTCTTTCGGCGGTGGTCTACGGGATTTTTCTGACCTGCCTGGTGCAGGGGGCGCTGGGGGGGATAGGTTTCTGGTTCTCCGGGCTCCCTTCGCCGCTTCTGTTCGGCGCCATGATGGCCGTCTGCGCGCTGATACCGCTTGTCGGCACGGCCCTGATCTGGCTTCCGGCGGCGATCTATCTCCTGCTCCAGGATGAGGTGGTGAAAGGGCTGATCCTCATGGCCTGGGGGGCGCTGGTGGTAGCCTCCATAGACAACTTCCTCCGCCCGTTCTTCATCAGCGGCAAGGCCAGGCTCCCGGTTCTGGTGATTGCCCTGGGCGCGCTGGGGGGGCTGGTATCTTTCGGTCTCCTGGGGGTGGTGATCGGGCCGATCGTGCTGGCGCTCTTCATGGCGCTGTTCGAGATTTACAAGGGACGGATTTTCCCCGGCGATGGCCCCGATTCGGAAGCCGATCGCGGGGCTTGATTAAGACGGCTTTCCTTTTCCCCGGCCGATGATTATCGACATGGCGATGGAGATGGCCAGCACTCCGACGATCACCCCGAGGGAGAAAAAGATGGGGACCGGATAAACGTCGGCGAGCAGCATCTTCGCGCCGACGAAGGCGAGGATGAAGGAGATTCCGAGCTTCAGGTAGGCGAACATCTCCATGACGTTGGCCAGCAGGTAGTAGAGGGAGCGCAGCCCCATGATGGCAAAGACGTTGGAGGTGTAGACGATGAAGGGATCGCGGCTGACCGCCAGCACCGCCGGAATGGAATCGACCGCGAAGATCACGTCGCTCGATTCCACCACCACCAGCGCCAGGAACAGGGGGGTGGCGGCCCGGACCCCCTTCTTCTTGATGAAAAACCGGTCGTCCCTGATCCGTTTTGTTATCGGGATGAATTTCCGGACCAGCCGCACCAGCAGGTTCTTCTCGGGATCGATCTTTTCCTCACCGCCGAAGGCCATCTTGATCCCGGTAAAGATGAGGATCCCGCCGAACAGGTAGACCATCCAGTGAAACCGCTCGATCAGCCCGATGCCGACCAGGATGAACACCCCCCGCATTGCCAGGGCGCCGAGGATCCCCCATTTGAGGATCTTCGGCTGGTGCGCCTTGGTGACGTGGAAGTAGGAAAAAATCATGATGAAGACGAACAGGTTGTCGACCGAGAGGGACTCCTCGATCAGGTAGCCGGTGAGGAACTCCAGTGCCTTGGCCGGCCCCATGGAGAAGTAGATCCAGACGTTGAAGGCGAGTGCCAGGGAGACCCAGACCAGGGTCCAGGCAAGCGCCTCGCGGAACCTGATCTCGTGGCTCTTCCTGCTGAACATCCCGAGGTCGATGATGAACATTGCGGTCATGATCACGGCGAAGCCGAGCCACATGGTGGTTTGAACGGACATTGGGAAAGGCCTTTCTCTGGGATTTGAGCAAACATGCAAACTATGCAAATTACCGGCGGCTGTCAATATATTTAAGCTGAAACCTGAGCTGTCCACGAAGCGCACTAAGAAACGAAGAAGAAAATCAGACGGTTCGATATAAATACGAATAGACCTGGAAAAAGCATTTGACCACGAAAAACACGAAAAACACTAACAATACCAATATGCCAACCAGATGAACAGATCACCTTTATGGCGAGTGGATATACCTCGTATCTTCTTGGTTTATTTTCGAGTGTTTCGTGTTTTTCGTGGATAACTGCCGTTTTTGATAAATCTCCGGAGGGCTTCGTGGATTCCACCATTTTTCTTACCACCTTCGGCATCATCTTCCTGGCCGAGCTGGGGGACAAGACCCAGTTGACCGCCATGGCGCTGGCCACCAGGTACCCGTGGCGGAAGGTCTTCGTCGGCCTCGCCTGCGCCTTTGCCCTGCTGAACCTGGGGGCGGTGCTGGTCGGCGGCCTGCTGTTCGCCGTCCTCCCCCTCTTCTGGATCAGGCTGGTGTCAGGGGCGCTGTTTCTCTTCTTCGGCGTCACTACGCTGCGGGCCAGGGGATTCGACGAGGCGGAGGAAGAAGATGAAGAGAGAAGGCTCGGCGGTAGGGGGGCGGTGGTTACCTCGTTTCTCATGATCCTGCTGGCGGAGCTGGGGGACAAGACCCAGCTGGTCACCGCCAGCCTGGCGGCCCAGCACGCCTCCCCCCTCACCGTGTTCGCCGGCTCGACCCTGGCGCTCTGGTCGGTGTCGCTGATCGGCATCTTCGCAGGGCGTCAGCTTGCCCGCTTCGTGCCGCTCTCCACCATGCACAAGGTCGCAGGCCTCCTGTTCCTCGCCTTCGGCGCCGCCATCCTCTATCAGGCATTCTTCGCTCATTAACTCCGGGTTGCTTTTTGGCTGTCACCGGCTTACAATAGTTTTTATTCAGGGAGCCCAAAAACGGCAATTATCCACGAAGGACACGAAGAAGCACGAAGAAAACTTGAACCGGCAAAGAGCCTGATGTCCGATAAATACGTTGAAAAAACCTTCCTATATCTCGTTGTCCTCTCCGTTCTTCTGCATACGGCGCTTTTTCTCATCATCATCTATCTCCCCCAGGAAAAGAAGGTGTTCCGGCAGGAGCCGTATATGGTGGAATTGCGGGACCTGCCGCCGACTCTGGAGCCAGCGGCAAAGGAGAAGAAGGAGGTGCGCCGTCTCGACGAGCAGAGGCGGCGGGTCGCCAGGGAAACCGCCCCCAGGGGGGAGATGGAGCGGGATAAAATTGCCGCCCTTCCCCCACGGGCAGTTCCTCCGGTGCTTCCGCAACCGGAACCAGAGGCAGGGGGGGCGCCCGCCGTGGCTGGACGGGGAGAGGCACCGCTGCTGGAGAAACCGCGTCCGGCTGATTTTTTCAGGCAAAAGGAGAGAGGGGTCCCTGACATCTCCAAGCTTTTTCCAACTGCTGACAAGCTGGCAAAGCTGGAAGAAAGCTATCGAAGAAAGTATGACCAGGAAGTGGCGGAAGGGGAGACCAGGTTCCTCAATACCGATGACATCCGCTTTGGCTCATTTTTGCGCCGTTTCGAGTCGGCGGTATACGGGGTCTGGAGATACCCGGCCGATGCGGCCCGGATGGGGATTGAAGGGGTGGTGCCTACGAGGATCACCTTCAACCGGAAGGGTGAGATCGAAAAGGTCGAACTCCTGGAAAGCTCCGGGAGCAGGATACTGGATGACGAAGTACGGCGGACCCTGAAAATAATCGGGCCGGTCGGCTCTTTTCCGAGGGGGTACGACAAGGATACCTTTCACCTCATCGCGTTTTTTCACTACGGGATAGTCAGGGGGAATATCCAGGGGACCCTGCATTAATGACAGGTAGAGGCATACGTTCGCTTCGCTCACAGGTAAAGGTAAAGTTTTTTCAACCTCAACCTTTACCTTTACCTTTACCTTTACCTATTCCTTCCCGCATCCCAGCCGTTCCCTGAGGAACCGCTTGAACTCACCGTTGAACTCCTCCCGCTTCAGCGCCATGTCCACCGTTGCCTTGAGAAAGCCGAGCTTGTCGCCGCAGTCGTGGCGGACCCCTTCGAAGCGGCAGCCGTAGACCGCCTCATCGCTGAGGAGCTTGCGGATCGCGTCGGTCAGTTGGATCTCCCCCCCCTTGCCCGGCTCCTGCTTCTCCAGGATCGGGAAGATCGCCGGGGTCAGGATGTACCGGCCGATGATGGCGAGATCCGAAGGGGCGTCGGCCGGTTTCGGCTTCTCCACCATGTCGGTCACCTCGAAGGTCCCATCCGAGATATGGTTCGCCTTGACGCAGCCGTAGGAGGAGATGTTCTCCAGCGGCACCTGCTCCAGGGCGAGGACCGTCCCTTTGTATTTCCGGTAGACTTCCAGGAGCTGGCCGAGGCACGGTTTTTCCCCATCGATGATGTCGTCCCCGAGGAGCACCGCGAACGGCTCGTCGCCGACGAACTCCCGGGCGCAGAGGATGGCGTGTCCCAGTCCCAGCGCCTGTTTCTGGCGGACGTAGAAGATGTTGACCATATCCGCGATGTCCCGTATCTGGGAGAGTTCGGCGTCTTTCCCCTTCTCGTAGAGGAGCGCCTCCAGCTCGAACGAGATGTCGAAGTGGTCCTCGATGGCCCGCTTGTTCCGCCCGGTGACGAACAGGACCTGCTCGATCCCCGATGCCACCGCCTCCTCCACCACGTACTGGACCAGCGGCTTGTCGATGAGGGCGAGCATCTCTTTCGGTGAGGCCTTGGTGGCAGGGAGGAACCTGGTGCCGAGCCCTGCCACGGGGAAAACCGCCTTTTTTACCTGCATAGTTCACTCCTTTAACGGGCGCGGTCTTCCGACCATCTCGCCGCCGTGTCCTCGAAGCCCCGCTTCGACGTAGCGCTGCTATGCCTCAGCGAAGCTTCTGCGGGCCGGCGACGATCTGGCCGAAATCTCGCGCCCGGTTGGCAAAACCTGTTAGTTATGATTTTTTTCGTCCGCGTCTCATTCCATTCACCGTTCACCCTTCACGGCCTTTACGATTTCCGGAATGAGGTCCTCCCTCCCCATCGCCATGATATGGAGGCCGTCGCAATAGGGGCTGATCTCGGCGGCCAGGCGGCGGGCGATGGCAACCCCTGCGGCCATCGGGTCCGGGGAGTTTTCCAGCTCGCTGACAAGATGGTCCGGCACCCGCAGGCCGGGGATGTTGCCGGTGACGAACCGGGCCATCCTGGCCGATTTAAGCAGGAGGATGCCGGCGATCACCTTGACGCCGAGCGGCGCCACCGCTTCGCGAAAGGCGCGGAGCCGGGCCGGGTCGAACACTGCCTGGGTCTGGAGAAAGCGCGCCCCGGCCACCACCTTTTTCTCCAGCTTGAAGAGGGTCGGCTCGAAAGGGGTCGCTTCCGGCGCGGCAGCTGCGCCCGGGTAGAAGGCGGGCACACCTTGCAGCGAATTACCGGCCAGGTCCCGCCCTTCCGTCAGGCCGGCGATGGCCTGGAGGAGCTGGACCGAGTCGAGGTCGAAGGCCGGTTTGGCCTGGCGGTGGTCGCCGAAGGAGATATGGTCGCCGGTCAGGGCCAGGACGTTCACGACCCCGAGCGCCGCGGCCCCGAGGAGGTCGCTCTGGAGCGCCATCCGGTTTCTGTCCCGGCAGGTTATCTGGAAGATCGGCTCGATCCCTTCCCTGACGAGCAATGCTGCCGCGGCCAGGGGGGAGATCCGCATGTTGGCCCCCTGGTTGTCGGTGACATTGATGGCGTCGACCAATCCCCGGAGCGCCCGCGCCTTGGCGAGGAAGTCGGTGCAGTCGCATCCCTTCGGTGGGCAGACCTCGGCGGTGATGACGAATTGACCGGAGTCGAGTTTTTCCTGGAGTTTCGAAATCATTTGTCGACTTTCAGCTTCCCCGGCTTGAGCGCCCGGGAGAAATCCTTGGCGGGGACGAGCTTTTTGAGCTTTCCCGCCTCACCCTGCGCTGCCAGGCGTTCATGGATCATTACCCAGGCGCACTCCGCCTCCGGGTCGGTTTCGCAGCGCCCTTCCGCCATGCCGCCGCACGGGCCGTTCAGGAGCCCCTTGGCGCAGACGGTCACCGGGCAGATGCCGGCGGTCTCGGTGAGCACGCATTCGCCGCACAGGGAGCACTTCTGCTCGAACTGGCCGAGCCGGCGGATGTTGCCGAGAAAGAGGGTGTCGAGTCCGGCGACGGTCCTTTTCGGGGAGGCGCCCGACACCGACTGGACCCCGGCGCCGCAGGCCAGCACCAGCAGGGCGTCGGCCTCTTCCACCGGCTCCTTTCTCCCCCGCAGGTCGCGTCCTGTCCGGAGCATGTGGCATGTCTCGTCGATGACGATCGAGCCGGTCACCTCAATGCCTGCGGCGCAGAGGCGCTCCTGCATCTGGAACAGCTCCTCCTCCCCCCCCGTCTTGCAGACCGTGGCGCACTTGGCGCAGCCGACCAGGAAGATCTTGGCGCACCCTTCCAGGGTGGCGAGGATGTCGGTGAACGGTTTTTGCTTGCTGATGATCATGGGTTTCCTTGTAGGGGCGCAGCA
>JAMPXD010000203.1 GCA_023701365.1 Geobacteraceae bacterium
CAGGGTGGGGATGGGGGGTAAGGTGGCAATGTGACAAAGTAGGATTAAAGATTCTGTTTTTCCGCTTTTTTGTTGGTTCCGGCTCCGCCGGCTGAGGATCGAAGACAACTTAAAGGGACGCTTACGGTGGGAAATGACATGGCACAGAAAAATTTCATAGATGTTCTGGTGGTCGGCGGCGGTATCAGCGGTATCCAGGCTGCGCTCGATCTTGCCAATACCGGTTTCAAGGTCTACCTGATCGACAAGTCGCCGGCCATCGGCGGCAAGATGTCGCAGCTGGATAAGACCTTTCCCTCCAACGACTGCTCCATGTGCATCGAATCCCCGAAGTTCAACGAATGCAGCCGTCACCCCAACATCGAGATCCTGACGTATACCGAGGTGGAAAGCGTCAAGGGGAAAGCCGGGAACTTCAAGGTCACCCTGGTCAAGAAGCCCCGCTATGTGGTCGAGGACAAATGCACGGGGTGCAACCTCTGTGTGGAATATTGCCCGGCCAAGGTCCCCGATCCTTACAACCAGAATATTTCTACCAACAAAGCCATTCATATCCATTTTTCCCAGGCCCTGCCGCTGATTCCGTATGTGGACCCGGAGGCATGTCTCTATCTTAAAGACGGTTCGTGCACCATTTGCGAAGGGGTTTGCAAGCCCAAGGCCATAGATCTTCATCAAGAGGCGGAGACGATTGAGGTGCAGGCAGGGGCCATCGTGCTCTCTCCCGGCTTCGAGACCTTCGATCCCAAACTCAGGAGCGACTACGGTTACGGCATCATGGAGAATGTGGTGACCAGTCTCGATTACGAGCGGATACTGAGTTCCACCGGTCCCTACGAGGGGACGATCAGCCGCCCCTCCGACAAGAAGCATCCCCATAAGATCGCCTGGATCCAGTGCGTCGGCTCCCGGCAAGTGAACCCGGATGGGGGCAACAGCTACTGCTCGGCGGTCTGCTGCGCCTATACCCAGAAGCAGGTGATCCTCACCAAGGACCACGACGCCGGCATCGAGGCCACCATCTTCCACAACGATATCCGCGCCTTTGGCAAGGATTTCGAGCGATTCTACCAACGCGCCGAAAAGCTCTCCGACGTCCGCTTCATCAGAAGCTACGTCTCCATCGGCACGGAGAATCCGGAAACCAAGAACGTGAGCATCCGGTATTCGACGTTCGATCAAGGGGTGAAGGAAGAAGAATTCGACATGGTGGTCCTCTCCGTTGGCCTGAATCCCCCGGCCGACGTCCGGACCATGGCAACCACGTTCGGCATCGAGCTTAACGAACATGGCTTCTGCAAAACCAAGCCATCCAACGCCATTGAAACCACCCGTCCCGGCATTTTTGCCAGCGGCGCCTTTATCGGCCCAGCCGACATCCCGGAATCGGTTGTGGCCGCCGGCGGGGCCAGTGCCCTCTGCAGCGAACTGCTCTCCTACCGGCGCGGCGACCTTTCCCGGGAGCGGGAATACCCGCCGGAGAAGGACGTCGCCAACGATGACATCAGGATCGGTGTGGTCGTCTGCCTGTGCGGCGCCAACATCGGCCGTATCGTGGACACCCCCTCCGTCGTCGAATACGCCGCTGGTTTGCCCAACGTTGTCTACGCCGCGCAAAACATGTTTGCCTGTTCCACGGAGAATGCCCAGCTGATAGCGGATGCCATCGTGGAACACAACCTCAACCGCGTGGTGCTGGCGGCCTGCACCCCCCGGACCCACGAGCCGCTGTTCCGGGACACCTGCCGGGAAGCTGGGCTGAACCAGTACTATTTCGAATTCGCCAACATCAGGGAACACTGCTCCTGGGTTCACTCCAAGGACAAGGAAGGCGCCACCGAAAAGGCCAAGGACATCGTCCGGATGGCCGTGGCCCGGGCTGCCCACTTGGAGCCTTTGCAGGAGTTCCAACTGCCGGTCAACAAGGCCGCGCTGGTGGTGGGGGGTGGTCTGGCCGGCATGACCAGTGCCCTGAGCATGGCCAACATCGGCTTCGAAGTATACCTGGTTGAAAAAACCTCCGATCTGGGCGGCATGGCCCGCAAGATCCATTACACCATGGATGGTCTTGAAGTTCAGCCGCTATTGGACGATCTCATCCGCAAGGTATACCGCCACCCTTCGATCCACGTCTCACTTGACGCCACCATAACCGACGTATCCGGCTATGTCGGCAACTTTGTAACCACGGTAATCTCCGAAGGTCGCACCAAGGAGATCCTTCATGGCGCCGCCATCCTCGCCACCGGAGCCGATGAATACAAACCCTCGGAATACCTCTATGGGCAGGACGATCGGGTTCTCACTTCACTTGAACTGGAGGACCGCATTGCCAAACAGGACGAACAGACCTTGGGCGCCCAGAGTCTGGTAATGATCCAGTGCGTCGGATGTCGGGAGGAAGGGAAGAACTACTGCAGCCGTGTCTGCTGCAGCCAGTCCATTAAAAACGCCTTGAAACTGAAGGACCTCAACCCTGATATGGACATTTACGTCATCTATCGGGACATGAGGACCTACGGATTCAAGGAAGACTACTACCGTGAAGCCTCCAACAGAGACGTAAAATTCATCCGCTATGAGCCAACCGACAAACCCTTGGTTGAAGCAGCCACGGAGGGCGGACGGCCCATAATCCGGGTAACCGTACCGGACCCGGTTCTCGGTCAGAAACTTGCGATAGACGCCGACCTGCTGGTCCTGGCTGCCGCAGTCATCCCCTCAGCATCAAGCCAGGAAATGGCCAAACTATTCAAGGTAGCCTTAAACACGGATGGTTTCTTCCAGGAGGCCCATGTGAAGCTGAGACCGGTTGACTTCGGCGCCGACGGCATCTTCCTGTGCGGCCTTGCCCACTATCCGAAACACATTACGGAGACGATAAGCCAGGCTTATGGCGCTGCCGGCCGAGCCGTCAACATGCTTACCCGCGACTCCGTCACTGCCTCAGGTGCCGTGTGCGATGTAAAGAGGAGCGACTGCGTGGCGTGCGCGGCCTGTATTACCGCCTGTAAGTATGGCGCCATAGAGTTTGTGGATACCCCGTACGGCAAGGAGGCCACGGTCAACCCGGCTCTGTGCAAGGGAGACGGCCTGTGCAACACCAAGTGTCCGACCGGGGCCATCTACCTGAAGCACTATACGAACCAGGAGATCTGGTCCCAGATTGACGCGGCGCTTCCGGAGCTCGAAGAGGCTGGTTAATTCATCCTGATCAGCACTGATCTTCCGTTGACAGACGTCCCTCCCCCTTCAAGGGGGAGGTCAGGAGGGGGATGGGGTTTAGCCGGACAGTCTACGATCCCCCATCCCCACCCCAACCCTCCCCTTGAAGTACCCAAAGGGCATAAAGGGAGGGAGTTACGCTTCCGGACGTTTTCGGAAGATTTGCGCAAGTCGGATAATTTGTTGGGCCGGGTAATGCCGGCAGGAAAGGAGACAACCATGACTACACCCCTTGAGTTCAAACCGCGGGTCGTCGGCTTTTTGTGTACCTGGTGAGCGTACGGCGCTGCCGACCTGGCTGGAGTTTCCAGACTGCAATATACAACTGAAACAAAGATCATCCGGGTAATGTGCTCAGGCAGGGTCGACCTGGACTTTGTCCTGCGCGCCTTCTCCAGAGGGGCGGACGGGGTATTCGTCGGCGGCTGCTGGCTTGGCGAATGCCATTATGTCACCGAGGGCAATTACGATGCCCTGAGCATGATGCACCTGGCCAGGAGAGTACTCGAACAGGTGGGGGTGAATCCCGACCGGTTGCGGCTCGAATGGATTTCCGCCTCCGAGGGGATGCGCTACGCCGAGGTGATGAACGACTTCGGCCGCAAGCTCAAGGAGCTGGGACCCATCGGCTCCAGCGAAGGGATGGATAAGGACGCCCTGAAGCTGAAATTTGCCGCTGTGAAAAAGATACTCCCCTTCCTCAAGCTGGTCGAACGGGAGAGGCTGAGGGTACGTTTCAAGACGGAAGAAGAATATGACAAATTCTTCAGCAGCCCCGAGGTGGACACCCTGATCCGTGAGGTGATTGCCGAAAATCTGGCGATAAGTCAGATCCTCACGCTCCTGGGGAGGAACCCCCTTTCCACCAGGGAAATCTCCGAGGTGCTGAGGCTGGAGCCGGCCGAGGTGGCCAGATGCCTCAATGTTTCGTCGCGACAGGGATTGATCAGGTACAACGAAAGCCAGAAACGGTACGCCATCGCCTGATCCGGCACTGACGGCAGGGCTTAACTCCCCCTGTCCCCCTCTTGTCTCAAGAGGGGGGACGCTATGGGGACGATTCGGGTGGCGGTTCAGACAGTGCCTCATCCTTGCGTCCCTCCCCTTACGATAAGGGGAGGACAGGTGGGGTTAAGAACCAGTGGTAACTCAGAGAAGATCAAGGGGCAAAGCTATGGACATCGACAGGATTGACCAGATTATCGACAAGCATGGGTGCAAGGCCAGTTCGCTGATACAGATATTGATCAATATCCAGAGTGAAAACCACTGGCTCCCCAAGGAAGTGCTGGAAAGGGTCAGCGAGAGGCTGGCCGTGCCCATGAACCAGATCCAGCACATCACCACCTTCTACAAGTCGTTCAGCCTGGTCCCCAAGGGGCGTCATGAGGTTCATGTCTGCATGGGTACCGCCTGTCATGTCCGCGGCGCCCAGCGTGTTCTCGATACCGTCGAGGAGCTGACCGGCATCAAGCCGGGCGAAACGGACGTTGATCTCAAGTTCAGCCTGGAGACCGTCAACTGCATCGGCTGCTGTGCCCTGGGACCGGTGATGGTGGTCGATGGCGAGTACCATGGCAACATTGCCCCGGCCCAGTTGGAAGACGTGTTGAAGAAATACGAGTGAGGCCAGAACCTGTACTGATCTCCCGCTCTTCAAGTTCCTCCCCCTTCAAGGGGGAGGTCAGGAGGGGGATGGGGTTTTAGACGGACAGCTTGCAATTCCCCATCCCCACCCCAACCCTCCCCTTGAAGGGGAGGGAGATTTCAGTCGATAAGGGAAGAATATGCCAAAGATAAATTCCTCCGCCGAATTTGCAGCATTAAGGAAGGCTGTCCTCTCGTCCAGGGACCCGGACCGGCCCTGCATCGCCGTCTGCACCGGCTCCGGCTGCCTCGCCCTCGGCGCGGCGAACCTGGTCACCGCCTTGAACAACGAGATCCGGTCGCAGGGGCTGGAAAAGAGCATCGAAGTAAGGGAAACCGGCTGTCCCGGCTTCTGCGAGAGAGGCCCCCTGATCGTCGTCTATCCCGACGAGACCTGCTATCTCAAGGTACAGCCGGCCGACGCCAAAGAGGTCATCGCCAGCGTCCTTGAAAATAAGGTCATCGACAGGCTTCTCTATGTCGATCCGGTGACCGGTGAGCGGGTCGTCCACGAGACGGACATCCCCTTCTACAAGCATCAGTTGCGGCTCCTGATCGGCAACAACATCAGGCTCGACCCGACCAGCATCGACGACTATCTGGCCATCGGCGGCTATTCCGCCCTGGAAAAGGCGCTCTGCCGGATGAAGCCGGAGCAGGTGGTGGGGCTGGTGAAGGAATCCGGGCTGCGTGGTCGGGGGGGGGGCGGCTTTCCTTCCGGGAACAAGTGGGAATTCACCCGCAACGCTCCTGATCCGGTAAAGTACGTGATCGTCAATGCCGACGAGGGGGACCCCGGGGCGTTCATGGACCGGGCACTGCTGGAGGGGAGCCCGCACGCGGTCCTGGAAGGGCTGATCATCGGGGCCTACGCCATCGGCGCCCAGCAGGGCTATCTCTACGTGCGCCAGGAATATCCCCTGGCGGTGGACAACATCACCCTCGCCATCAAGAAGGCCGAGGAGTACGGCTTTCTGGGGAAAAACATCCTCGGCTCCGGCTTCGATTTCACCGTCGAGGTGGCCCAGGGGGCCGGCGCCTTTGTCTGCGGCGAGGAAACGGCTCTGATCCGGTCGCTGGAGGGGAAGGCGGGGGAACCGAAGCCGCGGCCCCCTTTCCCTGCGGTGCGAGGGCTCTGGGACAAGCCGACCAACATCAACAACGTGGAGACCTGGGCCAACATCCCCCTGATCGTCAACAAGGGGCCCGCCGCCTTTGCCTCGGTCGGTACCGCCGGGAGCAAGGGGACCAAGATATTCTCCCTGGTCGGCAAGGTGAAGAACACCGGCCTGGTGGAAGTACCCATGGGGATAACCCTGCGGGACATCGTCTACAAGATCGGCGGCGGCATCCCCGGAGACAGGCGGTTCAAGGCGGTGCAGACCGGTGGCCCGGCGGGCGGCTGCATGCCCGAGTCGCTCCTGGACATGGAGGTCGATTTCGACCAGCTCACCAGGGCCGGCTCGATGATGGGGTCCGGCGGGATGATCGTCCTGGATGAAGAGACCTGCATGGTCGATTTCGCCAGGTTCTTCCTGGCCTTTCTGGCCGACGAATCGTGCGGCAAATGCGTCCCCTGCCGCGAAGGGATCCAGCAGATGCTGACCATCCTGACCGATATCACCCAGGGGAAGGGGAAGAGGGGGGATCTGGAGCTCCTGGAGCAGCTCACCGAGGTGTCCGGCGCCTCGCTCTGCGCCCTGGGCAAGGGTGCCCCGAACCCGGTGCTGAGCACGCTGAAGCACTTCCGGGATGAATACGAGGCGCACATCGAGGGGAGGTGC
>JAMPXD010000204.1 GCA_023701365.1 Geobacteraceae bacterium
CTGATGATCCCCAGCCCGTCGCGCAGCCACTGGACGGCGGCGCCGGCGATGAAGACGCTCCCCTCCAGGGCGTATTCGGTCTCGCCGCCGATCCGCCAGGCCACCGTGGTGAGGAGCCGGTTGCGGGAGGCGACCGGCTCGCGCCCGGTATGCATCAGCATGAAGCAGCCGGTGCCGTAGGTGTTCTTCACCATCCCCGGCCTGGTGCAGACCTGGCCGAACAGGGCCGCCTGCTGGTCGCCGGCGATCCCGGCGACCGGAATCGGCGTCGTGAACAGGTTGCCCGCGGTTTCGCCGTACAGCCGGCTGGAGTCGCACACCTGCGGGAGCATGGCGGCCGGGATGCGGAGGAGCTCCAGCAGTTCCTCGTCCCAGGCGCCGCTATGGATGTTGAACAGGAGGGTCCGGGAGGCGTTACTTGCATCGGTGCAATGCTCCTTGCCGCCGGTCAGGTTCCAGAGGAGCCAGCTGTCCACCGTGCCGAACAGGAGCTCCCCCGCCTCGGCCCGGGCGCGGGCGTCGGGGACGTGGTCCAGTATCCAGGCGAGCTTGGTGCCGGAGAAGTAGGGGTCGAGCACCAGGCCGGTCCTGTCCCGGAACAGCCCCTCCAGGCCGTCGCTTTTCAGCCGGTCGCAGGCCGCGGCGGTGCGCCGGTCCTGCCAGACGATGGCGTTATGGACCGGCCGGCCGGTCCGGCGCTCCCAGACCAGGGTGGTTTCCCGCTGGTTGGTGATGCCGATGGCGGCGATGTCGGCGGCGCTCAGGCCGGCCCGGGTCAGGGCCTCGGCGGCCACCCCGACCTGGGAGGCCCAGATCTCCAGGCCGTCCTGCTCCACCCAGCCGGGCCGGGGGAAGATCTGGCGGAACTCCTTCTGAGCCAGCGAGCGGACTGCGCAGTCATGGTCGAAGACGATGGCCCGGGAGCTGGTGGTTCCCTGGTCGAGGGCAAGGATGTATTGCATGGCTGCCTCCTGAGGCTCGTATTATAGCGCAACTGGGGGAGATTACACCCTTTAAATCAAGGGGCGGGGAGCAAGTCATTACTGGTTCTGATTATCGCTGATCTTCAGCCACACCCAAAAACTCCCTCCCCCTTCAAGGGGAGGGGCGGGGTGGGGATGGGTACTGGCAGCCTCGAAGCCCCCCATCCCCCTCCTAACCTCCCCCTTGAAGGGGGAGGAAGCTGAATAGCTGAAGATCAGCGATAATCAGGTTACTGGTTGTCAGGGGGGGCTGGAGAGTGGCGGGGTTTGCAGCCTCTCTCTCAGCCAGCCGGGCCGGTTGGTGATGATAGAATCGACCCCGAGCGCGGAGAACCTGCGGGCGGTGCGCAGAGAATCGACGGTCCAGACGTGGATCTCCTTGCCGGCGGCGCGGAGTGCCCGGACGAAGGCGGCGTCTACGGATCGATGGGCCTGGCTGGCGAGGCCGGTGGCGTCGATCCTCTCCAGGGTACTGAGGATCACCTCGCTGGCGGGGGACCACTCCCCGCTCCGCCGGTCTCTTTGGTAATCGGTAATCCAGAGGGTTTTTACGTGAGGGAGCAGTTGCCGAGCTTCGGCAACGACCTCCGTGCTGAAGGAGAGGAGGGCCAGCTGTGCCGGGTCGAGGGGGGATGCGGCGAGGATCGCCTTGAGGGGGGCGACGATCTCCGGGCCGCTCTTCAGTTCGATGAACAGCCTCTTCCCGGGCGGGACGGTGGCGATCACCCCGGCCAGGGTGGGGATCGGCTCGCCGCGCCATTTTGCCCCTTTCCATCCCCCCGCGTCCAGCTCGCGCAGCTCGGCGAGGGTCGCGCCGGCGACCGCGAGATCGGCACCGGCGGTGCGGCGCGTTGTCGGATCATGCAGGCAGACGATCTCCCCGTCCCGGGTGAGGCGGAAGTCCCCCTCGATGCCGTCGGCCCCCTGTTCCCAGGCGAGCCGGAAGGCGGCCAGGGTATTCTCCGGGGCCTCGCGGGAAGCGCCGCGGTGGCCGATCAGCTCAGTGTCCCTCATAGAGCGCCTCAATTTCCCCGGCAAAGCGCGCCAGCAGCTCCCGGCGCCGCAGTTTCAGGGTGGCGGTGATCTCCCCCGCCTCCACCAGCCAGGGGGAGAGGGTGGCGTGGACCCGCCTGATCTGGGCATGGCCCGGAAAGCGGGCGATCCGCCGGCCGATCTCCGCGAGGAGCGCCTGCTCCACCTCCCCGCCGGCGAGGAGGTCGGTCCGGCCGGGGGGGATGCCGAGCCGGCGGGCCAGCTTGTCCCACTGCCGGTCGTTCAGCACCACCAGCGCGGAGAGATATGGCCTTCCCTCCCCCACCACCATCACCTGCTCGAACAGGGGGTTGACGGCGATGGCCAGTTCCAGATCCTCCGGCGGGACCTTTTCGCCGGTGGAGAGGACGATGATCTCCTTGAGGCGGCCGGTGATGGTGATGTGCCCTCCTTCGCCGATCCGGGCCAGATCGCCGGTATGGAACCAGCCGTCGCGGTCGATGACCGCCGCGGTCGTCTCCTCGTTTTGCCAGTAGCCGAGCATCACGCTCGGTCCCCGGATCAGCAGCTCGCCGTTCGCCGCGATCCGCACCTCCACCCCCGGGTAGGGGCGGCCGACCGTGGCGGGCATGTTGTCCTCCGCGGTGTTGACCGCGACCACCGGACCGGTCTCGGTCAGGCCGTATCCCTGGAGGAGGTTCACCCCGAGGCCGATGAAGACACGGGCGATCGGTGGGGCGAGGGGGGCGCCGCCGCTGACCGCCAGCCGGACCCGGCCGCCGAGCCCAGCCAGCAGCCGGTCCGCCACGGCTCTTTGCAGGAGCGGCCATAGCAGGAGCAGGGGGGACCAGCCGGCGCGCCCCTGGCGCCAGAGAAACCGGTGCCACCCCGCGTTGACCGCCAGGAAAAAGAGGCGGCGCACGAGGGGCGGTTTCTGCGCCAGGCCTGTCACGATCCGCTTGTGAATCCGCTCGTAGATGCGCGGCACCGAGACCAGCACGGTCGGCCGGACCGCCAGCAGGTCTTCGGGGAGCTTGTCGATGGAGCGGACGTGCGCCACGGAGGCGCCCGCCATCATCGGGGTATAGTACCCCACGGTCCGCTCGAAGGTGTGGGACAGGGGGAGGAAGGAGAGAAACAGGTCGTCGCGGTAGACCGGCACCCGCTGCAGGCCGGCAAAGGCGTTCTCCAGGATGTTGCCGTGGGAGAGCATCACCCCCTTGGGCAGGCCGGTGGTCCCGGAGGTGTAGACGATGGTGGCCGGCTCCGCCGGCGGGCAGTCGCGCCCGGCGTACTCGCCGCCGGTTTCCGGGAGCCATGTTGCCAGCTCGACCAGGCGGGGGTCGCACTCCGGATTCGGATAACAGACCCGCTCCAGGGTGACGATCCGCTCGATCCCCGGGAGGCGGCCGTCGGCTTCCCCGATCCGCTGCCACTGCTCGTCCCCCTCGATCAGCAGGAGCCGGGCCCCGGTCTGCGCCAGGATGAAGGCGAAATTCGCCGGCCGGTCGTTGACGAACAGCGGCACCGTCACCAGGCCGAGGCCGAGGGCGGCCAGGTCGAACAGCACCCACTCCAGGCAGTTTTTCAGCATCACCGCGACCCGGTCGCCCGGCTGCAGCTTCTCCCGGCGCAGTGCCCCCTGCCAGCGGCCCGCCTGTTGCTCCACCTCGGCCCAGCTGACCTCCAGGCAGCAGTGCCCCTCCGCGGTGAAACGCCGGTAGGCGCAGGCCAGCGGGGTGCGCCGGACCCGTTCGCGGAACAGTCCGGGGAGGGTTTTTGCGGTCTCCGGGTCGATGATGTCGGTGCTCTGCGTCATGCGCTAAAGTATAGCCGAGAAACCTTGCCGGGCAACAGCTTGCGCGGCCTCGATAAAAGTCCGATTTGCGGTAAGATTGAAAGGACATGCTGGCAAACCACGGAGGTCGTGTCATGAAAGAAGGCCGTGACGGGCAGCGCAGCCGCCAGCTCTTCCTGCTCAGCCTGACGGCCCTCGGGGTGGTGTTCGGCGACATCGGCACGAGCCCGCTCTATGCCCTGCGGGAATGTTTTCTCGGGCTGCACCGGTATCCGCCGACGGAGGTCAACATCCTCGGCGTGCTCTCGCTGATCTTCTGGGCGCTGGTCCTGATCGTCTCGGTCAAGTATCTCCTGTTCGTGATGCGGGCCGACAACCGGGGTGAAGGGGGTATCCTGGCCCTGCTGGCTCTCCTGAAGCCGTGGCGCTCCCGTCCGGGCGGGCAGCGCACGATGCTGGCCGCCATCGGCCTGTTCGGCGCCGCGCTCCTCTATGGGGACGGGGTGATAACCCCCGCCATCTCGGTGCTCTCCGCCGTCGAGGGGCTGACGGTGGCGACCCCGGTGCTGCAACCGTACGTGCTCCCGGCCACGCTCACGATCCTCGCCATGCTGTTCCTCCTCCAGAAGAGGGGGACTGCTGCCGTCGGCGCGCTCTTCGGGCCGGTCATGGTCGTCTGGTTCCTCGTCCTCGCCCTGCTCGGGATAAGGGGGATCATCCTCATGCCGCACGTCATCACGGCGGTCAACCCCGGCCATGCGCTGCGGTTCTTCCAGGATAACGGCTGGGGCGGCTATCTGGTCCTCGGCGCGGTCTTTCTGGTGGTGACCGGCAGCGAGGCGCTCTACGCGGACATGGGGCACTTCGGCCGCTCTCCCCTCAGGCACGCCTGGTTCTGGCTGGTCTTTCCCGCCCTCCTGCTGAACTACTTCGGCCAGGGGGCACTTCTGCTGGCGAATCCCGCCGAGTTGACCCAGCCGTTCTATCACCTGGCGCCGCAATGGGCGCTCTATCCGCTCGTGCTGCTCTCCACCATGGCCACGGTCATCGCCTCCCAGGCGATGATCTCGGGGGTCTTTTCCCTCACCCGGCAGGCCGTGCAACTCGGCCTCAGCCCGCGGATGCGGATCATCCAGACCTCGCCGGAAGAGATCGGCCAGATATACATCCCCGCCGTGAACTGGGCGCTCATGGCCGCGGTCATGGGGCTGGTGCTCGGCTTCCGGACCTCGAGCAGCCTCGCCGCCGCCTATGGCGTGGCCGTTACCACGACCATGGTGGTCACGACCCTGCTCGCCTTTTTCGTCATGCGGGAGCGGTGGCGCTGGCATCCCGCCACCGCCCTGGTGGTGACCTTCCTGTTCCTGCTGGTCGACCTGTCATTCTTCGGGGCGAACATGCTGAAGATCGGGGAAGGGGGCTGGTTTCCGCTGGCGGCCGGAGGGGGGGTGTTCATCGCGCTGTCCACCTGGCGGCGTGGCCGGGAAATCCTCGCCGCGCGGCTGCAGGAGAACGTGGAGTCTCTTGAGCGGTTTCTTGCCGGCATTGCCGCCAACCCTCCGCTGCGGGTGATGGGCACGGCGGTCTTCATGACCGGGGGTCTCGGCGGGACCCCGCCGATGCTCCCCCACCACCTGGCCCACAACCAGGTGCTCCACGAGCAGGTCGTCCTCCTGACCGTGGTTACCGAGGAAGTGCCGCGGGTACCGGCGGCGGAGCGGGTCGAGGTTGCCCTGCTGCCGCATGGGTTTGCCCGGGTCATCGTCCACTACGGCTACATGCAGAGCCCGCACGTGCCGGTGGCCCTGCGGCAGTGCGAGCCGTTCGGTCTGCGGGTAGACATGGAGAGGACCACCTTTTATCTGGGGCGCGAGACCCTCATCCCTACCCGTGAGATAAAGGGGATGACCCTCTGGCGGGAGAAGCTCTTTGCCTTCATGTCCCGCAATTCGCTGCAGGCGACCGCCTTCTTCAACATCCCGCCGGAACGGGTCGTCGAACTGGGCCAGCAGGTGGAGATCTAGGGCCTCTCTTCTTCAGCCGGCCTCCGTAGCTCCAGGCCGCCGCCACGCACGTAGAGATCGCGCCGGGGATAGGGGATCTCGATCCGGTGCTCGATGAACTTGTCCAGAACGGCAAAGTTCAGGGCGCTGATCAGGAGCCCCTTCCGGTGGACCAGGGTGCTGCTCCAGGCGCGCAGTTCGAAGCAGAGACCGCTGTCGCCGAATTCCATGAGGCGCACGCCGGGGGCCGGCTTGTCGAGGATGTCCGGGTTCGCCGCCGCGACCTCAAGGAGGAGCCGCTCCACCAGTCGCACGTCGCTCCCGTAGGCGACGGTCACCGGAATCCGGAACCGGACCTTCTGTTCGGTGTGGCTCCAGTTCACCACGTTCTCTGTCATGAACTTCGAATTGGGGACGATGATGGCGATGTTGTCGTTGGTCACCACCGTCGTGCTCCTCCCGCTGATCCGCACCACGTCCCCCTCCACGTTTCCCACCTCGACCCGGTCCCCCACCTTGATGGGGCGCTCGAAGAGGATGATGATGCCGCAGATGAAGTTGTTGACGATGTTCTGCAGGCCGAAGCCGAGGCCGATGCCGACCGCGCCGGCCAGGACGTTGAGGGCGGTCAGGTCGATCCCCGCGGTCTGGAGCATGATGGCGAAACCGACGGCGATGACGAAGTAGCGGACGATGGAGCCGGTTGCCTGCCTGGCGCCGACCTCCATCCTGGTCCGGGTCAGGAGCTCCTCCACGAGCCACTTCCGCAGCTTGCCGCTGAGGTAGA
>JAMPXD010000205.1 GCA_023701365.1 Geobacteraceae bacterium
CGATGGACCGGCTGGTCTGCGGCGACGTGGGCTACGGCAAGACCGAGGTCGCCATGCGCGCCGCCTTCAAGGCGGTGATGGACGGCAAGCAGGCGGCGGTGCTGGTGCCTACCACGGTCCTCGCCCAGCAGCACCTGGAGACCTTCGGCGCCCGCTTCGGGGCCTATCCGGTCCGGGTGGAGATGCTCTCCCGGTTCCGCTCGCCGAAGGAGCAGCGGGCGATCCTCGACGGGGTGAAGAAGGGGGAGATCGACATCATCATCGGCACCCACCGCCTCCTCCAGAAGGATGTCGCCTTCAAGGACCTGGGCCTTCTGATCGTCGACGAGGAACAGCGCTTCGGGGTGACCCACAAGGAGCGGCTCAAGCAGTTCCGGGCGGTGGTTGACATCATGACCCTCACCGCCACCCCGATCCCCCGCACCCTCTACATGTCGATCATGGGGATCCGCGACCTCTCCATCATCGACACCCCACCGGTGGACCGGCTCGCCATCAAGACCTTCGTCGCCCGCTTCTCCGACGAGCTGATCCGCGAGGCGGTGCTGCGGGAGATCCGCCGGGGGGGACAGGTGTTCTTCGTCCACAACCGGGTGCAGTCGATCGCTGCCATGGCCGAGCACTTAGGCCGAATCGTCCCGGAGGCGCGGATCGCCGTGGGGCACGGCCAGATGGAGGAAAAGGAGCTGGAGCGGGTGATGCTCGCCTTCATGCACGGGGAGACGAACCTGCTGCTCTGCACCACCATCATCGAGTCGGGGCTCGACATCCCGAACGCCAACACCCTGATCGTCAACCGGGCCGACGCCTTCGGCTTGGCCCAGCTCTACCAGTTGCGCGGCCGGGTCGGCCGCTCCCGGCAGCGGGCCTATGCCTACTTCCTGATCCCGGGCGAAGGGGCGATCTCCGCCGATGCCCGGGAGCGGCTCAGGATACTGCAGGAGATCTCCGAACTGGGGGCCGGCTTCCGGATCGCCACCCACGACCTGGAGCTGCGGGGGGCCGGCGACCTGCTGGGGGCGCGCCAGACCGGCAACATCGCCGCGGTCGGCTTCGAGCTCTACACCGAGATGCTCGAAGAGACCATCCGCCAGCTGAAGGGGGAGGAGCTGCCGGAACGGGTCGAGCCGGAGATCAAGCTGCACATCCCCGCCTTCATCCCGGAGGATTACCTGAGGGACCCGAACCAGCGGCTGGTGATCTACAAGAAGCTGACCCAGGTCCATGCCCCGGAGGAGATAGCCGACGTGCGGGACGAGCTCACCGACCGCTTCGGCCCGCTCCCCCTGGCCGCCACCTATCTCCTGGAGGTGATGGCGCTGCGGCTCCAGCTGAAGGCCTTCCTCATCAGGGAGGTGGAGTTCGACGGGAGAAGGCTGATCGTCGCCTTCCACCCCAAGACCCCGGTCTCCCCCGACACCATCGTCGCCCTGATCCGCCAGGAGCCCCGCAGATACCAGTTCACCCCCGACTATCGGCTGGTCGCCGAGGTGAGCGACACCTCCTTCGAAGGGATCCTGGCGGAACTGAGAAATGTCTTGAAAAGGATTTCCTGATATGTTAATTTTCATAGGATTGTTTAATCCTCTCAAAGGAGTCGTTACCATGCGTCATAAGGGATATTTCAGGTTGGCGGCGGTCACCTTCTGCATTGCGGCACTGTTCGGGTGCCAGTCGAAGGGACCGGGTGCCGAGGCAGGCAAGAAGGAGCAGAAGGGCCAGGTCCTCGCCGAGGTGAACGGCGCCGTCATCACCACCGAGGACTTCAAGAAGGAAGTGGAGATCCTCCCCGCCTATCTGAAGCAGATGGCCGCCTCCCCCGATGGCCGCAAGGAGATGCTGGACTCGATGGTCGTGCGCGAGCTCGTCCTGCAGGATGCCCAGAAGCAGGGGGTGGACAAGAGCCCGGAAGTCGCCGCAAAGATGGAGGACATGAAGAAGCGGGTGATCGTCGAGGCCTACCTGAAGAAAAAGGTCGCGGAACAGGCGGACATCGCCGATGCCGACCTGCAGAAATTCTATGACCAGAACAAGGAGAAGTTCAAGACCGGCGAGCAGATAAAGGCGAGCCACATTCTGGTGAAGAGCGAGAAAGAGGCGCAGGATGTGCTCACTCAGCTCAAGGGTGGGGCAAAGTTTGAAGATCTGGCCAGGAAGTTTTCCACCGATCCGGCCGGCCAGAAGGGGGGCGACCTGGGGTGGTTCGGCAAGGACAGCATGATCCCGGAATTCGAGAAGGTTGCCTTCGCCCTGAAGGAGGGGCAGGTCTCCGGCGTCGTCAAGACCAAGTTCGGTTATCACATCATCAAGCTCGTCGGCAAGCGCCCCGCCGGCGTCCTCCCCTTTGCCGAGGTCAAGGAGCAGCTCAAGGCCAGCCTCCTCCCGGAAAAGCAGCAGGAGGTCTTCAAGAAGGTGAAAGAGGAGCTCAAGAAGAGCGCCAAGTTGTCCGTCAAGGAGGATGTCCTGATGGGCATCGGCGCAAACGGAGGCGAGGCAAAGACCCCGCCCGTCGAGGGAAAGCAGAAGTAACTCCCGGCCGGATCAACACATATCAACCCTCCAAAAGGGGCGCTGCTTCAGCAGCGCCCTTTTTCATAGGAATAGAAGATGACCGCCAAATTTAAAAAGACCTTCATCCTGCTGCTCCTGACGGCCCTGCCCGCCATCGCCACGGCCGAGCTGATCGACGGCATCGCCGCCATAGTCAATGACGAGCTGATCACGGTCCATGAGGTCGACAAGGAGGCCTCCCTCATGGCCAGGGAGGCCGCGCGAAAATCGGCCCCTGCCGTCGGCGAGGCGCAACTGCGGAGCGCCGCCCTGAACCAGCTGATCGACAAGAAGCTCGCCGAGCAGAAGATCAGGGAGCTGGGCATCAAGGTGTCAGAGGAGGAGCTGCGCCAGGCCATCGATGACGTCAGGAAACAGAACAACCTCACCCAGGAAGCGCTGGTCGCGGCGCTGGAGGCCCAGGGGCTCAGCTTCGAGCAGTACAAGGTCCAGCTCCGGGAACAGCTCGAGCGCCTCCGGCTGATGGGGCAGGAGGTCCGGGCCAAGATCCAGGTGGGCGAAAAGGAGTTGCGGGAGTATTACGATGCCAACCAGAGACGCTTCAGCGACGAGATGTTCCAGGCAAGCCACATCTATTTCCAGATCAACGAAAAGACCCCGGAAGCCGATGTGAAGCGGATCATGGCCACCGCCATGACCGTGCTGAATGAGGCGAGAAGCGGCGCGGAGTTCGCCGAACTGGCCAGGAAACACTCCGACGACCAGTTGACCGCCAAGGAGGGAGGGGCGCTGGGGACCTTCAAGAAGGGGGAGATGCTCCCCCAGATCGAAAACACCGTGGAGGCCATGCAGCCAGGTGATATCAGCGAGCTGGTCGTCACCCCGGCCGGATTCCACATCATCAAGCTGGAAAAGAGGTTCGCCAGGAACGTCAAGACCTTCGACGAGGCAAAAGGGGAGATCGAGGAGATCCTCTACCGGAAGAAATCGGAAGAACGGTTCAACCAGTGGGTCGCCGACCTGCGAAGCGCGGCGGCCATCGAGATAAGGCAGTAGAGACGTAGCAGTAGAGACGTAGCATGCTACGTCTCTACATTACAGCCCCTTCTTCGCCAGCTCTTCCAGGAGCTCCCGCTGGGGGGGGGTAAGCTGTTCCGGCACCCGCACCCCGACCCTCACGTAGAAGTCGCCCCGCCCCGTCTTCCCCATCCGGGGAAAGCCGAGCCCCTTCAGCCTGATCCGCGTCCCGGGCTGGATCCCGGCCGGCACCTTGATCCGCTTGGTCCCCTCCATGGTGGGCACATCCAGCGAGGTCCCGAGCGCCGCCTCGGTGAACCTGATCTGCCGTTCGACGATGATGTCGTCCCCTTCCCGCTCGAAGTGCGGGTCGCTCCCCACCTTGACGGTGAGATAGAGGTCGCCGGGGGGCCCGCCGCCGACCCCTTCCCCCCCCTTGCCCTGGATACGGAGCCGCGCCCCGCTGGCCACCCCTGCCGGCACCTTGACCGACAGCTCCTCGCGCCTGCCGTCCCGCATGAAGGCAATCCGCTTCTCGCCGCCGCTAAAGGCCTCGTGGAAGGAGAGCGCCAGCTCCATGGTGAAGTCCTCCCCCCTGCGGCGGCCGCCGCCGTAACCGAACCCGCCCCGCTGAAAACCGCCGCCGAAGATCCGGGAGAAGATGTCCTCGGTGCCGAACCCGGCATCCTTGAACAGGTCCCCCACATCGAAATCGCGGAAGATGTCCTCCCGGGAAAAGCGCTCGTGGAAGCCGGTGGAGCCGAACTGGTCATACTGCGCCCTTTTCTGCGGATCGGAGAGGACCGCATAGGCCTCATTAATCTCCTTGAATTTCTCCTCCGCCCCCTTGTCGCCCGGGTTCTTGTCCGGGTGGTACTTGACCGCCAGCTTCCGGTAAGCCCGCTTGATCTCCTCGGGAGTGGCGGTTTTTTTCAGGCCGAGCAGTTGGTAGTAGTCGGTTTGGGCCATGGCATCCCGTCCTTTCTGTTGAATTTAATCGCACTATTGGCCCCTGTCAACAACGGTATGCCTTGACAAGCCGTTTGCGCCGGCCTAATATTCTGATGTTTCCGGCAACCGATTCTTGCCGGGACAAGCAAAGGAGACCATCAGTATGAAGAAAGTGATCGTCGTGGGTGGCGGCATTTCCGGCCTGGCCACCGCCTACCTCCTGCAGAGAAGGGCGCAGGCGGCGCGAGTGGAGCTGGAAGTAACCCTGCTGGAGCAGGAACAGCGGGTCGGGGGGAAGATCCGGAGCATCAGGGACGACGGCTTTCTCTGCGAGTGGGGCCCGAACGGCTTTCTCGACAACAAGCCGCAGACCCTGGAGCTGTGCCGGGTGCTCGGCGCGGGATCGCAGCTGCTGCGCAGCAACGACAACGCCCGCCGGCGCTTCATCTATGCCGACGGCATGCTGCACCAGCTTCCGGAAAACGGCCCGGCATTCCTGAAGAGCAAGCTGATCTCCTGGCCCGGCAAGCTCCGCCTTGCCCTGGAGCCGTTCGCCGGCAAGCCGCCGCTGGAGGTGGACGAGACCCTGGCCGCCTTCGCCCGCCGCAGACTGGGTGACGAGGCGCTGCGCAAGCTGATCGGCCCCATGGTGTCCGGCATTTTCGCCGGAGACCCGGAAACCATGTCGCTGCAATCCTGCTTCCCCCGCATCGCCGAACTGGAGAGGGAGTACGGCAGCCTGATCTGGGCGATGATCAAGCTGGCGAAGCAGAAGAAGAAGGAAATCGCCGCGGGAAAGGCGGTTGCCAGCGCCGCCGGGCCGGGCGGCGTCCTCACCTCGTTTCGCAACGGCATTCAGACCCTCACCGATATCCTGGCGGACAAGCTCGGCAGCGCCGTGGTGCTGGCGGGGCAAAATGTCGTCAGGGTGGAGAAGGGGGAGAGCGTTCCCTATCGGGTCCTGACCGAGTCGGCGGAGCTGGAGGCTGATGCGGTGATCCTGGCGACCCCGGCCTATGCCTCGGCGGAGATGGTCCGGGAACTGGACACCTACCTGAACCATGCCCTCCTGGAGATCCCCTATTCCTCGATGACCGTGGTCTGCTTCGGCTATGAGCGGAACTGGATCAAGCACGACCTGCGGGGGTTCGGCTACCTGATCCCCAAGGAAGAGGGGATGAACACCCTCGGCACCCTGTGGGATTCGAGCATCTTCGAAAACCGGGCTCCTGCCGGCAAGGTCCTGCTCCGGAGCATGGTCGGCGGCGCCTGCTTCCCCAGATACATCGGCCTGTCGGACCTGGAGATCACCGACCGGGTCCAGTCTGACCTGAAGACCATCATGGGGATCAAGGCCCCCCCCTCGTTCGTCAGGATTTTCCGCCACGAAAAGGCGATCCCCCAGTATGTGGCGGGGCATGGCCAGAGGCTCGCCATGCTGGAGGACAAGCTCCGCGACCATCCCGGCCTGTTCCTCACCGGCAACTCCTACCGCGGCATCGGCCTGAACGACTGCGTGGCCGCTGCCGACCTTACGGCCCATTCGGCGGTCAGCCATCTGCGGCGGCACTGAGGGCAGCGCTGTCGCCGAGGAAGCCGGCGCCCCCCGCCTCAGCGGTAACTCTTGCGCCTGAACAGCCCTGTTTTCAGCGAGGCGATCCGGTCGAGGAACAGGACCCCGTCCAAGTGGTCCATCTCGTGCTGGATCGCCACCGCCTCGAAACCGCTCGCCTTCAGCTCACATGGATTGCCGTCCCCGTCGAGGAAGCGGACGGTTATGCTGGTCCCCCGCTCCACGTCGCCGGTATAGTCGGGGACGCTCATGCACCCCTCCCTCACGATGGCGCCCCCCTGCCGCTCCGTGATCTCCGGATTGACCAGCACCAGCAGCCCGTGGTTGTCATCCTTCCCGAGCCTGCTACCTGAGACGTCCACCACGCAGACCCGCAGGGTCACCCCGATCTGGGGGGCGGCGACCCAGACCGAGCCGGGACCTTCCCGCATGGTGTCGATCAGGTCGCGGACCAGAGCGGCGATCTCCTCATCGATCACGGCGACCGGCCGGCAGATGGTCTTCAG
>JAMPXD010000206.1 GCA_023701365.1 Geobacteraceae bacterium
GAAACTGTTGTCAAAGAACAAGTGAACTGGACACCCCGAAACCACAACAACGACAGGAAGAAAAGAAGAAAACCACTGTCCAGTTAAAATCGGAAACCCTGTCCAGATAAAACCGGAATCACTGTCCAGTCAAATCGGCTTGACCACAGAAATTATCCTGAAATGATAATTGGCAGCATTTGACAGATATATTGCCTTGATTTTGATGGGAGCGGGAAATTCAAGTGCCATAACGGAACTTTGGATTACGGACAATAAAACAAAAGAATAAAGTAAAGTTCTAATTGCCGTTTTCATGATCTCCTCCTACATAAATTGATATGCGTCTCTGAAGCCCAGAGAGCCACATATGTATTCGAATATCCCGCCTCTCGCAAAATGCAGATAAAATGTTCAGAAAACGGGACAGATATGTTTTCCCTATGCTCCGCTACGTCGTTATCGGGATATAAAAAACCGGCACCTCGGACACACCGAAACACCGGTCAGTTAGAACAGTGTCAACGATAGCGTAGAGAAACCTTGCGCTAAAGCCCAACTAAAGTCTTTTCCTGGCGTCCTTGGCAGGAGAATATGGCGGGCGAAAACTGCCGCAACTGGAATGTTGCGGCATGATGATCGGGATTGACGAGGGCATTCCTGGCGGCAAGAGTGAGTCACCCCATGATTTAAATCCCTCCCATAAATACATTAAAAACAGACCATAATAAACCACAAATCCGGCAGACATGCAACCGTTTTCTAAAGCGGATAGCAGTCGAATAAAATGCTCTTTGGAACCGCAGATGAACGGTATGAACGCGGATAAGCTGCCAAGTATCAGGATTGACATATAGTATCATATCCAGTATCATTGCTCCATGAGCACGGCGGAAAAGCAGCTCGAACAGATGCGGAACAACCCGCGCGACTGGCGGATTGAAACCTTGCTTGCCGTGGCGGTCAAATACGGCATTGAGGTCCGCAACCATGGCGGAAGCCACCATGTTTTCTCTTTTCCCGGCATTGAGCTGGCGGTTTCCGTTCCTGCGCATCGACCGATAAAGCCGGTCTATATCAAACAATTCGTCGCCCTGATCGATCAGATAAGGAGGAACAACCCATGAAGGTCAAAAAGGTCAAAGCCATTGAACCGCCCTACAGGTTTGAAGAATATATGCACGAAATTGCCCCCCTTGCCAAAGAGGACGGCGGCGGCTTTCTCATCACGTTCCCCGATCTTCCCGGCTGCATGTCCGACGGGGAAACCATCGAGGAGGCCATCGCCAACGGCAGGGATGCCTTCGCCGCCTGGATTTCCGCTGCCGCCGACATGGGGAGGCCGATTCCGAAACCGGCCGCGAAGCCGGTGGAGCTGATCGAGGCTTCGGGCAAATTCGTCGCCCGCCTGCCGAAAACCCTCCATGCCCGCCTCGTTGCCAGGGCCAAGCAGGAAGGGGTCAGCCTGAACACCCTCGTGCTCACTTTCATCGCCGAAGGTCTCGGCCATAAGGAGACGTGCGCCCATTGATTTTTCACCATCCGAAACAGAAATCTTGTCTGGTCCGGGCCAGACATCAATTATAAACAAAGGCCGCTCCCTTTCGGAAAGCGGCCTTTGTTCGTCTGGACCGTCAGAAATGTGCTCAAGGGATTTCGCGGGATGAAAAGCAGGGAGATCGGGGAGCGCTCGGGCGCGTCCACCGGGGCCGTCCGCCGCCTCATGGGGTTGAAGCCCCGCCATTGTCGATTATAATGATGGAAAGGGTTTGCCGGGACGGGAGGAGAGCGTGGAGCAGGAAATTCGCAACAGGGGGCTGGAGATCTTCCGGCTGATGGAGGCGGCGCCGCCGGCGGTGTTCGACCGGAAGCGCTGGGCCGGGATGCTGATGGAGCTGGCCATGGCCGACCCCGACCTGAAGGTGCGGCTGTTCCGCTTCGTGGATGTCCTCCCCACCCTCACCACTACGGAACTGGTGGCAAGCCACATCAGGGAATACTTCCTGGAGGAGGGCTCCCGCGTCCCCCCCCTCCTCAGGAGGCTCCTGGCCGGGGTCGAGTCGGGGGTAACCGCGGGGATCACCGCCCAGCTGGTGAAGCGGAACATCGTCTCCATTTCCCGCACCTTCATTGCCGGCGAGTCCCCCGAGGCGGCGCTGCCGGCGCTGAAGAGGCTCTGGCAGGAGGGGAGCGCCGTCACGGTCGACATACTCGGCGAGGCCGCCCTCTCCGAGAAGGAGGCGCGCGGCTATCTCGACCTCTACCTGGAGCTGATCGCTGCGCTCGCGGCGGAGGTGGCGGGCTGGCCGTCCCACGACCAGGAGCGGGAGCGGAGCTTCCCCCGCCTCAACGTCTCGGTCAAGGCGAGCTCCCTCTTTTCCCGGATCGGGGCGCTGAACTACGAGGAGAGTGTGGAGATGGTCAGGGAGAGGCTCCGTCCCATCTTCCGGAAGGCGCGGCAGGCGGGGGGCTTCGTCAACCTCGACATGGAGATGTACCGCCTGAAGAACATCACCCTCGACGTCTTCACGGGACTGCTGGACGAGGAGGAGTTTCGGGACTGGTCCGGAGCGGGGATCGCCCTGCAGGCCTACCTGCCGGAGACCCGGGACGACCTGCGGCGCCTGATCAGCTGGGCGAAGGGGGGAGGCCGGCGGATCACGGTCCGGCTGGTAAAGGGGGCGTACTGGGAATACGAAACCGTGACGGCGCGCCAGAAGGGGTGGCCGGTGCCGGTGTTCGGCTCGAAAGGCCATACCGACTGGAACTTCGAGCGCTGCACAGAGCTGATGCTGGAGAGCAGCCCGATCATCACCTCGGCCATCGCCAGCCACAACGTCCGCTCCCTGGCCGCCGCCATGGTCGCCGCGGAGCGGCACGGGGTGGCGGCCAGCGACTTCGAGTTCCAGATGCTCTACGGGATGGCCGAACCGGTGAAGCAGGCGGTGCGGCGGATGGGGTACGCGGTCCGCGAGTATGTGCCGGTCGGTGAGCTCATACCGGGGATGGCGTACCTGGTCCGGCGCCTGCTGGAGAACACCTCCAACGAGGGGTTTCTGCGCAGGGCGTTCGCCGGCAACGTCAGCTGCGAGGAGCTGCTCGCCCCCCCCGAGGCGTGGCCCGGGGAGGCCCCCACTCCCGTGCGGGAAGGGGCCGGGCCGTTCGCCAGTGAGCCGGCCCTCGACTTCTCGGTGAAAACGGTGCGGGCCGACTGCCGCGCGGCCCTGGAGAAGGTGCGGCGGGAGCTGGGGCGGCACTGCCCGGCGGTGATCGGCGGCCGGGAGGAGCTGGGAGGGGAACGGATCGTCTCGGTCAACCCGGCCCGGCCGGAGCAGGTGGTGGGGACGGTCGCCGCCGTCACCCGGGAGCAGGCGGCGGAGGCGGTGGCCGCGGCCCGCCGGGCCCAGCCGGCATGGGCCGGGAAAAGTGCCGCCGAGCGGGCCGCCCTGCTGTTCCGGGCCGCGGCGCTCGCCCGGGGCAGGAGGCTGGAACTCCTCGCCTGGCAGGTTTTCGAGACCGGCAAGAACTGGGCCGAGGCGGACGCCGACGTTGCCGAGGCGATCGACTACCTGGAATACTACGGCCGGGAGATGCTCCGCCTCGGAGCCCCGCTCCGGATGGGGGATATCCCCGGCGAGGAGAACCGCTACCTGTACCAGCCGCGCGGGGTGGCGCTGGTGATCGCCCCCTGGAACTTCCCCCTGGCGATCTCCATGGGGATGGTCTCGGCCGCCCTGGTCAGCGGCAACACGGTCCTGTACAAGCCTTCCAGTCTCTCCGCGGTGATCGGCTGGCAGCTCTTTGCCCTGTTCCGCGAGGCGGGCCTCCCGGACGGGGTGCTCAGCTTCATCCCCGGCCGCGGCGAGCTGGTAGGGGAGGTGCTGGCGGGGCACCCGGAGGTGAACCTGATCGCCTTCACCGGCTCACGGGAGGTGGGGCTCGGCCTGGTCGAGCGGGCCGGCCGCCGCGCACCGGGAGAGCGGTCGGTCAAGCGGGTGATCGCCGAGATGGGGGGGAAGAACGCGATCATCATCGACGCCGACGCCGATCTCGACCAGGCGGTTGCCGGGGTCATCCAGTCGGCGTTCGGCTACCAGGGGCAGAAATGCTCCGCCTGTTCGCGGGTCATCGTCCTGGCCGGCTGCTACGACCGCTTCCTGGAGCGGCTAGCCGAGGCGGTCCGGGGGATCTCGGTCGGCTCCCCCGAGGACCCGGCCTGCTTCATGGGGCCGCTGATCGAGGGGAGGGCGCGGGCGCGGGTCGAGGAGTACCTCGCCCTCGCCGGGCAGGAGGGGCGGATCGTCGCCCGGGGCGCGGCGCCGGCCGAAGGGTGGTACGTGGCGCCGACGGTCGTTGCCGACCTCCCCCCCGGCTCCCCCATCCTCCGGGAGGAGATCTTCGGCCCGCTGCTGGCGGTGGTCAGGGCCGCGACCATGGAGGAGGCGCTCTCGATCGCCAACGATTGCGAGTATGCCCTGACCGGCGGCCTCTTTTCCCGCAGCCCGACCCATATCGCGCTGGCCGCCCGGGAGTTCGCCGTCGGCAACCTCTACGTCAACCGGGGGATCACCGGCGCCATGGTGGGCCGCCAGCCGTTCGGCGGCTTCAAATTGTCCGGGGTCGGCTCCAAGGCGGGCGGACCCGACTACCTGCCGCAGTTCCTGGAGCCGCGGGTGGTGACCGAGAACACCATGCGCCGCGGCTTTGCCCCGGAGGTGCTGTCATAGAGGGCGGCGCGGTTTTATTTGAATTTATTGAACGATTGTACTACGATTGGAGCCGGCTGAGAGGATAGGGGAGGTAGCGGAATCGACAGCATCAGGCGGGGAGGGTACCCATGATCAGGTACATCGAGGTTAAAAGCCGGACCAGGAGCGAGTTCATCGACATCACCGACGAGGTCAGGGAGCTGGTGAGAAAGGCGAACGTCAACAACGGGGTCTGCCACCTGTTCGTTCTCCACACCACCGCCGGGATCACCGTCAACGAAGGGGCCGACCCGGCGGTGCAGCGGGACATGATAACGTTCCTGAACAAGCTGGTTCCCACCGACCACTACTTCACCCACAGCGAGGGGAATTCCGACGCCCACATCAAGTCCAGCATGGTCGGCACCTCCCAGACTTTGCTGATCGAGGGTGGCAAGCCGGTCCTCGGCACCTGGCAGTCGGTCTATTTCTGCGAGTTCGACGGCCCGCGGCAGAGGCGGATCGCCGTGAAGATCACCGCCGACGAATGATACGCAGCAGCGATCAATGCTGCTGCTGTTCCTTCACACCAGCCGGTGGCCGCCGTCCACATGGATGACCGTGCCGGTGGTGTAGCCGTTCTTCATCAGGTAGAGGACCGTCCCGGCCACGTCTTCCGGCCTCCCCACCCGCCCGACCGGGAGTTTGGCCGCCACCGTCTCGAACATCGCCTCCCGCTCCGGTTCCGGCATCGCCGCGTAGACCGGCGTCATTACCAGGCCGGGGGAGATCACGTTGACCCGCAGCGGCGCCAGCTCCACCGCCAGGGTCCGGCAGAGCCCCTCGACTGCGCCATTGACGGCCGCATAGGCGACCAACCCCGGCAGCGGCTTATGGCTTGCCACCCCGGCGAACATGGTGATGGACCCCCCCGGCTGGATACCGGCGGCACCGTAGCGGGCGGCGTAATACTGCCCCCAGAACTTGCTCTCGAAGACCTCCCGCACGGCCGCGCTGTCGATCTCCAGGAAGGGGCCGGAGGCCCCTGAGGCCGCCGTGGTCACCAGATGGTCGAAGGTGCCGAGGTCGGCGAAAAAATCGCGGACTTCATCCTCCCGGGTCACATCCAGGGAATGGGCGTCCGCCTCCCCCTCGATCTCGTCCAGCGCCTTTTTCAGCCTTTCCCGGGAGCGGCCGGCGATCAGGACGTAGGCCCCTTCCGCAGCCGCGGCCCTGGCGCTTGCCAGCCCCATTCCGGAACTCCCGCCGATGATCACAACCTTCTTCTCCTTCAATGACATGACCTCCTCCTCTTTAGAACGCCAGTAATTCAAAACCTGAACGGGACGCAGATCAAATCTGATGAACGCAGCGTTTTATAAAGCGTATCTTCTTTCCTTTTCTTGTCAATCGGGCCGAAAACCGCCGGTTTTTTGACTCAGATCATAATGTTTCCCCCATAATCGCGGTAATCTGAAACCATCAAGAGAGGGGAGGAAACAATGGAATTCAAGAACGATCTCGGCAGCAGGGCGATCCAGGACGTGATCGCCGCATACCCCGGCATCGGCGAGATACTCGCCAGCTACGACATCGGCTGCGTCACCTGCAAGGTGGGGATTTGCCTCCTGAAGGACGTGGTCTCCATTCACGGTCTCAGTAAAGAGGACGAGGCACGGATCGAAGCGGAAATAAACGCCTGCCTGGACAAGCGGTGAAAAATGCAAAGTGCAATCTGATTATCGCTGATCTTCAGCCACACCCAAAAACTCCCTCCCCTTCAAGGGGAGGGGCGGGGTGGGGATGGGTACTGGCAGCCTCGAAGCCCCCCATCCCCCTCCTAACCTCCCCCTTGAAGGGGGAGGAAGCTGAATAGCTGAAGA
>JAMPXD010000207.1 GCA_023701365.1 Geobacteraceae bacterium
AGAAGATGCAGAAGCTGATGGCGATGGGGGTCCTCCCCGGCAACCGGATCGTCCTGATCCAGTCGTTCCCCTCCTACATCTTCCGGGTCGGCTTCTCGGAATTCGCCATCGACACCAACATGGCGCGGGAGATCTTCGTCAGGAGGTAGAGTGGGGTGACCCGATTTTTGATCGGGTCATTTTTTTTGTTGACAAGGGCCGGCTTGTTTGCTTAAAATGAAAATCACATTCAATATTAGGATGCGTTAGCGGAAAAAGCGGTTTAGCCGGAGTGGCGGAAAGAAAGCACGTTGCTCCGGCAATTTTTGAGAGGTGGAGCTGATAATGAATGTCAAAGCCTGTTCCGGGATGTGCGCTTTCTGCCGGCTCAACTGCCGGGCCGAAGAAGGCGGGATGATGGTGAGCGCGATCGAGGGGCGGATCAGGCTCCGCGATGAAAGGCTGAAGCGCCACGCCACGGCGCTGGCTCTGGAAAGCCGGCTGGCGTCGTGCGAGGCCGTTCTCTCGGCATCCTGGAACCAGCGGACCGGCAGCATGCTGATCATCTACGATGCCGCTGCCACAAGCGAGGCGGCAATCCTCGCCATGCTCAACGCCTATGTCCCCGTCATGCGTCCGACCGGGAAGGTGAGCAACATCACCGACGCCGCCAGGAAGCTGCCGGCCGGCCGACCCGCCGTTTACCGGACGCCGGCGGTAGTTGCCAAAGCCGCCTGAGCTCATTCGAACGTATCCAGTATCTTGGAACATTATTAATTTCGTAGTTCTCGTAGGGTGGGTTAGCGCAGCGTAACCCACCAGCCGGCAGCGAACGGTGGGTTACGGCGATGAATCCGCCTGACCCGCCCTACAAAAAAGCAGGAGGAGCGCCAACATGTCACCAGTCAGCCGCATCCCGGGCAGGGTAAGAATGGAGAGTCGAGAGCTTACCATCAATCACCATCGCTGGACCGAGATCTCCCGGCGGATCAACCGCATCGCCGGGGTCAGCAGCGCGGAGATAAACTGCCGCACCGGCCGGCTCCTGATCAGGTTCGACGAGGCGAGGCTGGACAGCGACCTCCTGCTGCGGCAGGTTGGGGAGATCATCGGGACCCCCGAGGGGGTGACGGGCGGCGAGCCGGTACGGATGACCGGGGAAGTCGCGGCCGGCAGCGGGAAGAAATCGCTCTTTTCCCGGCTGGCCATGGATATTGCCGGTCATGCCCTCCTCCCCGGGCCGCTGGGGGTGCTCCTCCCCTTTGCCCTGACCGCCCTCAGGAAGAGTCCGGCGCATTCTCCTGGAATCTGATGAAACAGCGGCCCGTCTCCTTGACGAAGCTGTAGTGAAAATGTCAAAAACAACCGTAACTTAATGCCGCTGCTCACTTGACAGGTCAGTGCAGACGGTTAAACTATTTTTCATTCGATTGTGACGGACAGAATTTGTGGGAGAGGAGGGTGCAGATGGGTGACGAGGGGACGGAAGAGCGTTACGCAGGGCGTCATGGAGAGGGTGAGGGGCGAGGACACACGGACGGCTTCACGATTGACAGGAAAAGCCTCGGGCTGATGGCCGGCGGCGCCCTGGGGGCGCTGGCCGCCCTGCTGCTCGGCAAGGCCTCCAGGAAGGTGCGGCCCGCCGTGGTCGGCGCGGTGAAGGAGGGTTACGCCTTCAAGGAGTGGGTCGCCGGCAAGGTGGAGTGCTGCAAGGAGGATGCGGAAGACATCGTGGCCGAGGCGAAGCACGCCTATTACAAGGACCTGGAGGCGTCGTCGGCGTCCATCGACAAGGAAAAGGAGCTCCTGCATAAGGCCGAGGAGGCCCTGGCCCGCAAGATGGCCAGGAAGAAAAGCGCCAAGGAGGGGGAATAGCCATGGATATTGCAAACAAGGGCTGGAAATATGGCAAGGCTCTGCTGAACATCGCCGTCGGCGCGTCCGCAGTGGTGGGTAGCGCCTACGTATTTTCCCGGATCAGCGAAAAGCAGGAGGAGGAGACCCGCCTCGACCGGCTCGAACAGCTCGTCAAAGAGGTCAAGGGGGAGAAGTAGCCCGGACCGCCCCCCGCATCCGACCAGCACCAGATTTCAGCGCCCATCCGGGGTTTCCGGGTGGGCCTGTTCATTTCGGACCTGTAACCCCCAAAAGGGGTCCTGAGTATCACCAATCTTCCGCAATTCCACAAAACCCCCTCCCCTTCAAGGGGAGGGTCGGGGTGGGGATGGGTTTTTTGTCGGCACCAAAAAAGCACCCCATCCCCCTCCTGACCTCCCCCTTGAAGGGTGAGGGAAAAACCAGGAGCCTATGCAATATACCATCATCCACGAAATCCCCGGCAGGGTGCGGCTTCGCCTGGCCATCCCGAGAAGGCCCGCCATCGACGGGACCGAGATCGAAAAGGGCGTGCAGGAAGTGGAGGGTGTCGAGCTGGTCTCCTACAGTTCCAATGCACAGAGCCTCCTCATTCATTACCGTGGCGACAGCCTGGTCAGAAGCTCCATCCTTCACGGGGTAGGGGCCATCCCCTCCACCCTGCCCCCCCGATCATCCCGCAAGCCCGACGAACTGGCGAGAAAGCGGGGCGCGGTGCTCGGCTCCGGGGCCGTCTTCCTCCTCGGCCCCCTGTTCCTCCCGCCGGCCGTGCGGGCGCTGGCGACCGTCACCGGTGCCCTGCCGATCGTTATGAAAGGGGTGCAGGCCCTGGCCCGGCGGACCGTCACGGTGGACGTCCTGGACGCCTCCGCCATCAGCGCCGCCGTCGGGATGGGTGATTTCCGCACGGCCGGGATGATCTCGCTGCTCCTGAAGATCGGCGCCTACCTGGAGGAGTGGACCAGGGAGCGGTCGCGACGGATGCTCTCCTCCCTGTTCCACACCGGCGACGAGTTCGCCTGGCTGGTGGCGGGAGAGGTGGAGCGGCGGGTGAGCCTCGCCGAGGTCCGGGCCGGCGACCTGGTGGTGGTCAGGACCGGCGGCCGCATCCCGGTGGACGGGGTGGTGACGGAGGGGGAGGCGCTGGTGAACCAGGCCTCCATGACCGGCGAACCCCTGCCGGTCCTGAAGCGGGAGGGGCTGATGGTCTATGCCGGGACCGCGGTGGAGGAGGGGCGGCTGACCATCCGGGTGGTCTCGGCAGGGGACGACACCAGGGTCGCCCGGATCGTCAAGGCGATCGAGGATTCGGAACTCCTCAAGGCGGAGGCGCAGAGCAGGGCCGAGGAGCTGGCGGAGCGGATCGTCCCCTACTCCTTCCTCCTCTCCGGGCTCACCTGGCTGCTGACCGGGAGCCCGGTGCGGGCCGCCTCGGTCCTCCTGGTCGATTACTCGTGCGCCATCAAGCTCTCCACGCCGCTCACCATCATGGCGGCTATGACCCATGCGGCGCGAAAGGGGATTCTGATCAAGGGGGGGAGGTTCATCCAGAAGATGGCGGAGGCAGACGTCTTCGTCCTCGACAAGACCGGCACCCTGACCCAGGCCACCCCGCGGGTGGTGGAGGTGGTGCCGTTCAACGGCTTCAGCCGGGAGTTCATCCTGAGAAACGCCGCCTGCGTGGAGGAGCACTTCCCCCACTCGATCGCCTCGGCGGTGGTGAACAGGGCGGCCCAGGAGGGGCTCGCCCACGAGGAGCGGCACGCGGAGCCGGAGTACATCCTTGCCCACGGCATCGCCACCAGGCTGAGGGGGAAGAGGGTCTGCATCGGCAGCCGGCATTTCATCCAGGACGACGAGGGGATCGACACCTCCTTCGCCGACCAGGTGATCCGCGACTATACCGACCAGGGCTACTCCATCCTCTACATGGCGATTGAGCGGGAGCTGGCCGGGATCGTGGTGATCGAGGACCCGGTCCGGGAGGAGTCGCGCCGCTTCCTCGCCCTCTTGCGCGCATCCGGGGTGGAGCGGGTCATCATGCTGACCGGCGACAACGAGGCGACCGCCCGCCAGGTGGCGCAGCAGCTGGCGATCAGGGAGTACGTGGCGGAGGTCTTTCCGGAGAGGAAGACCGAGCTGGTCAACAGGCTGAAGGGGGAGGGGAGGGTGGTCACCATGGTGGGGGACGGGATCAACGACTCCCCGGCCCTTTCAAGCGCCGACGTCGGGATCTCCCTCAAGGACGGCGCGGAGATCGCCAGGGAGGCGTGCGACGTGCTGCTCCTGAGCGGCGACCTCACCGACATCATCCACGCCCGCAACATCTCCCGGCAGGCGATGGCCCTGATCCAGCAGAACTTCCGCTACATCGTCGGGATCAACTCCACCCTGATCGGCCTCGGCCTCCTCGGCGGGATCACCCCGGCCCTCTCCGCCCTGATGCACAACTCGGCGACGGTGCTGGTCACCCTCAACAGCCTGAGGCCGCTGCGGGAGGAGCACCGCTTTCCCCGCTATCAATAGCCGGTTCCTTCCCTGCTGGCGAAATATGCCTTGATATCGCCCTGCTAATCTGGCAAACTGCCAGCAGGCCCATGAGAAACTCCCTGTTCCATAAATTTGTCAGCTTCGTCCTGCTTGCGGTCATGCTTACGTTTGCCACGGCAGGCTTTTCCCATGGCGCCTGCGCTGAGGATTCCCCCGGCAGCAGCTCCGTTATCTCGGCAAATACCGTCATCCCCTCCATTGCGGCAGAAAAACAGGGACCGGTCTGCCCCTGTGATGACCACTCCACCGATAGCGGCCATTGCGGCATTTCCTGCCAATGTCCCTGCCATGCGTCGCTGACCCCGCAGCCGGTTCAGGTCGGCTGTTCCCCGCAGATATCCCCCCTGCTCTTCTTCGAGCCGTTCAAAGCCTTACCCGAAGTATACCTGTCCAAATTCATCCCCCCGCAAAACCTCGCCTGACCCCTTGACGTGAGCGCTTCGTCTGAAGCCTGAAGGGAGTCGTGCGCCTTAGACGCATCGCGTTCCATTTTAGCTATACTTAATCTCAGTCCAATCACAACTGCATAATACTGACAAGGAGGTAAGTGTCTTGACACGATTAGTTCCTGTATCGGGAGCAGTCTTTCTGTTCCTGGCTGTTTACAGTTTAACCGGCGGGACCTCGGCTTTAGCCGCGGAAAAGAGCTTCGATCTCCGCCAGGCAGTGGAATTCGCCCTGCAAGACAACGGCGAGCTGAAGGCGCTCCGGGAGGAGAAGGGAGTGCGTGAAGCCGGGAAAATCAGGGCCGGCCTCTATCCCAACCCCGTCCTGGATATTGAAGGGACAACCGGGGAACTCTCCGGCAGCCCCTCGGAAAACAGCCTATCAGTCGGCGTCTCCCAGGAGTTCCTGACCATGGGGAAGCGGGGAAAGCGCCTGCTGGTGGCGGAGAAAGAACTGGAAGGATTTGACCGGCAGATCGACAACTCCGGTCGAGGCCTCAGCGAGGAGGTCAAGAGCACATTTTACGATCTGCTGCTGGCGGAGAAAAAAGTGGAACTGGCGGAGCGCTCCATCGCCCTCAACAGCCAGCTCCTTGAGGTCACCAAACAGCGGCTGGAGGCGGGGGACATCCCGGAACTGGAGGTGAACCTGGCCCGGGTTGAGGTGGCCAGAAGCGAGGGACGGAAGGTCGAGGCGGAACGGGAACTATACCCGGCCAGGGCAAGGCTTTTGGCCCTCATGGGGCTTCCCCTGGATGAGGAGGCCCGCTTCAGCGGTACCCTGGAAGGGAGACCCTTTCCGAGGGTCCTGGCGGAGCTGAAAGAGCTGGCTCTGGCAAAGCGTCCCGACCTCAGGGCGCTGGAGGCCGAGAAGGCGAAAAACGACGCCGAAATAGCCCTGGCGCAGGCCGAGCGAATTCCCAACATCACGGCGGGGGTCGGCTACCAGCGGGAGAATACCGCAATCGACGTCGCCGGAAGCGAAGCAAAGGATCGGGATAACCTCATCGGCCTGAAGGTCTCCATCCCCCTCCCGCTGTTCGACAGGAACCAGGCCGGCATCCGCGAGGCGCAGGCCAGGAAGGGGAGCGCCGAAAATCGTTACACCTTTGCCCGGCTGACTGTTGAGCGGCAGGTGGAGGCGGCCTATGCCCGGCTGACCACGACAGAAAAAACCCTTGCGATTTATGCGAAGAATATTATCCCGCAACTGGAGGAAAACCTCGCGCTTGTCCAGGAGGCGTACCGCCTCGGCGAGGTGGGGATTCTCACGGTTATTGAGGAGCAGAAGAAGTTTTTCGAAGTAAATGATGGGTATCTTTCAGCCCTTTATAACCGGCAGACGGCGCTGGCAAAGCTGGAGGCGGCGGTTGGGGAGGCGTTGGAATAAACGATTGTTCCCCCCTTTCGTAAAGGGGGGCTGGGGGGGATTTACAGCCGGCGCTAAATCCCCCTGAATCCCCCTTTACGAAAGGGGGACTAACCTAATTTCGGAGGCAACCGTGAAGAATAAGGGGATAATCATAGGCGTCATTCTGGCCCTGGTGCTGGGCGGCGCGTTCGTTTACCGTTTCACCCACCTGACCACCGGCAAGGGTGAGGAGCATGCCGAGCATAAAGAGGCCGGTG
>JAMPXD010000018.1 GCA_023701365.1 Geobacteraceae bacterium
GCCGCCAGGAGCGGCAGGAAAGAATTCGGAATTCGGAATTCGGAATTCGGAATATAAAGGCCTTTCAATTCCGCACTCCGCACTCCGCACTCCGCACTCCCGAAGAACGGAGTCCCGAGCGTCAGTCGCGTCAGGGCATAGACCAGCAGGGCGCAGGCAATATGCACGGCGAGGTTGAAGACGTGGTAGCCGGCCACATCCAGCCCCCCGAGCCGGTAGTTGAGCGCGATGGTGAGATAGCCGACGAAGCGGCGGGGGTTGAAATCGTAGCCGGCCCCGGTAAGAAAGCCCTCCAGGCTCCTGATGACCTTGTTATTGATTATGGAAGTATGGTCATCAAAGATAAACGGCACATGGAAGGTGTTGGAGTAGACGATGGCCCCCAGAAGGGCAATCATCAAAATATGGCTGGCTGGTCTGGAAAAAATGTCCTTGCGCATGCTATCTTCCGGTGCCCTTCGATTTTCGATTGCGCTCTTCGGCTATCCTGTTCCAGTGAAGCATTGCCTTGACATCGTTGAGATTCTTAATAGATTCCTGATGGTCCGGCTTCAGAGTCAACGCAAGCTGGTATTGTTCCTGCGCCTTGTCCAACAGTCCCAATCTGCCATAGAGGACGCCCATATTGTTATGGGCCTCAACATAATCCGGCTTTAACTTCAAAACAATCTTGTATTGATCTATAGCCTGCTCGATCTCTCCTTTGCCGCTTAGGGCCTTGGCGAGGTTGTAGCGCGACCTGGCTTTATCCGGAGATTTTTTGACGGTATCATGCCAAAGGTTGATCTCGTTCCCCCACACCTGGTTCCGTTTCCAGGCCGTAACGGAGAGAATACCCACAAGGGCGATGGCAATCATATAAGCCCTTGCGGGGTACTGTCCAAGGAGGGTCGCCAGGCAGACGGCAGCGGCAACGAATATCCCCGCCGAAGGGAGATAGAGCCTGTGCTCGAAGATGACATCGGCTATGGGAACAACGCTCGACTCCACCGACAGGGTGATGAAGAACCAGAGGAGGCCGAATGAAATAATTCGGAATTCGGAATTCGGAATTCGGAATTTTCCGTTTTCCAGACGTTCTGAATTCCGCACTCCGCACTCCGCACTCCGCACTCCGCGTTTTGATTGGTAAAAGAGGTAGACCGCGAGGCCGAACAGCGCCAGCAGGAACAGGAACGACAGGATGACCGGTGGCGCGAAGAACGAGGTGTAGATCGGGTAGTCGTAGTCCAGGTTCTGATTCACGGGCAGGATCAGGAGCCGGAGATAGGTGACTATGACCCTGAACTGGGTTATCAGGTAACCCCAGCGGGGGAGTACTGTTTCCGCCCTCGCTTTTTCGCTCAGGTCGGCTAGCATCTCCCCGCCCGGCTTTTCTCCCTCCACCAGGCTCAAAGGGATGATGACAATAGTGAGGAGCATCGGCAGGAGCACGAGGAGCCTTTTCCCCACCTTCCCCTTAAAGAAGAAGAACTCGTAAAGGGCCGTAACCAGCGGCAGGGTGAAGGCTATCTCCTTGGTCTTCATGGCTGCAACCGCAGCAAGGATGGAAAGTATGTGCAAAAATACTCCCCTTCCCCCCATGCCCCCTTCCTCCTGGAAAAGCCTCGCCCGGACGTAGAGAACCAGGGCCGCCAGGTAAAACATGGCGGCCAGTGAGGCGAGCCTCTGGACTATGTAGGTCACCGCCTGGGTCTGGACCGGGTGGCAAACGAAGAGAAGCGCCGCTAATAAGGCGATGAAGGATGACGGATGACGGATGACGGATGAATTGGAGATTTGTGTTTTAAGTTTTGAACTTTCAGTCGTTAACTCCGCACTCCGCACTCCGCACTCCGCACTCCCGAAATACGGAGTTCCGAGCGTCAGCCGCACGAGGTAATAGACCAGCAGGGCGCAGGCAATATGCACCGCCAGGTTGAAGAGGTGGTAGCCGGTCACATCCATCCCCCCCAGCCGGTAGTTGAGCGCAAAGGTGAGGTAGCCGATGAAGCGGCGGGGGTTGTAGTCGTAGCCTCCCCCTGAAAGGAAACCTTGCAGATTCCTGACAACCGCATTATTGACTATGGACGTGTCGTCGTCGAAGATGAACGGCACATGGAAGGTGTTGGAATAGACGGCGGCGCCCAGGAGTGCAATCAACAAGATATGAACGAAGGGTCTGGAAAACATATGGTTCATCGTATCTTTTTCTGGTCCTGCAGCGCCCGCTCCAGGTTGTTCCGGGCCCTCGCATCATCAGGATTCAAGTTAACCGCCGCCCGGAAATGCTCGACCGCCTTATCCTTCGACCCGGCATTTGCATAAATGATCCCCAGATTATTATGAACCGCGGCAAAGTCCGGCTTGAGCTTCAATGCGCTATTAAAATTTTCAATCGCTTCGCTGGCCAGACCTTTCTCCAGATACGCCAGCCCCAGATTATTGTATGCATCAGGGTCATTCGGCCTCAAGCTCAATGCCGCTTTATAGTGGTAAATCGCCTCATCCGTTCTGCCGATATCGCTCAATGCCAGGCCAAGGTTATAATGGGAATTGGCGAATTTGGGGTTTTTTGCTAGCGCAGCCCGGAAATGCCTGATTGCCTCCCGGGGCTCCCCCCTCTGCTGGTATACATGCCCCAGGTTATCGTAGGGCCTTGCTTTCTCCGGTGATTTGTTCACGTTGTCCTGCCATAAGGTGACGTCGTCCCCCCAAACCTGGTTCCGCTTCCAGGCCGTAACGGAAAGGAGAAGGACCACCACTGCAAAAGAGGCAATACAGGCACTTGCCGGCAGCCTGCCGGACAGGGACCGCATGGAGGAGACAACGGCGATGAAGAGCCCGACCGAGGGGAGGTAGAGCCTGTGCTCATAAATGACATCGTCTATGGGGACTACACTTGACTCGACAGCAAGGGTGATGAAGAACCAGAGGATGCCGAATGAAACAAGGCGCGAGGCGCTGGGCGCCGGGCGCGAGGAGAAAAACAGGTAGACGGCGAGCCCGATAAGCGCCACAAGGAACAGAAACGACAGGATGACCTGTGGCTGAAGGAACGAGGTGTAGACCGGGTAGTCGTAGTCCAGGTTCTGTTTCAGCGGAAGGACCAGGAGCCGGAGATAGGTGACGATGACCCTGAACTGGGTTAAGAGGTAGTCCCCCCGGGCCATGGCAGTGTCCGCCCTGGTCTTTTCGCTCAGGTCGGAGAGCAGCTCTCCCGCAGGCTTCCCCCCCTCCAGCATGCTCAAGGGGACGATTGCCAGGGTCAAGAGCATGGGAAGGAGGATAAGGAGCCTTCTGCCCGCTCTCCCCTTGAAGAAGAACAACTCGTACAGGGCCGCAACCAGCGGCAGGGTGAAGGCGATCTCCTTGGTCTTCATGGCGAGCACGGCCGACAGGAGCGAACCGGAGTAAAGCAGAAGCGGCGGCACTAGGCGCGCCCCCTCTGTTTCAACATCTTTCTCTTCTCTTCCTTTTTCCTTCCCTGGCGTCTCAATGCCCAGCCTCGCCCCGACGTAGAGAACGAGGGAAAGCAGATAAAACATGGTGGCCAGGGACGCAAGCCTCTGGACTACGTAGGTCACCGCCTGGGTCTGGACCGGGTGGCTGACAAACAAAAGCGCCGCGAATAACGGCATGAAGTTTTGAGTTATTAATTCCGCATTCCGCATTCCGCATTCCGCATTCCGAAAATACGGGGTTCCCAGGGTCAGCCGCGTCAGGGCATAGACTAGGCAGGCGCTGAAAATGTGGACCGTCAGGTTGAAAATGTGGTAGCCGGTGACATCGAGCCCCCCGAACCTGTAGTTGAGCGCCAGGGAAAGGTAGCCGATGAAGCGCCGGGGATTATAGCCGTAGCCCGCGCCGGAGAGGAAGTTTCCCAGGTCTCTGATGACCGGGTTATTTGTTATGGATGACTCGTCGTCAAAGATGAACGGCACATGGAAGGTGTTGGCGTAGACGATGAGGCCTATGCCGACTATCAGCAATAAATGTATAACCGTCTTAGTGAGCAAACCCTGCAAAAGATTATCTCTTTGTGCAGGGTCTTGTCCAATCCCTGATTCTACCATTGACTCGCCTGAAAATTTCCTTTTATGCAGTCGCCAGATCTTGAGTAATTGTCGTTAACCGGCCCCCGATCAAGCTAATTCTGTTTCCGGACGGCAACCGCCAGGGAACCCTCCCCGGGAATTACCTTATAGTCCGCCTTCTTCTGAAGACCGATCGTTATCCTGACGGCCGGAGCTTTCCCGGTGTCCAACTGGACGGTCTCAACAGTGCTGATGGTGCCGTCACCAACCTTGATCGTGCCGCCATTCTTGCCGGTTGTCGTGTTGTGCAGGACCACCAGGATCCTGTCGGGGTCGGCTTTTGGCACGACATTGAACTGAAAAGGGCCGGAGGCGGTAATAATGATCTTCTTTGCCTGCAACCCGGCGTCATCTTCAATTTTTATTCCTGCCAGGACAAGGGGCTGCGCGGGCTGGCTCTCCAGCTTTTCCGCATATTTTTGGGGCATCTCGGGCGGCTTGGAGGCGCCGGTTTTCTCCTTGCACCCGGAGATAACGAGGAGTGTAACCAGCAGAGTCAATATTCTTTGAATTTTCATCAGGAATTCACCTCATAATGTTAATTGGCAATCTGACCATCAATTCCAATCGTGTTTCATTTCCCCTTTTTGTCCTTTACCGGACGCCACTCCTTTGCCAGCTTCTTGGCTTCGTCAACCTGTTCAGGGGCCATTTTCTTGTAAAAAGAGTACCTGATTTCCGACGCATAGCGATCTCCCCCCTCGATAGAGAGGCTTAACCACATGTACGCCTGGACGTAATCCTGCTTCACGCCAAGGCCCAGGCCGTACAACTCTCCCAGGAGGCGCTGGCCCACCTCATTTCCCTGCATTGCCGACTTTCGGTACCAGTTGAATGCCTCCGTATCGTTTTTGGGCACACCCAGCCCGGTGGAATACATGTAGCCAATCATCCACTGCGCCTTCGAAGAGCCCAGATCCGCGGCCTTGCGGTACCAGTTCAGCGTCTCCTTCTCGTTTTTCTCCACACCTGTACCACTACTGTACAAAAGCCCCAGGTTGATCTGGGCATCGATGCCTCCCTGTTCCGCCGCCAGCCGGAACCATTTTGCCGCCTCAGCTGCCCCCTCCTTTCCCGCCTGTGGTTTGCAGCGGCCGTTCAGGTACATCTCTCCCAGTTTGAGCTGGGCCTTTGCAACACCCTGCTCTGCCAGCGGCTGGAACTCCTTGCAGGCCGACACAAAATCACCCTTGACGAAGGCAGCAAGACCAGCGGCATAATCCGCCGCCGCGGGGGTGGTCCAGATCAGGATCAACAGCATAATTGCGAACATGTTTTTACTGCATTTCATACCTTTTCTCCTCGTGGTTCTTTTTACAGCTCATGCTGCCCCTTCTTGTGACAGCGTGTGCAGAGCTCCTTCCGCCTGTCTCCATTGGTCATCTTGTCATGATTGGACGAATGGGGATTATGGCAGCTGGCGCAGTTTATGTACTGGCCGGTCTTGGCATCGACGTAAGGACTCTTGCCCATCCCGTGCAGATGGGTTGAAGGCACCTTCTCGTGGCATTCGAGGCAGAGGGTGAGCATGTCCTTTACCAGCAGTTTCGGCTGACCGCCCGAATGGGCCACATGGCAAGTCTCGCACCCCTCTTCTGCCGGCGGATGCTTGTAGGTTTTGGCCATGATATCCTTGTTGTGACAATCGTAGCATATGGTGGGAGACGCCTTCAACAACAGCTTCTTTGACCGGCCCGCATGGGGGGAATGACAGCTCAGGCATTGCTTGCCGGAGAATGCCGGGTAATGGCGCGTTCCCCCTTCAAACCCTTTTTTAGCGTTCTTATGGCATCCCCAGCATAGATCAGGGACCTGCTTGGCGAGCTCCTTCTTCCCACTGGCAGCATGGCAGGACGTGCAGTCCCCCCCTTTATAAGGGACGTGCATAAAGGGATTAAGAAGCCCGCGCGTCCCCTTGTCGCCTGCATGAGGGTCATGGCAGCTGGCACATGCGGCATTCGTTATGTCGATGCCCATATGCTTCGGCTTCAGTTTCTGCACGTCATGACAATTCCAGCAGAGCTCCGGCACGGTCTTCGCGAGCAGTCTCAGGTTATTGCTGCCGTGCGGGTCATGGCAGGCCCCGCAATTGCCGTCTGCAACGGGCTTATGGAGGGTCTTCCCTTCAAGCGCCTTCTTAAAGGACTCATGGCAGCTGAAACAGAATTCTTTCTCAGGTTTCGCCAGGAGCCCCCTGTTTGCCGATGAATGGTGAGTATGGCAAACCTTGCACGCCCCCTCGACAAGGGGTTTATGCTGGTATTTCCGCTCCGGAATGTCCGCCTTATCCGCATGACAGCGATAGCAGAGCTTGCTCCCCGGGGCGACAAGGAGTTTATCCACCGATGCGGCATGCGGGTCGTGACACGCCGTGCATTCCCCTTTCTTGATCGGCCCGTGCACAACAGGGGCCTTGGTCATCTTCTCCAGGTCAGAGTGGCAGGTAAAGCAGAGTTTCTGCTTCGTGTCCAGCAGCACGATTTGCCCTGTCGTCCCACCCTTTGCGTGGCAGGAATCGCATTCCCTGCTTCTGAAAGGCTCATGGGCCTTCTCCTTCAGGAGCTTCCCGATTTTTGAGCTATGGGGGTCGTGGCAGGAGGCGCAGTTGGAATTCCTGTCAGCCATATTTTTGTGCGCCTTGTTGAATTCCTCTCCGGACAGCTTGTGACAGCTGGCGCAAAGGTCACCTACCGGCTTGAGGAGGTTGCCTGGGTTGCTCGACCCATGGGGGGTATGGCAGGAATCACATTTCCCTTTTTCTACCGGGAGGTGGATTTTGCCTTCCTTGAAGCGTTTCTGCTCCTCCTTATGGCAGGAATAGCAAAGCTCGGCGCCGGTGGCGGAAAGCCCCTTCGTGATATCCGCCCCATGAGGGTCATGACACCCTGTGCATTCACCCCTTGCTGCCGGAGTATGTACCGACCTCCTCCTGAAAATTTCCTCCAGTCCTTTGTGGCAGCTTATGCAGAGCGACTTCTGGTCGGATGTGAGGATCGCCTTGTTGTTGCTCCCGTGCGGCGCATGGCAAGCGACGCATTCCTTGAGCGCGGGAGCGTGCGGATACTTCTTGGCCGTGCTTTTTTTGATTTCATCGTGACAGGTAAAGCAAAGCTCCGCCCCCTGTTTGACAGTCAGCCACTTCCCTTCCGAACGGTGCGGCGTATGGCAGCCTGAGCATCCCTGATCGAACAGAGGCTTGTGCTTATAGCGATACGCCGCGCTCTCCTTGACATTGCCGTGGCAATCGGTGCAAAGGTCGGCCTCCACTTTTTTCAGCAGTTTTTTGTTCAGAGCTCCATGGGGCGCGTGACAGGTCCCGCAGCCATCCATGTCCAAAGCCATATGGCGCGTGCCGGCACGGTCGAGTTCCTTTTTGATGCTATCATGGCATTTAAGGCATAGTTCGGCGCCGGAGCTCTTTGCCAGCCCCTTATTGTCCGAGCCGTGAAGATCATGGCATTCGGCGCATTTGCCCTGGGCCACCGGGGTGTGGGCCTGCGGCATCTTCAACTGCTCATCGAAGCGGAGGTGACATTCGAGGCAGATTGTTTTCAGATCGCCTTTGATAAGAGGACGCTGAGCGCTCTTGTGGGGTGTATGGCATTTCAGACAGTCCCCTTCCTTGGCAGGGAAATGCGCCACCGGTTTGGCGGTTTTTTTCGCAATATCATCATGGCAACTCACGCACAGTTCTTTAACCGGTTGAGAAAGGGGGGCCTTTCCCCCTTCTTTCGGAGCAGCGGTGTGGCAGAGGGTGCAGTCCCCCTGGGCATAAGGTTCATGGATATCTGGCCTGACAGCATTTTTCTTTTCTGTGCCGTGGGGGTCATGGCAGGCGGAACAGGGCTGTTTCTGCACTGCATCCAGGTCATGTGGTTTTTTGGCAACAACCTTGTCGCGGGCGTGACAGGAGTAGCAAAGGTCGTCGCCGGTCTTTGTCAACAGCCGGCCAAGGTCCGTTGAATGGGGCGGATGACACAAGATGCAGTCACCCGTTGCAAACGGCCTGTGGACGCCGGCCGCCTTCGTTATCGCCTTCAGTCCTTTGTGACAGTCAAAACAGATTGGACTGTTGTCGGACTGCTTTTTTAAGAGGCCCTTGCTATCCGAGGCATGAGGGTTATGGCATGCCGTGCATTCCCCTTTCTTTGTCGGAGAATGCATGGTTTTTTTCTCAAGCTTCTCCTTCAGTTCCTTGTGGCAGGAATAACAGAGGGCCGCGCCCTTCTCTTTCAGAATCAGTTTATTGGAAAAGCCGTGCCGCTTATGGCAGGACTCGCACTGCTCCTTGCCCGCAGGCTCATGGACAAAGGCTTTGGTAAAATCGGCCTTTGATTTCTTGTGACAATCCAGGCAGCTCTTTATTGCCGCTTCTGCGCCTGTAGATACGGCCATGGCTGTCATGACCGCAATAAAGAATGCAACAACTGGCCGGATCTTTGGAATTTTCATGGAGTCTACCTTCCTTTCAACACTTAATATACTTTTAATGCTGATCAAAGAATCATGATGCAATAGGCTATCTTTGCAGAGCCTTGTTGATGGCTTCTGCAAACTCGATGGCTACCTGCTCGGCAAGGGCGTTCATGGATTGGATCCTGCCTATGCCGAACACCGTTTCCCGGTCGTTACCACGCCGGGTTGCATTGCCGGCCCAGACGATATCCCCGCTGTTTGTGTCGATCAACCTCATAGTAATTGCGATGACGGGTATCGCGCCTGAAACTCCGGTGAAAGACTGGAAATCATATTCGTGGATAGCCCCGACCATAAGGAAATTAACCCCCATGTTCTTACCAAGGTTTCTGACAGCCTCTCTCTTAATGGTGGTCGTCATTCTGACCCTCTCCTGGGAGAGAGCGGCCGATACCTCTCCAGGGTCGACGACCGTGAGAGGGGTCCGGCTGAGGAGCTCTATCATCATGATGTTTTCCAGGGCCTTTCCGGCCCCCTGGGTTTTGCTCATGTTGTCGAACGGGAGAATTGCCATTTTCATCCCTTCACCCCCCTTGAAGTTCTTGCTGATGTAGGGTTTGATGGGTGATGACTGGCAACCGGAAAGCATGGCGCCGAAGAATAAAACCAGAACCATTGTTACACCAGATCTGATCGTTCTGCTCATGTTGTTCATATATTTTGACTCCTGGGCGTTATTTGATCGGTACAGTCTTGTAGAAGTCCCTCACGACCCGCCGACAAATCTTCTGGCTTAATTCGTTCAGCGTGAAAGTCTCTCCGATACTGACTACCGGGAGATTAGGACCGCCGGCGGCAGTCAGGGTGTTCTGCCAGACAAGCGTCCCGGTGGGGGCATCTATGAACTTGACCGTCATGGCGATCATCGGATACTGTTCTCCTCCGACCGAGATCATGCTGTATTCATGGATGGTTCCCATGAAAAAACCCTGGACCTTGGCGAGCTCCCCTATCTGAGTAAACTGGGCGGTGCTGAATTCCTGGCGACCAAAGGGGTGCGGCAATTTCGTAACCTGGTATACCACGTTGTTGAATTGCCCCTGTTCCATCACCTCCCGCTCGCCGGCAATAAGGAGTTCCAGCATGAAATACTCCGTCATCTTTTCGGCGGCAAGTTGATCACTGACAAGGCTTTTGAACGGTATCACCGCGATACGATTGTAAAAGCTGAAATCTACCTGGGGATTCAGGAAGCTGCGGCTCTCGCCAATGCCGCTGCACCCCAGGAAAGCAAACAGCGACAGCAACAATGCTCCTTTCGCTAACCATTTCAACATTCCCATTCCCTCTCCTGTCAGAAAGATTTATTTAAACTTACCCTCACCAGGTATGCCTGCTCCTTTTCAAAAAGCCGGGACAACGTATATTGTATCCCCAGAGAAGTCCTCTTGCGTAAATTGAATCCGATCCCCCCCGTAAGTGAGTTATGGGTTGCCGTCTGCAAAGACTGCCAGCTGTAACCCAGATTTATCTGCTGGCCCGGAAGATAACGGTAGGTCATCGTTGCCGTCGCGGAATACGAAGCAACTGCAACCTCCGGAATCAGGGCGACCCCGGAAAGGCTGAAATTAGTGCGCCGGTTCGGAGTATAGGTTAAGGAACCGTTAAAGGAATGACTGCCGAGCTTTACAATATCGAAGCTTTCGGCGGTTGAGCTCGATGTGTAGTTGATGATGGCGGTGGTCTTGTCTGTAGGGATTATTCTCATCTGCACGGTTTTACTGAAGTTATATTGCAAGGTTTCCGGCACAAAGTGGACAGGGAGGGACCAATCCCCAATCGTTGCCGAGTTCTTTGTATAAATATCGTTATTGACAGTATCGAAAAAGATGAAACCGGCAGGCAGCCCACCGCGGATCTGATCAAGTGCGTCCCGCTCTGTCAGGGTACCGGAACCGTCGAATCGCTGAGAGCTGACGAAGGCCTCGTTATCATTTCTGGTCATGTTTAATGAAGCAGTCAGCGCGATCCGCGGGGTAATATCGGTGATCAGGTTGACCGCGGCTGAATCGCTGATGTTTTGCCCCTGACTCGGGTCCGATTCGTAGGAACGTGCGGCCCGAAGTTCCGTTTTTATGTTTTCCCTCAGATAGTCGCTGAAGGATGCCTCGATCGCCGCGAAGTTGACCGTCCTCTTGGCCCCTACGTCCGCGAACGTTCTGGTTCCCGCGGAAGGTGTGATCTTCACCCTGCCGGGGAGGGACATGCCGACCGAAACTGCCGCAGATTGCTGTATGTCGCTCGCGCTGAGATCCACATCATTGATGGTTCTGGTGATAATCCCGCCAACCGAGAGCCAGTCAAACGGCAAGACGTCGACGCGCAGGCTCATGGTATGAGTTGTGCTGTCACTGCTGGCATCCGCCGTATAGCGATTGAAGTCATAATTGCCCGTGAGAGTGGTTCTTGGCAGGATATTATAGCTTCCTCCCATGCCGAGCCCCAAATTGTATGATGTGGCTGGTGTCAGACTGCTGCCGCTCGTTTCCGTTCGGCTAAGACTGCCTCTGAAATTCATCCATTTATAGTTGTAATCGCTGGAAACGGAAAAGTTGTCAGTCTGGCTGCTTATTCCTGCAACAGTAGTTTCGGTTCTTGACAGATTGGTGTAGAAAGTAGGGGCGCCCGGGGTTAAAAAAACCGCCAGGGCAGCCCTCGATAAAGTGGTGTCCAGCAATTGGGCCGCATTGGACACCGTAGCCAGACGGCCGTACTGGAGATTGAGATTGTACCGTTCTCCCGATATGTCCGCTCCCCAAATGCCGTTTCCGATTGGAGAAACCGTGGTGGAGCCCCCCTCTGTTGTAACCGAAAAAGTCAGGGGAACCGTGAGACGGACCTGGAATTTTCTTGTCGGGGGTATGATCTCGAGATTTACCCCCCCTGAAAATACACTGGGCTGAGTTTCACCCGAGGCAAAAGTGGTGCCCAATGAAAAGTTGCCGTTTATCCTCGTGACCGCCTCCCCTTGCCGAGGAGCGATAACCAGCAGAATGTGGATAATGCCAACCAGTGCCAGGATGTTAAGACGCTTCAGTTTCAACCTCGCTCCATCTAGCGGGGATAATTGATCTGGTAGGACCTGGCCGCGGGGGTACTGTGGCAAGTCGCTGAGCATTGACCTCTTGTTGCGGCAAAACTGAAGCTGATAATCCCCGGGTTCCTGCCGGTAACGATGAGCGCCGGGAACCCCGGAGAGCCGTGGGAATCATGGCAGGCGTAACATGGAACGTTATTCGGTGGCCCCACATGGAAGGCATGGCCGTTGGGTGAAAGGGGCGGATTGAAGCGGCTTGCCTGCTGAAAAAGACCGGCCGTATTCGCATAAGTGTCGAAATTATGGCATAGGAAGCAGAGTTCGTCACTGGTCGTCAACCTGCTGGTGCTGCGCGCCTCGTATCTCCTTTGCAACAGGTTGGGGAACTGCGACCCATGGGGTCCCCTGAGGCTGGAGTCGTCCGAGCCGTGACAGTCGCTGCAGTAAATGGTGCTGAAGGCGCTTTTCCCGCCGATGAAGGCGTTGGGGTTGATGCCGGGGTTTCTCCCCTGGCCTTCCACGGGGTGGAAGGACGCGTTATTGGTGTTGAAGAGCCTCGCCATGTCCTGCACGCCAGGACGTTGCTGGGTCCAGGACGAATGGCACTTGAAGCAGATCTCGTACTCCAGCACCGGCGAGCTGATATCGAACGCGGACCTGTATTCGTACATGGGAATAGTGCCCGGGCCGCCGTTGAATACCCTTATCCTGCTGACCCGTGCATTCCTGTTGGATGCTGTGGGAGCTGTCGGCGGTAGAGGGTCTCCCACGACTGCATGGGGATTATGGCAATCACTGCATTCGGAATGGCGATAACTTCCCAGGTAGGAGTATCTGGCAGTATCCCCCCCCTCATCGGCGCTGTGCTTCCCAGCATAACGGCTGACCGGATGGCTGTAAGGCTTGCGGACGTCACGCGCGATGTCCCGTACCGAAGGGTAGCCATCATGGCAGGTGAGGCAGAGGTTCTCTTCCCTTGCGATCAGCAGGCTCGGGATGAGCCCTCCCTGGTCCTTTCGGCCGTGCGGGGTATGGCAGTTGAGGCATTTCCCCGCGGCCCGCAGCTCCCTGCGCTGTGTGGGGACCGGGCCAGGCCAGATAAAACGGGGATCGGTCCTGTGATCCGAATTTTCGTAGACTTCGCTCCCCGGATAGACTCCGGAGGCATTTATCGTCTGATGGCAGGTGTAGCAAAGCTCGTTGTCGTTTTCCCGCCAGAGGCTGCTGGGATATCTAATCGGGGTGCTTTTGTCAATATGGCATTGACCGCAGGAACCCCTGGGAATGCCTTTTGTCCTTAACGGGCCTGTAACAGCATTATTATGCGCCGTAGGGTCGGCAATCGCTCGCTGTGACCAGAGCAACCCGGCGAATACTACAATCACAATTAACAGCATCCTGAAAGTCATCTTGTTAATAGACCTCGTGCAAGGCTTACCATCTCGCGTTAAAACCGGTTCGAGAGCTCTAAGTGAAACGATGAACATTTAACCCTCCTCACCCGGCCTTTGGCCACCCTCTCACCAAAAGATAGGGATCATTCCCTCTTCGGTCTGGGAAGAGGTGCAGAGATAAGGGGGACAGGGTGCATCATTTCGCCTTTAGATCTATGAACGCCGTCTTTACCGTTCCGTCATCGAGCGTTGCCCGGATCTGCCATATACCCTCGTACAGGCCATCCGTGCTCAGGTTATAGAGATACAGGTTGTCTATCGTACTGTACCTGAAAGTGTTCCCCATATCCGCAGCGCTTGTAGACGTAACCCCTATCGGTTCGCCTACTGGTTGATCGTCCGAAAACTGCTGGACCATGATTGTGGCGCTAGCAGTGGAAATGTAAGAGCCCTTGGCGCCCGTGAGCTGGAACTTTACCGGTATCGTGCTCCCAAGCTTGAACGGCTTGTCGAGGTTTACCGGCGGTAGGAAGCCGCCGAACCCGTAGACCACGTTGTAAACGACAGTGGCATTGGCGGTATTCCCCGCCCTGTCAGTTGCGTTCACTGTGTAGGCGTACGTTCCGACGCCGTTAACATTTCCGCCAGTGAGGTTGGCGGTTTCGGTCGCCACACCGGAAAGACTGTCCATAACGGAATACCCTGCTGTCGGCGCAGCACCAAGCGTGTATGCTGCACCGGTAGTAACGCCGGTTATCGTAATTGTCGGCGGCGTCTTGTCGATATTTACGGTTACGTTATTCGGTGGATTCTCTCTGTTGTCGGCGTTATCAATAGCATAATAGCTGACGGTAAAGCCGCCGTCTGTCGTCAAACTCACTGATGCGAAACTTCCCGGCACCGCAACATCAACGCCACTGTTCACCTGATAATGTGACTCTTTAACGCCGGAACCCGTGTCGGAGGCACTCAAAGAAACCGTGACATCAGAGAGGTACCAGCCGTTATTCCCCTTCGAGCCGTTCAAGATGGCGATCGTGGATGGCGCCTGCGTGTCCCGAACGGTGACGGCCACGCTATCGGCTGCGGATGAAGTGCCGCTCCTAACGGTAAGCGTAACGTTTGTTGTCCCCGGAGGGAGGGTCACAGTCGGATTTGCCCCCGTTGCGGAGCCGCCCGACCAGGTCCACTCGTAGGTTAATGCACTTGTGCAACCGTGGGAAGTGCTGGAACCGCTTAGGATAATCGAAGCGCCGAAAGGCGAGGTTTGCTCCACCGTCTGGGCAGGACCGGCATCGGCAGTAAGCACGCAACTCTCATAGCCTTCAAAAACTTGCACTCGTTGATTACCGGAATCAGACACATATATTTTTCCATTTAACGCCACAGCTATGCCAAATGGATATTTAAATTGACCATCATCTGAACCATATGTTCCCCATTTTGTAAGGAATGTCCCAGTACTACTAAAAACCTGAACTCTGTGATTGTTAGTATCGGCCACATAGACATTCCCATTAGAATCTACCGCTACGCCACTTGGGTAATTAAATTGACCATTACCAGAGCCCAGTGTTCCCCACTTCTCCAAGAATGCCCCTGTATTGCTGACAACTTGCACTCTATGATTACTGGTATCAGCCACATAAAGGTTTCCACTACTCTTTCCAACAGCTATACCCCTTGGATACTTTAGTTGTCCGTAAGACCCCCCCCATCTCTCCAGAAATGCCCCTGTATTGCTGAAAACCTGTACTCCTTTACTGCTAGCTATATACACGTTCCCGGTCTCATCTGCTGCTATGCCCGATGGCTCGCTAAGCTGGCCATCACCAGAGCCTAATGTCCCCCATTTATTAAGGAATGTCCCTGTACTGCTGAATACTTCAACTCTGTGATTGTAGGTATCAGCCACATAGATTTTGCCGCTTTCATCGACTGTAATGCCATATGGTGCCCGAAATTCCCCGTCACGAGAGCCATATGACCCCCATTTTGTAAGGAAAGCGCCATCGCTGTTAAAAACCTGGACTCTATAATTATATTGGTCAACCACATAGGCATTTCCGCTATTATCAATAGCTATGCCCCTAGGCATGTAAAAAAATCCATCGCCAGTGTCAGATACCCCCCACTTTCTAAGAAACGCCCCAGTACTGCTGAAGGCTTGTATTCTATCATTGCCATAATCAGCCACAAAAATACTGCCGCTTGAATCCATGACTATTCCTTGTGGATCTTTAAATAGCCCATCGTCAGTGCCATATGCACCCCATTTTCTTATAAATTCACCTGTGTTGCTAAAAACCTGGATGCTATGAGTAGAAACATCAGCTACAAAGACATTTCCATCTGAATCCACTGCTACGCCAAAAGGGCTCTTAAACTGCCCATCACCAGAGCCATATATACCCCACTTTCTTAAGAATACACCCGTGCTGCTGAAGACTTGGACCCTATAGTTGCCTCTTTCTGCCACGTAAACATTATCGTTTTTATCAATGGCTATGGCCTGTGGCCAACTAAATTGGCCATCACCAGAGCCGGGGGACCCCCATGATCTAAGGAATATCCCTGTACTGCTGAACACCTGAATTCTGCCATTGCGGCCGTCAGCTATATATACATTTCCGTTTGAATCCACTGCCATACCGGCCGGTGAATTAAATTGTCCGTCTGTGCCCAATTTTCTTATGAATTTCCCATCTACGCTAAATACCTGCACTTTTGAACTTGAACTATCTGCCACATAGACGTTACCGCTTCCATCTACAGTAATGCCAGATGGAGCCACATATTGTCCATCCCCAGAACCCTTAGTCCCCCATTGTCTTAGGAAGGCTCCTGTGTTACTGAAAACGTATACACCCCAATTAGATGCCACATAGAAGTTTCCACTTTGATCTACAGCAATATCTTTAGGATAACGAAAATTATATAAACCGCCCCATTTATATAGGTAATCACCTAATGCAGCGTCGGCAGGCAATGAGAGAAATGGCACCAGGATCATTAAGACTACCAAGATTATTTTATAGAATGCGTTTTTCCTCATAACGCACCTCCCTCAACGGAAGATGCGGGAAACTCCAACAGATCACCGTTACCATCTGTGTATTCACCTGCCCAGAAAAGGGGTCGCTCTGAAAACGCGGCCTGATCGAGGAGCATGGGGGTTACGATACTAAAAGGAATCTGCGTTTCTCCCAGCGGTTCAAGACTTTCGATACTCAGGGTTATTCTGTCAGTGCCAATCATGAAAAGAGGGACCTGTGCCAGGGTAAGGTTGCTGACATTGCTATATCCTGGATTTTTCACCTTCAGGATATAGCTCAAAACGACCGAGTCACTCCCCATGCTGTAGCCGGTCAGGGTGTGAGTCACAAGAATGGGCGATTCCGCCGAAGCCATGCCTGCCGATATGAGCAGACCCAGAAAAACAGCAGCAACTAGCCACAATTTCATAATACCCCTCCCCTTTGAGATCATGCATTGCTCAGCAATGCGCATATAAAAGTGTAAATAACCGCATCAATTCTCGTTGTGGCACTGATAGCAACCGGACGACTGATCGGCGGGAACAGGGTTGAGGTCATCGGCATAAGGCCAAACGAGGCCGCCTTTGTATTTGCCGCCATGGGCAAGATGACAGCTCATGCACATAACCTCATTCCCCTCATTCACAGTCTGCGCGGCTCCCACGTCACCCACCCCGCTAGAGGAGGAATAGGCCTGAAAACGGAGCCTCGGTACCCCCTCGTTGGCGGTATCGGTGCTGCTTGTGCTTGAACCGAAACCTTTGCCGGTCCCGCCATTCCAATGGCCATAGTCAGGCGGCTTGGATGACGAGCTGAACGCGGAATCGTTAAGCGCAACATCGGCACGATGGTGTTTTCTCGTAGTGGGTGTGCTGCCCCCAACATGATCTTTCAGTTGGTCGTGACATTCGGTGCACCACTTGGAGGTATTCGTCTTGTACCCCAGATTGGATTCCTTGTAGGCGGCAATCGAAGCCGACTGGGAAGGGGGATCGCCCGGCGGGTTGTTCGGGTCCCGGTAGACGTCCCTGGCCATCTCCACGCTCACTCCGTCCCCGCCTGCCGGCGCGGTAAGAATATTGCGGTAGTTGGGGGTGCCATGGGGATCGTGGCATGATGCGCAGGTCAGGGTAACATTGTTCAGCGTAGTGAATTTATCGGTACCCGAATTAGAGAAAGTCACCCCCAGGTCGTGCCCGTAGATACTGGCGGCGCCGCCGCTGTTGGCGAAGTAGCCGGCGGCGGAATGCTCGTCGCCGGAGCCCGAATAATAGTTCAGTATCGGTAATTGAGTAGTTTCTTCCAAACCGTCTGCAACCACATCGGGCGCCTCTACCACCGACCCGTCATGGCAGAAGAGGCAGAGGCCGTTGGTGGTTGCCCGCATCAGCAGCATTGCGTAGGGACCGCTCGGTTCAGCCGTTTGCACAAAACTCTCCGTCTTGCTGAATACCGTCTTTGTCGGGACAACCCCCCCCTCACTGTAATGGAGGGTATGACAGTCGCTGCACGGCTGCGTGCTCCTTTCCAGGTCGTGATAGCGGGCCGGATTCGCACGGGTTGACGACAGCACGAGGAGCATGGGAGTGACCGCCAAAAACAGCAGGAGCGCCGAAAGACGCCACTCAGCCCGGTTGACCGATCTTGTTTTCCTTAAAATTCCCATCTTTTTCCCTCACCCCGCTACTTTCCCTTGGGCGCCTTAACCTTGAGATCGTCAACCTGGAAAACCTGGATGCGGTTACCTCCCTTTTCCAGGACGAAGAGCTCCCCGTCCTCGCCGAAACAGAGATCGACCGGGAAGAAGAAGCCGCCGATCTTCTCCTGCAGCCGCCCGAAGTTGAACAGGAACCGCCCGTCCAGGGAAAAGACCTTGAGGCGGTGCTGAAACGCGTCGGCGATCCAGAGCCTTTCCTTGGCATCGACGGCAAAGCCCGTGGGAAAAGAGACGCTCCCTGCCGACGGGTCTCCATGCTCTCCAAAAGATCGGAGCAGCGCCCCGTCCCGGGAAAAGATCTGTACCGCCTTACCCTGGGAGCTCAGAGTGATTATCCTGCCATCGCTTGTTTCGCCGGCTTTCTGGAGAAAGGCAAAGCCTCCGATTGACCTGACGAACTTTCCCTTGTTATTTATAACGAGAACTTCGTGCGAATTCAGATCGGCAACAAAGATCAGATCATCCTTGCCGAGCGTTATCCTGCCGGGAGCGACCGTTTTACCCATGACCTCGGAGAGGTCGAACTCATCCTCCAGCTCCCCTCCCGGGGAAAATATCTTCAGGAAACCGGACCTTATCTCACTGACGTAAATTCGCCCCTTGTCATCCACGGCCACGCCGTAAGGGGTGACAAGACCCGTTTCCGGCCTCAGGCTCGCCACGAGAGTTCCGTGCGCATCCAGGATGACGACCTCGCCGGCCTCGAAACTGGACAGCACCAGGTCGCCGCTCGCTTTATCCCTGGCCAGCGCCAGCGGGCTGCGGATATGCCTGTCGCTCCCCCGGTCCTGAAAATCGGCGATTTTGCTTATGCCGGGCGCGACATAGGGCGCGTCCGCCTGGGCCTTCTGACTCCGGGTTTCCTTTTTCTGTGCCTGGGCAAAAGCAGGGGCGGGGCCGAACGCGAGCAGCAAACCCGTTATCAGGCTCAGAACAGCATAATGGTCGCAGACTCTCCTGTTCATCCCCTTCTCCCTTCCCCTCAGAAACCGGAAATGCGGAATACAGATATCCGGTTTCCCCCTTGCTCCAGCACGTAGAGGTTATCCTGTTCATCCAGGGCAAGGTCCGCCGGGGAAAAAATTCCGCTGACGAATGTCATGACGAGATTCCCCGCGGAATCGAGCGCCTTAATCGTCTGTCCCCCCTCCTCAACAACCCAGATGCGCCCTCTCCGATCTACTGTCAGGGCCTTGATGCGTAAAGGCGCCTTGAATTGCGGGGCGGAGGCGCCCAGGGTCCGCTGCCACGCCCCCTGGGGGGAGTAGACGCGGATGCCGCCAAAACCGGGGTCAGCCACCAGTATGCTTCCGGAATGATCGACCCAGATATCGGCAGGGTTGCCCGCATCCGTTATGGCGGATTTGAACTTGCCGGCGCTGTTGAAGATGACAACCTGATGATTGCCACGGTCAGCCACATAAAGGTTATCTTCCCGGTCGATGTAAAGTGCGGCCGGCTGCACCGGCGCGAACCGCCGAAAAGGTGAAAGGTCGAGTGCCTTGAAATCCACGACCATGGCGTCATACTGGGGGAAAATCTTGAGTTTTTCGCTGTCTGTTTCGGCGACAAAGAGGGAGCCACCCCTGTTCACCGCCACGGCCACGGGAAAACCGATTTCGCCGTCTTTCCCCAGCACCTTTATGGCCTGCCCCTGATTATTAAGGACGGCCACCTGCCGGGCATGGGTGTTTGCCACGACCAGGAATCCCTTCACCCTGTCGTACCAGATGGCCGATGGATTCTGGAAGCCGCTCTCCAGGCCGGAGGGGATGATCACCCCGGCATTTTCCAGCCCTATGGGTAGAGCCGGCGCCACCGTGACAAGAAACAATGCCGGAAGTATTGCCGCAATACCTACGAATTTATGAAGGTAATCCCTGACCCGCATCGGTCACCCTCGCTTGATTTGGTCACTGCTTGACGGCATCGGCACCCGGTGCCTTTTTCTTCGAGCGCCCCTTCTTTTTCACCTGCGTCTTTTTCTTCACTGGCTCGGCCGGGCCGGCTTTTTCTTTCACCGTCTCGGCAGGTTTGGCCGCATTTTTTCCCGGCTCTGCCACGGCAGGGGGGACTGCGACCTTGCCTTCCGGAGCGCCGGGCCTCGCCTTGACTACAAACGGGCGCTTCTCCGAGCCATCGCTATTCATGAGGAAGACCCTCTCCACGTTTCCTTCCAGGGAAACATAGACGATGACCCCTTCCTCGGGAAGAAGCGCGGGGTAAATCCCGCCGGTCTCCGTCAGCCTGCTGGTTTTGCCCCCCTTGACGTCGACGCTGTAGATGTTCGGAATGCCGTTGTCCACGGCGGTGAATATGATGTGCTCATCATTGTAGTCGAAAAAGGGCTGATTGGTGAATTCAGGCAGGAATACCTGGAACTGGCTCCCCATCTGCTCGGAAAAGAGCATCCTGGCGCCGGAGCCATCGGCGTTGATCAGCCAAAGCTGGCGGAATATGTCCTTGTCGTGAAAAGCCGTCACGGTATAGCAGATCTTGTCCCCCTTGGAGGACCAGACCGGATAGTTTGCGACGGCATACTTTTCCTGATCCTTGCTGTTCTCCTCGGCGTGGTTCGTAATCCAGATGCGCCCCTTCCCCTCCGCGCTCATGGTCCAGATATCGATGCCGTCGCTGAAGGCGATCTTCTTCCCGTCAAGGGACCAGCGGGGCTGCATGTAATGCTCGGCTGCCACGTCCGGAGCTGCCGGGTATCTCAGGTCGGTCTGCACGAACTTGTTGCCTGCCGCTTCCAGCAGGTAGAGTCCGGCGGATTCCCCGTACTGGGGAATGGATGATATCAGGATCTTATCCTCCTGAATCGAGGCGTCGGCAAACAGGAATATCCTGTGGTCCTTGAAATTGGTGAACTCGATGGGAGAGTTTTCGGTGAACGCCAGCAAGCCGCTGGAATTGAAAACGACCAGCGCCTCACTCCTGGGGAGCCAGTAGAGACGCGAATCCGCCGCTAACGGAACATTGGGGTAGATGGCCAGCTCTTCGCCGGTGGAGCTTGCCACCTTTATCGTCTCGGTGAACGCCTCGTTTGTGACGAGGGCGATTTTTGTCGCATCGGGTGAGGGGACCGGCATCCAGGTCGAAGGCTTACTCTTTACCAACTGCCTGAGCTCCCCCGAGGATGGCTCGATTTGGAAGAGTTCCGCGGCGTGGCTCTTCTCCGTGACCCCCTCCAGGATCATCCTCTCCCCTGTCGCCGAAAAGGTATAATCGGTCAGGTGCAGGTTCTCGGGGGAAATGCGCTCCTCCTTGCCCGTTGCCAGGTCGAGGCGCCAGAGGGCGTTGACGCCGACCCTTTCAATTTCCTTATCAGCCGCAGATTCGTGGGGAGCGCCCGACTTCTCCGCCGGTTCCCGGGGCTTCTCCGCACCCTCCTTCCTCTTTATGTCCTGCGCGAGGTAATAGATCCCCTTGCCGGCGGCGTCCCAGGCAATGCTCCTCCCCGACAGGCGGGGGGACCGGTAAATCCTGACGTCTGTGCCGTCCGGTTTCATGGTGTGCACTTCGAATTCGCCCGGGTTGACCGGATAGGGGTAGGCGATCAGGCCGGAGTTCCGCGAAAAGACCGGGGTGCCGATGTACTTGCTTACCAGGGGCTTGCTCTCCATGGTAGCCAGATCGAGGGTCCAGATGCCGGTGCCGTAGGTTTTCCCGGGTTCAAAGAAGATGCCGCGGCTGTCCGGGCTCCAGAAGAAGTTCCTGATGCTCAACTTGTCGGTCACGGGCTCGACACGGTCCCCGGAAGCGGTCCCTACCCAGAGGTCCCTCGAGTCCTCCGACCCCTGGGCCGGGGCAGTGAAGGCGAACAGATTGCCGTCGGGCGAATAGACCGGTATCGAGCAGTTGGGGGGGAGGGAGGGCACCCTTTTCTCCACCCCGTCCGGCGTGATCCTGAGGACCTCCTTGTAGCCGACGCGGCGGACCGAAATCAGGAGGGAGCCGCCGTCAGCGGACCAGATGTAGGACTCGACACCCTTCGTGGTGAGGCGGCGTGCGTTCGAACCGTCGGCATCCATCACCCAGAGGTCCGGCGGCGTGTGACGGGTGGAGGAGAGGAAGGCGATCTTTTTGCCGTCCGGTGAATATGACGGGCTTCTCCCGCCGTTCGGATCGGTCATGCCGGGCAGCGGCAGCCTGGACATCTCTGCCGGGGGAGCGGCCGGCGATTGAGGCGCTGGGAGCGGAGCGGCCTGCTGCGGCTGCTGCTCCTCGGTCAGCGCTCCGCGGTTTACGGCGCACCCGGACAGGGCAAGTAAAAGTGCAAGATAGATCAGCCTCTTCATAGGAATTTTAGACCCCGTTCTTTGTCATTTTTGTCACTGCAAATGACTGAATATTACCATGACAATGGGGGCTGGTGTCAACTAAACTTTTTTTATATCAGCAGGTTAATGCGCCTTTAGTGTACTTGTCACAATAAAAAAGGGGGCGGTCGCCCGCCCCCGATAACAAGACTGCTAATTCAGTTAGAACGCTTTTACGTAAGCCTTCTTGCCGCCCTTCTGGTGGCACTTGCCGCAGCCGTAGGCGAGGTTGTCGCCGCTGCTGAGCTCGCCTTCGAAGTCGGTCGAGCCGTTCTGGATGAAGGAGTGGGCCTTGGCGTCCCAACGGACCATGTTGGCGTAGTCGGTGGCGTGGGCCTTGTGGCAGGTGAGGCACATGATCCGGTCGTCCACGTTCAGGGTGCCGGCGACCCCTTTGGAAGCCACGTTGTTCTTCACGGTGCCGTCGGTGTCAGGCTTCACCAGGGGGTATTTCCAGTCATAGCCATCGCCGTTCTGGTTGGTGGTGCCGACGCTGGAGGTTACAACGGCCTTGTAGGTGTTGATGCCGTACTTCCTGCTGGAAGCGGTCTGGCCCATGGCGATGTTGGTCGGGTGCTTCACCCAGGTGCCGGCGGCGGAGTAGGTGTTGGTGCTGCTGTTGCCGGAAGCCTGCTCGGCCTCGACATTGCCGCCGTGGAAGTTGCCGTGGCAGGTGGCGCAGAAGGAGGAGAAGCCGCCGCGGTAGATGTTCTTGTTGGCGTCGCCGTAGGTGGCGTTGAGGCTGGCGCCGTCAAGGCCGAGGCCGTCCCCACGGCTGGCGAGGTAGTCGAAGCCGGAGAGGCTGCCGCGGGAGTTGGACTTGATCGGCTCGTAGGCGGCGGCCTGCTGGCCGAGGGTGTAGTCGCCCTGCTCGATCTCGGTGCCGAAGCCGCGTACGTCGGCGGTCTGGACGATGCCGTTGACCTTGCGCTTGATCTGGCGGTATGCGGTGTAGCCGCCGCTGAAGCGGGCGTGCATCCCGTGGCAGGAGTGGCAGGACCACTCGCCGTCATTGATCGAGCCGCCGGGGGGGTTGTAGGTAAGGGTGGAGTCGGCGAGCATCAGCTTGGAGGTCGCGGCGCCGCCGAAGGAGCCGGGGGTGTAAGCCGGGTTGTGCCCTTTTTTCGCATCGATGTTGGAGAAGTAGAAGTCGCCGCCCGGCATCGCTTTGCCGGAGGGGACGGTGCCGCCCAGGGTCATGACGACCGGAGCTTCCCAGCCGCTGTCGGTGACGTTCGGGAGGTCGACGGTGGAGGAGGTGTTGTAGCCCTGCTTGTGGCAGGAGAGACACATGTCGGTCCAGTCACCCTTTTTCAGAAGCTCGCGATAGCCGCCGCCAGCGACGGAGGGAGCAGAGCCCGCCCAGGTCTGGTCGCGGCCCGCGGTTACTGCCTGGCCGTTTTCGCTGCCGTGGAGAGTGTGGCAGTCAGTACAGATGAGGCCGTCATAGGAGTGGTACTGCTTCGAGTTCGGGCCGGCTTCAGTGCCTGTGAAGTAACCGGGGTTGCCTACCTGGCTGGCGGCCATGGCGGGAGCCGCCATGAGTGCCATTGCTGCGAGTGTCAGTAAAACCTTTTTCATTTTTTTCTCCCTTTCCTTTGATTTTGCAGGTTTCCCTGCACTATTGCATTTGTAAGACACTTCTCACTTCTCACTTCCTCGCTACTTACCTTCCTGCCTTCCTACCTTCCTGTTTCTCCCTGCCTGCTACTCACCTGCATTGCTGCCGTCGTCTGGCCCGGCTCCTGTGAATCAGCAGCGGAGTCCTCCACCACCTCCTTTTCCTTAAGAAATTCGACCCTGAATACCTGTATCCGCTTCAAGGCGTTTTCGAGGACAAATATCCTGTCCTTGCCATCGGAGACTATCTTGCTCGGAAAATAGAACCTGCCGTAGGTTTCTCCGATCCCGCCGAACTCCTCGATAAACTTCCCATCCTTGTCGTAGCAGGTGACCTTGTTGGTGACCGTGCTTACCACGAATATGTGCCCCTTTTCATCGGCGGCTATCCCGATCGGGCGGTCGAGCTGCCCGTAGAGCACGCCCCCCTCGCCGAACCGCTTGAAATTCTGTTTTTTCGGGTCGAAGATGACCACCGAATAGGGGCGCATGTCGGTAAACAGGAACCTTCCCGCACTGTCCACCGTCATGCCGTAAATCATGTTGGGCGCATCTTGCCCGGCAAGCTCCACCGGTTGATGGGACTCGCCGAAGGGATCCATCTTGACAATGCCGCCGTTGCTTTTCAGGGCATAGATCGCCCCCTCCGGACCTCTGGTGAAATAGAGAGGTCGGACCATCTTACCCTCGACGTGCACCTTTTCCGGGAGCTCGAATTCGTCCAGACGCTCCCCCCTGTAATCGAGGAGGCTTATTTTCGGGCTGTCGAGATGGCCGATGTATATCTGCCCCTCCCGGTCCACAGCCGCCATGCGCGGCCCCCCGGCGAGGGGTATCTGCTGGACGAACATGCCGTTGTCGTCGTAGATGTATAAGGAGTGCCTGCCGGGATCGACCACGTACAGCTCGCGCTTGTCCCGGTCGAAGAAGATGTCGAAGGGCTCACGCAGACTCTCGTTGCGTGCCCCTGCGTTTTCGATTGAATAGAGGAACTCCACCCGCATGGTGCCGCGGTCGACATCGGCGCCTGCCGGAGCAGGCCCGCCCGCTATGGCCAGCATCAGTGCAAGTATGATTGTGAGGAGGATTTTCTTCATGTTGCTTTCCTTGCTGATCGTTCAGCTCTTCAATTTAGTCCTGCTTGGCGAGTCATTTATCTATTAGCATCATGCGTGCCGATCTCGACGTGAGAGGCCATCACAGGGTGGCAATTTGACTATTTCCTCTCGGTTGCGGCGCGGCTATCCGGTATCTATACTTGCAATTACAGCATGTTAGCCCGTGCAGGCGGGCTGTCAAAAAAAAACGGCCCCCGGGAGATCACGGGAGCCGTCTGGCAGATATTTTTTTATTGTTGAGCTTTACGGTTACATAATCGTAACAACTAATCCATATAACGGATAAGACGGATTTAATCAACAAATTGACGCGTTACGTTATCGCCACACAAAAGCTTTATGGCGGTTTTTCACCGAGCTACTTCTTAGTTTTCTCCCACACCACCTTGCGGGAGAGCCCGAGCATCTTGGCCGCCAGCGTCTTGCGCCCCCCGGCGTAATGGGTCACCTTCTCGATGTACCGCTTCTCGAACTCCGCAACCGCCTCCTTGAGGGGCTTGCCAACTTCGAAGACCTCGTAGGTGCTGCCGATTATCCCCGGCTCCAGGAATTCCGGGGGGAGATGGTGCCTGTGCACCTTTACACCCGGATAGAGGAGCGTAATCCGCTCCACGATATTCTTCAGTTCCCGGATGTTGCCCGGATAGCCGTAGCGGCAGAGCATCTCCAGCACCTCGGGGGTGAATTCGGGCCGGCCGGCCGGAGCTGGGCAGAGCCTGTCGAGAAAGTGGGCGAGCAGCAGCGGTATGTCTTCGCGCCGCTCCCGCAGGGGGGGGAGGTTGACCAGCACCACGTTGATCCGGAAGAACAGGTCCTTTCTGAACTCGCCCCGCTTCACCATGTCGGACAGGTTCCGGTTGGTGGCGCAGATGAGGCGGAAATCGAGGCTCTTGAAGGCCGTCCCGCCGACCCGGGCGGTTCCCCTTTCCTCAAGGACCCGCAGCAGTTTCCCCTGGAGCTCGAACGGCATCTCGCCGATCTCGTCGAGCAGCAGGGTCCCCCCCGCAGCCATCTCGATGTAGCCGGGCCTGCTCCTGTCGGCGCCGGTGAAGGCCCCCTTCTCCACCCCGAACAGCTCGCTTTCCAGGAGGTTGGGGGGAATGGCCGCGCAGTTCACCTGGATGAACGGGCCGCCGCGCCGCTCGCTCGCCCGGTGGATGGCCTCGGCCACCAGCTCCTTGCCGGTGCCGCTCTCCCCCTGGACCAGGACCGGCGCGGGGGTCAGCGCGACCTTGGCGGCGATCTCCAGGGCCGCCCGCATGGCCGGGCTGCGGGTGATGATCGCGGAAAAGGGGGATGCCTCTCCGGGCTGCTCGCCGATCTGCTTCCCCATCCGCCTCAGCTCGAGAAAGCTCTCGATCTTGAGAAACAGCGTCTCCATCGGGAACGGCTTGGTCAGAAAGTCGAAGGCGCCGAGCTTCATCGCCCTGACCGCACTGTCGATCGTCCCGTAGCCGGTCATCACGATCGTGCCGCAGTGGGGCTGGCGGGCGATGATTTCCTGGAGGATATCGAGGCCGTTGGCGTCGGGGAGCTTGATGTCCTGCACCACCAGGTCGAAGCTCTCCTGGGAGACCGCCTCCAGGGCCGCGGCCCCGGTTACGGCGAGCCGCATCAGGTAGCCGGCCCCTTCGACTACCTCCCTGAGGGCCGCGCCGAACAGGGGATCGTCCTCTACTATCAACAGTTTCACCCTACGCATCTGCGGCTCCGTTCTCCAGCGGGATGGCGACGCTGAAGGTCGTCTCCCCCGGCTTGCTTTCAACTGTGATCGTGCCCCGATGCAGGTCGACGATGCTCTTGCAGACCGCGAGCCCGATCCCGGTCCCGACCCCCGGCGGCTTGGTGGAAAAAAAGATATCGAAGATATGCTCCCGGTCCTCGGCGGAGATGCCCGCCCCATGGTCCCTGACCGACAGGAGATAAGAGCCGTCGCTGGCGCGGGCGGACAACTCGACGGAACCCTCCTCGGGGGAGGCGTCCGCCGCATTGATGAGGAGATTGAGCACCACCTGGTGCAGTTTCCCCTTGTCGATGTGCATTACCACCGGCGGCACGCATTGGTCCGAGGCGGCAAGCCGGACCTGGTGATTCTTCAGGGCCATGGCCGCGAAGGCCTCCATCTCCCTGAAGAAGGCGTCGCTCGCCACATACTGGAGCTCCAGCATCCCGGAGCGGCTGAAATCGGAGAGCTGATGGACAATGGTCTCGATCCGGGAGATGCCGGCCTTGAGGATCTCCAGGCAGTTGCCTGATTCCGGGGGAGCTTTCCCCGCCATGTTGTAGATGCATGCCGAAATTGCCGCCAGCGGGTTATTGACCTCATGGGCCACCCCGGCGACGATCTTGCCGATGGTGGCCATTTTTTCGTTCTGGATCACGTAGTTCAGGGCGTTTTGCCGCTCCTGTTCGCTCCGTTCGAGGCGCATCAGCATGTCGTGGAAACTCTCCTGGAGAAAGCCGATCTCGTCACGCCGTGGGGTGAACGGCTTAATTTCGAAAGCGCCGAGATTGATGTTCGCCATAGCCCTGGAGAGCTTCTTCAGCGGACGCGCCATGGTGTGGCCGACCATGTAGAAAATGACTGTTCCGGTCAGGAAAAAGAGCGCGGAAAACATCACGATCTGCATCTTGTATCTCGCATACTCAGCTTCCATTGGCGCCATGGAAAGCCCGATCCGCAGCGCCCCCCAGCTCTTGCCCGCAACGCGCAGCGGCATGGCCATATCCAGGATGTGCTCGCTGCCGTCGTTGACCACCCTGCTTCGATAGCCCTCCCCGGCAAGGGAGGCCCGCGTCAGTGGATCATCATAATATCTACCGTATTCTTCCACACGGTTATGGGCGAGGACCTTGCCGTGCTCATCGGCTATAAAGGCGTATCTCGTCGGAGACTGGGTATTTTTGACGATCTCCTCGACAAAGTTATCCAGGAGACCGGGCACGACCCCCATTTCCCCCAGGATCATGGTATTGATGATCGGGGCCTTGAGGGAGGTTATCAGCAGTTTTCCATCGTCCTCCACATTCTGGAGCAGATGGATTTTCTCCTCGTGGATGATAATGCTCCCCCAGGTGACGGAAAAAATCGCCAGTACCAACGCCGCGATCATTACGAATTTAGTCTTGATACTGTACAGCAGCGGCGTCCGCATCAATGGCACCCCGTTCCGCACCCATAGGGAATGGCCTTGAACATCCGGGCTAACTCCCGGTAATCGGCCGCTTTCGCGGGGACAAAACCGTTCTTGAACTCGAGCCCCCAGCTGTCCATGATCTTCCGGTGCTCGGGGTTTTTGCGGTCAAGCCTGGTCAGGGCGTTAGTTATCGCTTTTATCATTTCCGGAGGGGCGCCCTTCCGGACAATCAGGGGAACCGAGGGTAGAGCCGCGGATGAAGCAAGAATGCGCAATCCGTGATTCAAATAGGGTTCGGTCACGACATCCTTTATGGCCCCCGCATCATATTCCCCCTTGAGAACCGCCATGGCCACGGCGCTGTGATTTCCGAGATTGGTCAGGGAGCCGAGTTCCGCGATCCTTATCCCGTTTTTATCGAGCATGTAGCGGGGAATGAGATTCCCGGTGGTGGAATGCTTGTTGCCGAATGCAACCTTTTTCCCTTTCAGGTCGCGCAGGGTACGGATGGGGGAGTTGGCGGGGACGATGATGTAACACCGGTACAACGGCAGCCCCCCCTCGTTGAGGGGTTTGAGGATCGGGACGGCGCCGTGCATCAGCATCGCCTCCATGAGACCACCATCACCTATGGCGCTGACGTCGGTTGTTCCCTCCACCAGGAACTTGACGGCCTCCTCATAATCACGGCTGATCTTCAATTCAAACTTGTACGGGGTATGTTGCGTCAGATAATCCATTATCGGCTGAAAGCGCTCATACATGATCATGGGGTGGTAGCGCAGACCGATCCCGAAATGGACGACCGGCTTCTCCGCGGAAAAGCAGGTTTCTCCGGAAAGGGAGAAAGCGAGCAGGAACAGGCTGGCGAGAACTGCGGCAATCTTGATGGGCATCGGGCCTCGGCGCTTCGCAGGGGGGTCGGCGTCTATTGTCCTGGAAAATCACTTAAAACACGGGAACACGGATAAAATCTGATTTATACGGATTTTCACGGATTTAAACCATTGTGACAATTAACCCAAATGATTGTGTTATTACAGCAGGATATGTCTTTGATTTATCGGTTTTAATCCGTTTTTTCCGTGTTAATCCGTGTCCAGCTGCCATTTTTAGGATTATCCGGCTTCTTACGCCAACTATATAAGATAACACGGAAAAATACACCTCTAAAATCGCAGGGCGGCTTCGGGAGACGGTCTATAGCACATGGCAGGAGAGGCAGAAGCGGTGAAGCGAGATGCTCGGCTTATGGTTGTTCAGAAAATTGGGCGCATCACCCGCATGTGGGTTGTGGCAGGAGGCGCAGGTAAAGTCCCGGCCGGGTTTGTACGGGTCCGGGCTGATCTTGACCGGATGCCCCCCCTTCGCGGAAACGGCCCCGATCACGTGGGGCCTTGCCAGTAACTCCTCGTGACAGGAGACGCAGATATCCGTTGCGTTCATATGGAGCAGAGAGGGTAGTTCGGAGGCATGGGGGTTATGGCAGACGATGCAGTGTTCCGCATCGGCAGCAGGACCGTGCCTGAACTCCTTCTTTTCCCACTTTGCCATGACGTCCGTGTGGCAATTGGCGCACGATTTGGCGTCGGCGGCCAGCGTCCCCCCCCCGCCATTTTTCGGTTTCACGCTGTGGCAGGTGACGCAGCCCCATTCTTCGGCCGGGGGGTGCACGAACTTGCCAACGGTAATCTTGCGGTGACATGTATAGCATCGGGACTGCTGCGGGGTTTTAGGATTTTCATCTTCCCAGGAAAACTGCAGCGGGTGGCAGGGAGCGCAGTTTTTCTCCTGTTCGGGCAGATGGAACAGAAACTGGCCGTAGCCGGCTGGTGGATTACTGGACCGCGCGGAAAGATCGGAGCGAAAGAAAACGGTGAGGGTCCGGCCGGCGATCACCTCCCTTCCCTTCAGCAGGGAAATTCTGAGCTGGTTCATCCCCCTGTCGAGCCTGATCCCTTCGCAACAGACATAACCCTTTTCCGCGGACCTCCGGAATGTGTAGTCGCTCTTGTTGAGCGATATCCGCACCTCATCCAGGCTCTTTTTGGGGGCAGTCAGGACGATGCTGATCGTCCCGCTCTCGACGAAAGAGTGGTCCGCAGGGGTAACGACCGCAAAAGGTCCGGCGCTTGCCGCGGTTCCCGCCACCGGGCGGAGCAGAAACAAACAGAGCAGCAATGGCAGCAGTACGTATTTCATGGATTTCATGGATGGTGGCCCGAAATTCCTCTGCATGTTGGCGCAGATATGCGGGGAAACGTTACGAGCCCGTAACGATCCGGCGAAATGGCTGCACCCCGGCCCTGTAGACCGGGATGAATTAAAATTCCTGGAGAATTTCGAGACCGCGGTTAACCGGTGATTATAAGCGTGTTTCCCGCTCCGGATGGCGCCGGCCGGCGCCCAGACGGGTTTGCGTGGATGATCTGCTGGATTTGAAGGGATAATGACAATCAAGAAGGGTGCCAAGCCGGCGCGACTTCACCAGATATAGTCCCGGGCGAGCTCCCGCTTGTCGTTGCCGTACAGGACGTGGAACACCCGGAGCCGCTTCAGCTTCACCGGCGACAGTGAGCCGAGGGGGAGGTAGACGATCTTCTTCCCCAGCCGGGCGGCGAGCTGGCGGAAGATGCTCCGTGGCGGGCGGGGCGCC
>JAMPXD010000208.1 GCA_023701365.1 Geobacteraceae bacterium
ACGCCATCCAGGCCGCGGTGGAGTCGGTGCTGCGGGAAACCCCCTGGATCAGGCGTGCGCCGGCCCCCTCTCCTCCTCCTCCTTCCTCGGCCAGCGCCGTTCGGGTGGCAGAGGTGCGGGAGTCGCTGGTGGAGTTCGGAGTGCGGAATGCGGAATGCGGAATAAAGGACGAGGAACCTCGCTTTTCACATTCCGCACTCCGAATTCCGCACTCCGCACTCGAAACTCCGCACTCCGCACTCGAAACTCCGCACTCCGCACTCCGCACTCGGGAGTTGGAACTCAAAACTCAAAACTCAAAACTCAAAACTGCTTCTGAGGGTTATTTTTCCGGCCTCACTGTGATCGGTCAGTTCAACGCCGCCTACATCCTCTGCCAGGACGGGCCGGAGCTGGTGGTGATCGACCAGCACGCGGCCCACGAACGGGTCGCCTTCGAACGGCTCAAGAGCCAGTTCAGCGCGGGGGGGGTGGAATCCCAGGGGCTCCTCTTCCCCGAGACCTTGGAGCTCTCCTTCCGGGAGGGGGGGACCCTGGCGGAGCACGGCAGCGAGCTTGGCCGGCTCGGCTACGAGCTGGAGCCGTTCGGCGGCGCCACCTGGCTGCTGAAAGGGGTGCCGCGGCTCCTTGCCGGGGGGGACTACCTCCGCATCCTGCGGGACATCCTGGAGGAGCTCGCCGGGCTGGGGAGGAGCAGAAGTTTCGCGGACGCGCAGGAGGAGGTCCTCTCCCGGATCGCCTGCCACAGCGTGGTGCGGGGGAGCCATGCCCTCACCACCCCGGAGATCATCGCCCTCCTGGCCCGGATGGACGCCGCCGAGTTCTCCAGCAACTGCCCCCACGGCCGGCCGGTGTTCCACAAGATCGGGCTGGCCGAGATTGAGCGGATGTTCAAGAGGCAGTAAATGGTGAACGGTGCACGGTGAAAAGATAAAGATTGTCATCGTCCTCGGGCCGACCTGTTCCGGCAAGACCGAGTTGGCGGTCCGGCTGGCGGAGCGCTGCGACGGCGAGATCGTCAATGCCGATTCCATGCAGGTCTACCGCGGCATGGAGATCGGCACGGCGAAACCCTCCCCGGAGCTGCTGCGTCGCGTGCCCCATCACCTGATCGGCATTGTTGATCCCGACGCCGACTTTTCCGCCTCCGATTTCCGCCGGGAGGCGGCCCGGACGATCGCCGACATCCATCGCCGCGGCCGGCGGGCGTTTGTGGTGGGGGGGACGGGGCTCTACATCAAGGCGCTCTTGAAGGGGCTGGTTGATTCCCCGAGCGGCGCGGAGACCATCCGTCAGGAGCTCCAGGAGACGGCACGGCGCCTCGGGAGCGGCGAACTGCTGCGACGTCTCGCCGAGGTCGACCCGGAGACCGCTGGCCGCCTCCACCCCAACGACCAGGTCCGGATCGTTCGCGCCTTGGAGGTCTATCTCCAGAGCGGCCGGCCGATCTCGCGGTTCAGGAGCGAGCACGACTTCGCCGGAGACTACTACGACTGTCTGAAGATCGGCATCGCCGTGGAGAGGGGGGAGCTCTACCGGCGGATCGAAGAGAGGGTGGAGCGGATGATGGCGGAGGGGTTCCTGGAGGAGGTGCGGGGGCTCCTGGCCCATGGCTTCGGCGCCGGCCTCAAGTCCATGCGCGCCATCGGCTACAAGGAACTGTGCGCTTTCCTGGCGGGGGCGTATCCCCTTGAGGAGGCGGTCCGGCTCATCAAGAGGGACACCAGACGTTATGCCAAGCGCCAGCTAACCTGGTTCAGACAGGATGATGAAATTAATTGGGTTGAATATCCCGCCAGATTTGATACTATTTGTAACCATGTGATTGAATTTTTTAGTTAAAGGAGAGGAACATGCCGAAGACGCCATTCAATATCCAGGACCAGTATCTGAACCAGTCGCGCAAGGAACGGGTCAGGGTGATCGTCCAGCTCATGTCCGGCGAGAAAATGGAGGGTTTCATCAAATCTTTCGACAATTTCTCCGTCCTCATGGAGGTCCAGGGGGACATCCTCATCTACAAGCACGCCATCTGCTGCATCACCTCGGCTGACGGCTCGTTCCGGCTGCACCAGTAACCCCGTCCCGAATCCGGAACAACCTTCCCCATTCAACCAGGGGGGCGCACCCGGTGCGCCCCTGAAATCGATCTGCGACGCCACGGATACCGATGAAGAACAAGGACTCATACCTCCTCGTGGTGGCGGGGCTTGCCGCCGTCTGCGCCGTTCTGTCGCTCTATTACCTCGGCTCCGTCCTCCTGCCGCTCTTTATCGCCTTCATCCTCGCCTTTCTGTGCGACCCCCTGGTGGCCCCGCTGAAGCGGCGCGGGGTCAGCCGGCCGCTCGCCATCGCCGTGGTGTTCCTCCTCATCTTCATCCTGGTGGGGGGCGCGGCGGCCTTGTTCGTCTCCTCCATCACCGAGGAGTTCCGGAGCGTCCGGATCAACCTCCCCGCCTATGCCGGCCGTCTCTACGAGATCATCCCCCTGAGGCTCAAGGAATATCTCGATATCGAGACCCCGGACAAGGTCTACCGTCATATCGACCAGGGGCTCGCTCAGATGCGGGGCGCCTCGCTGGAGATCGCCCGGGAGTCGTTCGCCTTCGTGAAGAAGGCCTTCGCCTCGACCCTCGCCTTTGTCCTGACGGTCCTCGGCTACTTCATCATCCCGATCTATCTCTATTATTTCCTGAAGGACCTGCCGAAGCTCAGGGGGAGCGTGCTCGACCTCGTGCCGGCGCGTTACCGGGAGCGGGTCACGGTCGCCGCCGGGGAGATCCACGAGGTCCTGTCCGCCTTCGTGCGGGGGCAGCTGGCGGTCTGCGCCATCCTGGCGGTCCTCTACAGCGCCGGTCTCTACCTGATCGGCATCGACCTGGCGGTGGTGATCGGCACCCTGGCGGGGATCGCCTTCATCATCCCCTATCTCGGGACCGTCCTCGGCATCGTCCTCTCCATGATCATGGCGGCCCTGAAGTTCCAGGACCTGCTCCATCCGCTGCTCTGTCTCGGCTGGTTCGCCATAGTCCAGGGGGTGGAGGGGGCGGTGATCACGCCGCGGATCGTCGGCGAGAAGGTGGGGCTCCACCCGCTGGTGGTGATCGTCGCCCTCCTGATCGGCGGCCAGCTGTTCGGGATCTTCGGGATGCTCCTGGCGGTGCCGGTCACCGCCGTCCTCAACGTGTTTTCCCGCTACCTCCTCGATGCCTACCGGAATTCGGCCTATTTTAAAGGGGTGTGACGAACTCCCTCCCAGACAGCCCATTTCCCCGCATAACTGACGTTGACTATCGCTTGTGCCGGATGATATTCTACGGCTGCGCTAAATCAAGTTTCTTCCCGTTCATTCCGCTCAATCCATAGACAGGTATAGGTGCCGTGACCCTCACCCTCACCCCATCCGGTCATCTGCTGATGATCGGCTCATCTGCCTGCGACGCGTCAGATGTTCCCGAATACAGGCACTTCGGCGCCGAGAGGATAGCGCAGGCTTTCGCTGATTCGCAATCCGCGGGCATCATGGCCCTGGCCGGGGGCAAATCCGCTCCTGACTGGCCGCTCTCCTGGATGTTCTGGCGCGATTTCGGCGCACGCTACCTTCTCCTTCTCTGTCAAAGCCAGCCAACCGCCGAACGGCTGGAACCGCTGCCCCCCCCGGATGAGGCAACCGTTGCCCATCTGACCCTGAGCATCCCCCCCATGCCGGGCGCCGAATACTGCACTGCCGATGTTCTGGCTGCCATCTGGACCGCACTCGACGGCTGGGCGCTGGATTCGATCTCCCGGCACGCGGAAGGACTGGCCGGCTTTCTGCACCAGCATGCTCCGCTCTGGCGTCAGGTGGGGCGGGTCTGTTTCCACCTGGCTGAAAACAGGCAGGACCCCGAATTCCCCTTCGCCTTCATGGCCACCTACATCCCCCGCCTGGGCAAGAACGCCCGCGCCCAGCATCTCCCCTTGAGCCAGGCGCTTAGCGAGTACGCCGGCGCCAACAACCGGGAAGCGCTGCTGCGCCTTCTGGAGCCGGTTCACGAGGCCGGCAGCCGCTGCGGGTGGGTGAAGGAGCTGCTGGAGAATGGCGACATCTACCACCCGCTGGCCTGGACGCCGGAGGAGGCCTACCCGTTTCTCAAGGATGTGCCCGCCCTGGAGGAGAGCGGTCTGGTGGTGCGTCTGCCGGACTGGTGGAAAAAGCGCCCCCGCCCCCGGGTGCAGGTCGCCATCGGCTCGAACGTCGGCGAGACCCTGTCGGCGCAGGCCCTGCTCGATTTCCGGGTGCAGCTGACCCTGGACGGCGCCGACCTTACCGCGGCGGAAGTTGCGGCGCTGACGGCGGCCGGGGAGGGGCTGGCGCTCCTGCGGGGACAATGGGTCGAGGTGGACGGCGAAAAACTCCGCCAGGCCCTGGAGCAGTGGCAACGGGTCGAGGCCGAGGCCGGGGAGGATGGCCTTTCGTTCATGGAAGGGATGCGTCTCCTGGCCGGCGCCCGCCGTGACCTGTCCGGCAATGATCCCACCCTGGACGAAGCCGGCTGGGCCTTTGTGGAGGCGGGCGGCCGCCTGCGGGAGATGTTGGCCGGGCTGCGGGAGCCGGCCAGGCTGGCGGCCGTGCAGGCCGGTGACCGGTTGCGGGCGACCCTGCGCCCCTACCAGCAGACCGGCCTCAACTGGCTCTGGTTCCTGTCGGAACTGGGGCTGGGCGCCTGCCTGGCCGACGACATGGGGCTGGGCAAGACCATCCAGGTCATTTCGCTGCTCTTGGCGCAGAAGGGGCGTGCCGGGAAAACCGCCCCGAGCCTCCTGGTGCTGCCGGCTTCGCTTTTGTCCAACTGGAAGAGCGAACTGGAGCGATTCGCGCCGTCGCTCACGGTCGTCTGCCTGCATCCCTCGGAGCTGGAACGAGCGGAACGGGAGCGGATTGCCGCTGACCCCGCCTCTGCTCTCGCTTCCGTCGATGCGGTGCTGATCACCTACGGCATGCTGCAGCGCCAGGAGTGGCTCAAGGAAATGACCTGGAATCTGATCGTCCTCGATGAGGCCCAGGCCATAAAAAACCCCGGCACCCAGCAGGCCAGGGCGGTCAAGACCCTTAAAGGACGGGCGCGCATCGCCCTGACCGGCACCCCGGTGGAAAACCGGCTGTCCGATCTCTGGTCGCTGTTCGACTTCATCTGTCCCGGCCTCTTGGGCTCCGCACCCCGGTTCAAGCAATTCGTCGCCTCTCTCGAAAGCCGCGAGCCGCCATCGTATGCCCCGTTGCGCACGCTGGTACAGCCCTATATCCTGCGCCGCCTCAAGACCGACCGGAGCGTCATAGACGATCTGCCCGACAAGGTCGAGATGGCTGCCTGGTGCGGCTTAAGCAAGGCGCAGGCGCGGCTCTACGGCCAGGCGGTGAAGAACCTTGCCGAGGCGCTCCGGGAGCAGCAGGAAGGGATGAAGCGGAGGGGACTGATCCTTTCATCGCTGATGCGGTTCAAGCAAATCTGCAACCATCCCGGTCAGGCACTGGCTGACGGCGACTACGCCGAGGAGCGGAGCGGCAAGTTCGTGCGCCTGCGGGAGCTGGCCGAGGAGATCGCCTCGCGCCAGGAAAAGGTGCTGGTCTTTACCCAGTTCCGGGAGATGACCGCGCCGCTTGCCGCCTTCCTCGCCACGCTGTTCGGCCGCCCCGGCCTGGTGCTGCACGGCGGCACGCCGGTAGGGGAGCGGAAAAAACTGGTGGACCGCTTCCAGCATGAAGACGGGCCGCCGTTCTTTGTGCTCTCCCTCAAGGCCGGCGGCTCCGGCCTCAATCTGACTGCTGCCAGCCACGTCATCCATTTCGACCGCTGGTGGAACCCGGCGGTGGAGAACCAGGCCACCGACCGCGCCTTTCGCATCGGCCAGAAAAAGAACATCATGGTGCACAAGTTCGTCTGCAAGGGGACGGTGGAAGAGAAGATCGACGCCTTGATCGCCGCCAAGTCCGGACTGGCGACGGAGCTCCTGGAAGGGGGGGAAACCCTGCTGACCGAGATGGATGACGAGGCCTTGTTGAAGATGGTGGCGCTCGATCTGGAAAAGGCGGGGATATGATTTTCAGTGTTGGTTGAGTAAATTTACTCAGGCATTGAGTAAATTTGCTTGTGTGCAATAAAGTGCAGTGATACAAGCATGTTATGCGCTCCATCGATCGATGCAAATTCCGGGCGCGTTTATCCGGATGCCAGGGTTCTTCTGGTTGGAGCACATGGCATTCCGCTGGAGGAGTTTTTCACAAGGGATGTTAAGACATGGCTGGTGTAGGGCAGGCAGGAGT
>JAMPXD010000209.1 GCA_023701365.1 Geobacteraceae bacterium
CCGAGGCCGGACTGGATCAGAAGCGCATCAGCATCGTCAACAAGCCGGACCAGAAGGAGGCCGCGGAAGAGGCCGTCAGGCTGGTCGTCGAAGGGAAGGCGAGTGCCCTCATGAAGGGGAATCTCCCGACCGCGACCTTCATGAGGGCGATCCTGGACAAGCAGAAAGGGCTGAACGACAATAAGGTCATCAGTGAGCTCACCATCTTTGAGAACATGGGGGGAGCGTCAGGAGAAGGGTTCCTCGTCCTGACCGATTGCGCCATCAACGTCCAGCCGACCCTGGATGAAAAGCGGCAGATAATCGAAAACGCGGTCGGGCTCGCGCACAAGCTCGGCAATGCATTGCCCCGGGTGGCGGTGATCTCGGCCGTGGAGGTGGTAAATCCGGCCATGCCGGACACTGTCGAAGCGGCGGCCCTGAGCAAGATGGCCGATCGCGGCCAGATCAGCGGTTGCCTCGTGGATGGCCCCCTGGCCTTCGACAACGCCGTCTCGCAAGAGGCGGCGGAATACAAGAAAGTGGGGGGCGGGGTCGCCGGCCAGGCCGACATCATCCTGGCGCCGAACCTGCTGGTGGCAAACCCGCTGCGCAAGGGTCTCGGCTATTACACCAGGAAAAGAATCGCCACCGCAATAATGGGGGCAAAGGCGCCGGTCATTTTGACCTCCAGGTCTGATTCCGCGGAAACCATGCTGCTTACCATCGCCATCGCTGCATACATATCCTGAAAAAGGAGCACATAATGGGATCGACAAAGCAAGTTCTGACCGATTGCACCCTCTGTTATCACAGCTGCGGCACCACAGTCACCATCGAGGACGGCAAGGCCGTGAAGGTCGAGGGGCTCAAGGACCATCCGATCAATGGCGATGAACTTTGCCACAAAGGGGAAGCGGCATTGACCCATATTTACTCTCCCCATCGGATCAAGACGCCCCTGAAGAAGGTCGACGGGAAGTTCATTGAAATTTCCTGGGATCAGGCGCTGGATGAAATCGCTGCCAAGCTCCTCAAGCTGAAGGAGCAGTTCGGCCCCAGCGTCCTCGGGGTGTTCAGCGGCTCCATCGGCGTCGAAAACCTGGAGATGGCGCAGCTGACCCAAAGGTTCAAGGCCGCCTTCGGCTCCCCCAATTTCTTTTCGGTGGAGAGTATCTGCTACCGCATGCGTATCCGCACCAGGCAGATAACCTTCGGCAAGTACCCTACCGAAGAGCTGGATTCCAAGCTCTATATCCTCTGGGGCCACAACCCCGATGCCAGCGATTTTCCCCTGAAGATCGCCCTGGAAAGGAACCTCGCCCAGGGTGCGAAGCTGGTGGTAATTGATCCCCGGCGCATCCCGTTGGCCGACCAGGCCGACATGTACCTGAAGATCCGGCCCGGCACCGACGGCGCCATGGCCATGGCGATGATGCATGTGATCATCAAGGAAGACCTGGTGGACCATGACTTTGTTGACAGGTTCACCTCCGGCTACGACAAGCTGGTGCCGCACATAGAGCCCTTTACCCCTGAATGGGCCGAGGAAATAACCTGGGTCCCGGCCGACAAGATCAGGGAACTGGCGCGGATGTTTGCCGCCACGAAGGGGGCAGCCATCTACCAGGGTACCTGCACCCAGGACCAGACGGCCGGCGGCACCCAGAACAGCCGCGCCTTTTCCGTTCTGCAGACCATTACCGGTAACATCAACGTCCCCGGCGGCTGGGTTATCAGTCCGCGCCCGCACTTCGGCAATGTAGGGCTCAACGTGGAGGGTGACCCTCTCGGCATGGACGAATACCCGCTGTTCATCGAGGTCTGGGGCCGCAAAAGCCCCTACGGCGTCATCACCATGGTGCCGGAGGCGATCCCCGACAAGCTGAAGGCGTTCTACGTGGTGGGGGGTAACCCGCTCGTCTCCATGGCCGACTCCAATGCCTTCCGCGAGGCGTTCCGGCGTCTCGACCTGCTGGTGGTGCATGACATGTTCATGACCGAGACCGCCAAGGAAGCCCATTATGTGCTGCCGGCCTGCTCCCACCTGGAAAAATGGGGACTGGCCTACACCTACAATGTCTGCCATTGCCTCCCCTATCTGATGCTCCGCAAGAAGTGCATCGAGCCGATCGGGGAGAGCTGGTCCGAGTGGAAGGTGTTCACCGAGCTTGCCAAAAGGCTGGGGCTTGGCGAGCAGTTCCCATGGCAGAGCGAGGAAGAGCTCATCCGCTTCGAACTCGCTCCTTCCGGGATTACGTTCGAACAGTTGTTGAACGAGCACCCGGAGGGTATGTACTACGCTCAAAAGAAATACGTGACGACAGAGGGCATGTTTGCCACCCCCACCGGCAAGATAAAAATTTACAGCTCGGCCCTGGAGCATGTGGGCGCAGATCCCCTGCCGGTCTATATCGAGCCCGAGCGGAGCCCGAAGAACAGCAGCCGGGAGTACTTGAAGAAATACCCCATCATTCTGTCCACCGGGCACCGCAACTTTTACTACGTGCATAGCCAGTTCCGCGGGGTAGAGGCCCTGAAAGCGGAATCACCGGAACCGGTTGCCGAGATGGGGCTGGCGACCGGCAAGCAGTACGGTCTGGCCACTGGCGATGAGATACTCATCGAAACCAATCGTGGCCAGGTCAAAATGAAGGTGGCGCTGGACGAGCGGGTTGCGGAAGGGTGCATCTTCGTCCCCCACGGCTGGGGGGGGGAGGCCAACGCCAACCTGCTTACCGATACCGACTGCCGGGAAAAAATACTCGGTTATCCCGATGTGAAATCGCTGATGTGCTCGGTAAGGAAAGCCTGAGAGAAATGAACGGCAGTAAACAAACCTTCTGAGTCGACAGCAAACCCGACACCGGGGGGAGCCATGAGCATCATCTACAGGTACGACAAAGGAAAACTGTCGGCAAGGGAAGGGGAGGTGGTAGCCGAGTTCCCGCTCCTCTTGAATGTGAACGGCCGGGAGATTGCGACCCTGATCGCCTCGCCCCACGATCTCCGCTTTCTGGTCGCCGGGTTCCTCCGTCTCCAGGGGCTGGTGGAGCGGGTGGAGGACTTTCTCCTGCTCTCGGTCTGCAACGACTACGGTATCGCCAGGGTCCAGATCAGAGGGGAGCTCCCGGAGAAGCTGAAACCGGTGCTCACCTCCGGCTGCGGCACCGGGATCTCCTTCACCATCCCTGCGGCGACCAGAAGGGGGGGCGCGCCAACGGGGAAACGGTTCCCGCCGAAGACGGTATTCGCCATGATGGACGAGCTGGCCAGGGCGGCGCAGGGTTACCGCAGTCACGGCGGGATGCACTCCGCCGCGGTGGGCGACGGCAGCCTCTGCCTCTTCGCCGAGGACCTGGGGCGGCACAACACCATCGACCGGATCGCCGGGGAGGCGCTGCTGAAGCGGATCGACCTCTCCGGCATGATGCTCGTCACCTCGGGGCGGATCTCCACGGAGCTGGTGGCCAAGGCAGCCCTGCTGGGGATAGAGCTGATCGCCTCCCGCACCTCGCCGACGGATATGGCGGTCCGGATGGCGGACGAAGTGGGGATCACCCTGGTCGGCTACGTCCGCGCCGACCGGTTCGATCTCTACAGCCACCCGGAGCGGCTGGAGATCGCCGAGCCGGCGGAGAAGGTGAAGGGGGTGACCGGCGTCATCCTGGCCGGCGGGACCTCCAGCCGGATGGGGAGCAACAAGGCGCTCCTCCTCCACCATGGCGGCCGGATCATCGAGGGGATCTACCGAACCCTCGCGGAGCTGTTCGAGGAGGTGATCGTCGTCACCAACACCCCGGAGCATTACCAGTTCCTCCCCTGCAGGAAGGTGCCCGACATCTACCCCGGCAAGGGGGTGGTGGCCGGAATCCACGCCGGCCTGAGCCAGAGCAGTGAGCCCGCCGTCTTCGTGGTGGGCTGCGACATGCCGCAGTTGCAGGGAAAACTGATCCGGCACCTGACTACCCTGGCCGAGGGGGTCGATGTGGTGATGCCGCTGAGCCCCGGCGGTTACGAACCGCTCCACGCCGTTTACGGCAAGGGGTGTCTCCCGGCGCTGGAAGAGCTCCTGCAGAAGGGGGACCAGAGGGTGCTTTCACTCCTGCCGCGGGTCCGGGTGCGGGAGGTCCCCGCCGGGGAGGTGGCGCGCTTCGATGAGGGGTTCGATTCGTTCGCCAACATCAACACCCCGGACGACTACTACCGGCTGAGAAGCGGCGAGAAGGAGCCCGCAGGGCAGGAGGACACCAGGCTCTCGCAGTCGTCATAAACCGGGGTCACAAGGTGACACCGCGTCTCTCCCATCAACCTGGAAACCGACGAGTTACAAGAGGCAAGTCAGTGACGCATACCGGCAAGGAACCCCTCTGGACGCGCCCCTTCACCCTGACGATGGTCGGGATTCTGTTTCTCTTCATCCCCTTTGCCCTGTACCTGCCGGTATTGCCGGTCTACCTGCTGAAAGGGCTGCACAGCTCCATGGAGGCTGCCGGCGCGGTCAACGGCGTCTTCCTGGCCGCGGCCGTGCTGTTCCGCGTCCAGACGGCCCGGTTCGAGGCGCGCTTCGGTGTCCGCCGGGTGTTGCTGGTGAGTGGTTTCCTGTTCATGGCGACCAACGTCCTCTACCTGGCGGCCACAACAGTGACAGGCGTCATGCTGATCAGATTTCTCAGCGGCGCCCTTTTTGCCGTGGTAAACACCAGTATCTATGCGCTGGGGAGCCGCCTGGTCCCCATGTCAAGGAAAGGGGAGGGGCTGGCCTATCTGACGACCATGGTGCTGGCCGGCAGCGCCTTCGGCCCTTACATTGGATTAAACCTTTCCCATGTCTACGGCTATCACGCGGTCTTTATCTTCAGTGCCCTCATAAGCCTGCTCGGCCTGCTGTTTGTCTGTGCCATCGCCATACCGGAGGAGAGACCGCACGTTCAGGCGCGGTTCTCTTTTGTTGACCTGTTTGAGGTCAAGGCGATCCCGGCATCGCTGATGGTCCTGGTGCTCGCCATTGCCTATGGCGGGGTGCTGACCTTTGTGGCGGTCTATGCCACGGAACTGCGCCTGCCGCTGGTGGTCGACTACTTTTTCGTGGTGATGGCAGTCGCATCCGTCGCCGCCCGCCTCGCCACCGGGCGGATGTATGACCGCCTGGGACCGGATGCCGTGATCTATCCCGCCATCATCCTGATGGCAGGGGGGCTGCTGCTGCTCGGGGGTATCCAGACAACCGCGGGGATGCTGTCGGCTGCCGCCATGATCGGTGTCGGTTACGGCATGGCGGTGCCCGGCATCCAGACGCTGGCCGTTCAGCTCTCACCCGCAAACCGGAGCAGTGCGGTGACCGCCACGTTCTTTTCCTGCCTCGACGGCGGCATCGGCCTGGGGGCCTATCTCCTCGGGTGGGGCATCCATGCCTTCGGGTACCCGGCCGTCTATCTGTTGCTGGGGGCGCTGACCCTTGGTTGCACGCTGCTGTACTACGCCATGTACGCCAGGAAGCGCAGGTGGTGACGGGCAGCCATCGTTTGTGACAAGAAGGCTACGCACAGCAAAGGCCCGCCGGGAGAAATCCCGGCGGGCCTTTGTGCTGTTACATAACGGAACTATATTCAAAACAAAACTATTGGTTTTCTTCCCCCTTTCGTAAAGGGGGATCGAGGGGGATTTAGCTCTGCCGGCTGCTAAATCCCCCCTGGCCCCCCTTTACAAAAGGGGGGAACAAGCGATTTAATGAAATACAGGGTTAGTCGTTGTACTTCTTCAGCAAGGCCCTGGCATCATCCAGGAGCGCCTTGCCGTTGCCCCCTTTGGCATTAACCTCCCTGATCCATTCTTCATCAACAGATTCGGTCGCCTTAACCCAGCGGTTGAATTCGGCATCGCTCAGGACATTGAAGGTGTTGTGGCGCTCTTGGGCAATCTTTCGTGCCGGCGCCGTACCGGTGTCCCAGACCCTGCCGGCCCATTTGGATGCCTCGCGGCCGCTATTCTGGTCGATGACCTTCTTCAGCTCGGGAGGGAGGCTGTTGTACTTGGCCGGATTCATCGCAAATATGAAGATTGCGTTGGAAAGCTTGGCGTGCCTCGGACCGGTCTCGGTGTGGGTCTTGGTGATCTCCTGCATCTTGAGCGCCGTCATTACCTCCCATGGCAGGCTGGCGCCGTCCACCACGTTCTTGGCGATCGATTCCGGCACCGCCGGCGCCGGCATCTGCACCGGCACCGCACCGAGCGCGGTCATGGCCTTGGAGGCAATGCGGGTAGGGGCGCGGAGCTTCAGGCCTTTCAGGTCTTCCAGGGTCTTGACCGACTTC
>JAMPXD010000019.1 GCA_023701365.1 Geobacteraceae bacterium
CCCGGCCAGGCTGTCGGGATCTTTGTTGTCGAGGGGTATGATCCTCACCCGGGCGGTCCCCTTGCCGAGGTACCCCAGCTTGCGCGCCGCAGCCCGGGACAGGTCGATGAACGGGAAGCTCCTGTCGCGGCAGCGGTCGTTGACAGTGACCACCACCTCCCGGTCGTTGGCGAGGTTCACCACCTTTACCCGGGTCCCGAAGGGAAGAGCGGCATGGGCCGCCGTCATTTTTTCCGGGTTGTAGCGTGCCCCGGTGCTGGTTCTCCTGCCGTTGTAACGCTTGGCGTAATAGGCGGCAACCCCCTCCGTCCCTTGCTGTCTCGGGGCGAGCGGGGCTGCGCTCTTCTTGCTGCTTCCAGACTGGATCTCTTCGGCCTGCAGGGGAAGTGTGGGAAACAGGAGAGACAGCTGGCAGAACATGGTGATCAGCGCCAGTATGCCCCTCGGGTTCGTACGTGCCATGAGCACCTCCTTTTCGGGCGAGGTGGCAATATACCACAAAGCTTTCCGCGAGGTCAAGGTTAAAGCCGACAAAGATTGGCTAACGACTTGATTTTACAGCGAGGTCACTGGGGGAGTCACTACCTGTTGTACTTCTCGATCAGCCGGGCTACCTCGTCGTCCGCCATCTCGGGCAGGACCACCGTCCCCTGCTCGTCCTTCTCGATCAGGCTGATTCCCGGATACCTCTGCTCCAGGGCGCGGAGCTCCGCTGCCTGGTGCCTGACGGTCTTCAGCAGGCGCCGGTTCTCGGCCTCCAGGTCATATTTTTCGATGGCGGAACGGATCGCCAGCTTCAGTTCCGTGTCATTCCATGGCTTGGTAAAAAACCGGTAGATCTCGCCGCTGTTCACCGCCTTCATGGTGGCTTCCAGACTGGCATGGCCGGTGAGCATGATCCTCACCGTCTCGGGATACCGCTCCCTGACGACGGAGAGAAACTCCGCCCCCCCCATTCCCGGCATCCGCTCGTCGGAAATAATCACCTTGAACCGCCGCGACGCCATGAGCTGCAACGCCTCATCGCCCCCTTGGGCGGTACTGATGCTGTATGGCTCGTCCAGGAGCGCCCTGGTCAATGCCGCAACTACGTTGGGTTCATCATCCACCAGAAGAATCGAGCTTTCCATCATGCTTCCCCCTTCCCGACCGATAAATATCCTCAGGCAGCCGGTACCCTCTTCCTGCCGCAGAACGGACAGGATAGCCACTCCTCCTCCAGGGGCATTCGGCACTCCCGGCAGTAGTTCTGCCTGAAGGTGCCGCAGAAAGGACAGAAGAGGAATTTCGCTTCGACCATGCTCCCGCAGCTGTCGCATTTGCGTTCGTTGCCGATCTGCGGCCCGATCACCCTGAGGAGCTCAGCCAGGGTGGTCTCCCCCCGCCTCACCTTTTCCGCCCCATCCTCAATCAGGGTCCGCATGCCGTTGGCGCGGGCCATTTCCAGCAGTTCCGCCTCCTTGTAACTGCTGCTGATGAAATACCGGAAGTCGTCATTCATGACGAACAGTTCGAACACCCCTAGCCGCCCCAGATAGCCGGAGTTGTTGCAGCGTTCGCACCCCCTGCCGATGAAAACCCCCTCCCCGAAGAAATCGGCAGGTATCCTCAGGAGCTCCAGCATCTCGCTGTCCGGTGCCTGGATGGTCTTGCAGTGGCTGCAGATCTTCCGCACCAGCCGCTGGGCCATGATCCCTTCCAGGGCGGAGGCGATGATGTACGATTTGATCCCCATATCCATCAGGCGGGTGATGGAGGCGACCGAACTGTTGGTATGGAGGGTGGAGAGGACCATATGGCCGGTAAGGGCCGCCTTGAAGGCAACATCGGCGGTCTCGAAATCCCGCATCTCGCCGACCATGATCACGTCCGGGTCCTGACGCAGGGTGGCGCGCAGGATCTGGGCAAAAGAAAGGCCGATCTTTTCCCGCACCGAGACCTGGTTGGCCTCCTCGAGGAAGTACTCGACCGGCTCCTCGATCGTCTCGAAGTTCTTGTTGTTATCCATCATGGTGGAGAGGATCGAGTAGAGCATGGTGGTCTTGCCGCTCCCGGTGGGACCGGTGGTGATGATCACCCCCTGCGGCTTCCTGATCATGGGATTGATCTTTTTCAGGTCGTCCGGCAGCACCCCGAGATCGCTCAGGCTCTTGATGGCCGCGCTCTTGTCGAGGATACGGAGGACTATCTTCTCCCCGTTCAGGGTCGGCATGGAGGAAACCCGCATGTCAACGATCCTGGTGCCGGCCTTGACGGTGATCCTGCCGTCCTGGGGCCGGCGCCGTTCGGAGATATCCATCTTCGAGAGGATCTTGACCCGGGAGATGACCGCGGGGTGGAGGTCCGCCGGGATCTTGATCTTGCTGTGGAGCATGCCGTCGATCCGGTAACGGACCACGCTGTACTTGGTCTTGGCTTCGATATGGATGTCGCTCGCCCGGAACCGGATCGCCTCCGAGATGATGGCGTTGACGATCCTGATAACCGGCGGCACCTCCGAAGAGCCGATCAGCTCCTGGACATTGACCTCCTTTTCCTCCTCGTCGAGGATGATATCGATCTCGTCCATCGGCTCGATGTCGCAGAAATCCCCGAGCATCGTCGTTTCCTCGCCCCTCTCGCCGTACACCCTTTCCAGCTGGGCAAGGATTTCGGAACTGGCGGAGATCAGCGGCATCACCTTGAGGCCGGTCATCAGGGCAATATTGTCGCACTTGTAGATGTCCGAAGGATCGGCCATGGCGATGGTGATCTGCCTGCCGTCCAGCTTGACCGGGATCATCCGGTTCTTTTCGCACAGGTCCCTGGGGAGAAACCTGACGGCCACCGGGTTCAGGCTCATCTCCCGCAGGTCCACGTACTCGATGTCCAGGTGGCTTTGCAGCGCCTTGACTATGGTGGTCTCGGTGGCGAGACTGAGCCTGACCAGCGTCTCCCCCAGGAACTCTCCCTCCCGTTGCTCCCGCTGCGCCCGCTCAAGCCCTTCCTTCTTCAGCACCCCGGCCTTGACCAGAATATTCCCCAGCACCCCCCGGTTTTCTTCGAACAGGCTGGCGAAGTTCTTGATTTTCATCTGCTGCTTCCGGGTGATCTCCTTCAACTTGAGATTTTCCTGCGTCAGCACGTACTGCTGCAGTGCCAGGCTGACGGTCAGGCGCAGGTCTTCATCGTTCCATGGCTTGGTGATGAACTTGTAGACCGCCCCGTCCTTGACCGCCCCCATGATGGACTGCACGTCGGCATAGCCGGTGAGCATGATGCGGATGGTTTCCGGCCATCTCTCCTTGATCGTCTTGAGGAGCTCGGCCCCGGTCATGCCGGGCATCCGGTGGTCGGACACCACCAGATGGACCCGCGCCTTCTCCATTACGGCAAGGGCCTGGTCCGCCGCCCGGGCGGTAAGGATCTCGTAGTTTTCCTCCATGAAGATCCGCCGCAGGGAATTGAGCACCCCCTCCTCGTCATCCACGAAGAGGAGGGTGAAGGCCTGCTCCTTCCTGGCAAACCCGTTCTCCGGCCCCTCCGCCACGTCCGTGGCGGGCAGGCCCCCCCCTGCCATGACTCTGAACAGCTCACGGTACTTTGACATGTTCCATCCTTTGCAAGGGAAGCGTTACGGTGAACAGCGCACCGCCGCCGGCCGGGCTCTCCGCCTCGATGGCGCCGCCGTAGCGCGTCACGATGTCATAGGCTACGGCAAGCCCCATGCCGGTTCCGGAACCGACCTCCCGGGTGGTGAAAAACGGCTCGAAGATTCTGTCCCCGACCCCTGGCGCAATGCCGGGACCGTTGTCGGCAAAGGTGACCCTGATCCCGGCACCGTCGCAGAGGGTGCCGATGACCAGCCTCAGGCCGCTGTTCCTGGCCTGGAGGGCATTCCTGATGATGTTGAAGAACGCCTGGCAGAGGAGGGCCGGATTGCAGGGGAGCCCGGGGAGGGGATGGTAGTACCTCACGATCTCGGCGTCCCCGGGGATCTCGTGGTCGAGAACGCTGATGGTCCGGTCGAGCTCCGCATTGAGGTCCGCCACTCCCTCCGCCAGCTCGTCGATATGGGAGAACCCCTTCAGGTCGGCGACGATCTTGCCGATCCGCTCCGCCCCTCCCTGGCTCTGCCCGATCAGCGCGTTGATGTCGGCGCAGACCAGGTCCAGCTTCAGGCTCTGCCATTTGCCATGGGCCGCGGCCGCAATGGCGGCGGTTGCGCCGTCATCCCCGACCATGGTGCGGTAGAACTCCAGCATCTCCAGCAGCCGCTGCACATACTTCTGCAGGGTATTCAGGTTGCTGGTGATGAAGCCGAGGGGGTTGTTGATCTCATGGGCCATTCCCGCCGCCAACTGGCCGACCGAGGCCATCTTCTCCTGCTGCAAGAGCCGTGCGTGGGCCTGTTTCAACTCGCAGGTGCGCTCTTCGACCTTTTTTTCCAGCTCCCCGGCAAGCTCCCGGTATCTCGCCTCTGATTCGGCCAGCCGCCGGTTGGTCTCGAGGAGCTCCGCGTAGGATTGATTGACCACCGCCGTATGGATCTCGGTAGTCAGCATCCGCTTCAGGTTGTTGGCGATGATCGTGTTCAGGGCGTCCAGCAGCAGGCGGGCAAGCCCCTTCAGGGACTCTTCCCGGCCGGCGCACCCCTTGATGACCAGCTTGCCGACCGGTTCCCCCTCAAGACAGATCGGGAGTGCCCCGGCCAGCTTCACCCCGGCAGCCGCGCTCTTCTCCTGCCAGAGCGTGCGGCCCTCCGCATCCAGCACCGCGACCTCCGCCGCGCCGGCCCGGACCATCCCCTTCAGGAGCGGCACCACCTCCGCCGCGCTGACAATATCGGTGAGCCGTTTCTCTTCGCCCACCACAAAGCTGATATCGGCTTCTCGCTCGGTCGCCATCCGTCCTGTTCCCTTCTCAGCCGTCCACCACGGTGGTCAGTTTCCGCAGGAAGTCGTCCCGCTCCAGCCCATGCGCCTCCCGGAGGCGGTGACGGGCGTCGACGTGGTCATAGACCTGCTGCGCCAGCGCACGAAAGGTTTCCACCACCCCCCATCCCCGGAGGGCCGAGGCCATGATTACCGAGACCCCGGCTTCCCCCCAGGTCCGCCGGATCTCCCCTTCGGGGATGATCTCCCGGAGGTCCCGCTTGTTGAACTGGACCACCAGCGGCAGTCTGTCGATCGCCAGGCCTACCACCGCCAGGTTCTTCTCCAGGTTGTCAAAGCTGGCGAAGTTGTTGGCGGCCTCGGCCGTCTGGGAATCGGCGATGAAAACCACGCCGTCCGCCCTCTGGAGCACCGCCTTGCGGGTGGCGTCGTGCTTCACCTGGCCCGGCACGGTGTAAAGCTTGATCTTGATCTTCAGGCCGCTTGGCGCCACCAGGAAAAAGGGGAGGAGGTCGAAGAAGATGGTCCGGTCATCGACGGTATCGAGCACCATCAGCTCCCCCCTCCCCTCCCGCACCAGCAGGTCGTGGAGGCGGAGCAGGTTGGTGGTTTTCCCCGACAGGGCCGGTCCGTAGTAGACCAGCTTCAGGACCATCCTCTTCTCCTGTTCGTCGAACTCGATCAATTTCCCGCTCCTTGACCGCCGGCCGGCTTCATTCGGCACTCTCTCCGGCGGCTCCGGTTTTCTCCCGGGTGAGCAGCCGCTCGCACAGGATCGTCACCAGCTCCGGGTCGAGCTGGCTTCCCCCGAGCCCGGCCATGATGGCGAGCGCCTTGCCCCGCAGGTGTGCCTTGCGATAGGGCCTGTCCGAGCTCAGGGCATCGAACACGTCGGCGACCGCCACGATCCTCGCCTCCAGGGGAATGTCCCGGCCGCGCAGCCCTGCCGGGTACCCCCGGCCGTCATAGCGTTCGTGATGATAAAGGATGACGTTGATCACCCCCTGGGAGAGCCGGGCCTCCCGGGCCACCTGGGCGCCCCACTCGGGATGCTCCCTGATCATGGCAAAGTCCTCGCTTCCCAAGGGGCCGGCAAAGTTGAGCACCGACTCCGGCACCCCGATCTTGCCGCAGTCATGGAGCCACCCCCCGAACCTGATCTCCTTCTTCGCCTCCTCGGAAAGGTGCAACTCCTCGGCAATCAGCAGGGCATATCCGGCAACCCGGTCGCAATGGCCACGGGTGTGACGATCCTTGAGCTCAATGGTCTGGGCGATGGAATGGATGACCGCATCGTCCGCCCGGCGCAGCGACCTGACGACCCGGTAGCGGGTCAGGGCGGCCGTGACCACCCGCACCAGCTCGTCATTGCGCCACGGCTTGACCACGAACCGGAACACCTCGCCGATGTTGATCGCCTCGATGGCGGTCGGCAGGTCGGCATAGCCGGTCATCATGATCTTCACCGTGTCAGGGGAAACCCTTTTCGCCGCCGCCAGCAGGTCGATCCCCCGGGTACCCGGCATCCGGTTGTCGGCGACAAGAACGGCGATCTCCTCCTCCGTGATGAGCTGCATGGCCTCATCGGCGCTGGTGGCCGTCAGGACCCTGAAACCCTCGTCGGCAAAGGCCCGCATGACTGCGTTCAGGATATCCTGCTCGTCGTCGACGAACAGCACGCTCTCTGTCATCTCAAGTCTCACCTTCCAGGACCAGGACGACCCCCTCCTGGCCCGGCCCATTGACGCTCTGCCCCAGCACCCGCACCGCCCCCCCCCTGATCAGGCGCCGCAGGGTGACCCCCTCCCTGGCGAGCTCATCGATGAAGAGGTTCAACTCTTCCGGGAAGAGACGCTGCCTGCCGGTCCCGATTGCCCAGCCTGGTGGGACATCGAGGAGCCTCGCCCCTTCCATGTTGCACTGCACCACCAGGCCGTCCCTGTCCATGCTGACGACCCCCACAGGCAGGGCGTCCAGGATTTCCCGGCAGCGGGTCAGGGTCCTGTTCTGGTAGATGGCCTTGGAGGCCTTTTCGGCAATGAAACGCTCCAGCATGTAGTTGATCCTGTGCAGCTCCTCGTTCTTCGCCCGCAGCTCTTCGGCAAGCAGGATATTCATCCTGTCGAGGTTATGGCGCTCGACGGCATTGGCGATGGTGACCCGCAGGTCGTCATCGTTCCACGGCTTGGCGATGAAGCGGTAGATCTCCCCCTCGTTGATGGCCAAAATCACCGCGGCGATATCCGCATACCCGGAAAGGACGATCCTGACCGTGTCGGGCCACCTCTTGCAGACCTCCCGGAGAAAGTCGACCCCGTTCATCTCCGGCATCCGGTAGTCTGCCACGACGATCTGCACCGGGCGGCCGCCGGCCAGCACCGCCAGCCCCTCCTCCCCCGACGCGGCGGTGACTATTTCATAGTCGTCATCCAGAAAGGTACGCTCCAGCGCCTTCAACACGTTCACTTCGTCATCGACACAGAGGATTCTCGGTATTTTCCCCATGCTATCCTCCCTGCACCACCGGTATCCTTACGGTAAAGACGGTCCCTTCGCCCACCTTACTCTGCACAGTGATCTCGCCGTTGTGCTTTTTCACGATATCGAAGCTGATGCTTAGCCCCAGCCCGGTCCCCTCGCCCACCTCCTTGGTGGTGAAGAACGGCTCGAAGATCCTGCCGAGCCGTTCCGCCGGGATTCCCCCTCCCGTGTCCGCAATCGAGACATGGATCGAACCCCCTTCGTACCTGGTGGTGACGGCCACCTCCCCCTGCTTTTCTATGGCATGGGCCGCATTGACCAGAAGGTTCATGAACACCTGCTCCAGCTGCTGCGGATAGCATCTGGTGCGGGGGATCTCCCCGTAATCCCGGCGCAGGGTCGCCTTGTATTTCAGCTCGTTCCAGACTATGTTCAAGGTGCTCTCCAGGCACTCGTTGATGTCGGCCTCCCGGCACTCCCCCTCGTCTGCCCGGGAGAAACTCTTCAGGTCCCGGACGATCTTGCGCACCCGGTCCGCACCGTTCAGCGACTCGGCGATGAGCTCCCTGACGTCACCGAGGATGTAATCGAGCTTCAGCTTGCGGCGGATCTCCCCCAGTTCCGCGCCGGCCTCCGGCGCATCGAGGGCTGCCAGTGCCCCGGCCTGGACGTCGATGAATTCCGCAAGCCGCTCCACGTACTTGCCGAGGGTGTTGAGATTGCTGGAGATGAAGCCGATCGGGTTGTTGATCTCATGGGCCACCCCGGCAGCAAGCTGTCCTATGGAAGCCATTTTCTCCTTTTGCAGCATCTGCGCATGGGTTTCCTGCAACTCCTGATAGGCCCGGCCGAGGGCCTCGACGGTGCTCTTCAGCTCCGTTTCATCGCGCAGGGTGACCACCTCCCCGTCGACCTCCTGACTGTCGGCCGCCGTGAACGGGTAGGAGTTCACCACGTACCACCTGCCGGTCGCCTCATGGCGGATTTCTGCTTCCGCCGCCACAACCGCGGGGAGATGCAGGCCGTAGGCGGCAAGGAGCTCGCGCCAGTTTCTCCCGGTGATCTCCAGATATGGTCTGGCGACAAACTCCTTCAGCGCCCGGTTGCACCTCCTGATGTTGCCTGCATTGTCGACCAGGATCACGATGTCGCCGACGCAGTCCATGGTCCTTTCCCACTCCTGCTTGATCATCTCGACCCGCCGGAACAGCGCCTTCAGCTCCTCATGGTTGCTGGCCAGCTCGGAGCGGCTCCTGTTAAGCTCCTGCAGCGCCTCGGCGAGGCCTTCGACGGCTACGGTCCGGATCCCGTTTTTCACCAGGACCGAAGTCACGACAGCAAGGGTGTCAGGGTCGTCATCGACCACGAGGACCGATCTGGCTTTCTGCTCAGTCACCAAGGGGACACCTTTCCGGCCCGGCGGGCAAAAACCCCGCCAGCCTCTGCTAGCTCGCTGCACAGCATTAACTGTAACACATTCGAGATGATGCACAATCCCGGTCAAGGCGCAGAAACGTAACTGCCGGCAGACAGAGGGAAAAGGGATGAGGAGCGGCGCGGGGGAATCTCAGGGAGCGAACAGGTTTCCTGCGGAGGGGGGGACCAGGCCGGCGGCTTCGGCCCTGGCAAGGAGGGTGGTGACGGCCGCCTCACCCTCGGCCCCCAGGTCGAGGGAGAAGTCGTTGACATAGAGGCCGACGTGGGCGGCGCACACCTCGTCGCTCATCTCCTGGGAATGGGCGCGGATGTAGGCATCGGCCGCGCCGGGATGGGCCTGGGCATAGGCAACGCTGGCCCGGAGCGCCCGGTCGATGGCGGCGATGGCGGCGCTCCCCAGCGAGCGCCGCGCCGCAATCCCCCCGAGCGGGAGCGGATGGCCGGTCTCCAGTTCCCACCACTCCCCCAGGTCGAGGAGCCTGGCAAGGCCGTAGTCGGCATAGGTGAAGCGCGACTCGTGGATGATCACCCCGGCGTCCGCCTCGCCGCGCCGGACCGCCCCCATGATCTCGTGGAACGGCAGGAAGACGATGTCGTCGAGGGCCGGGTCGAACAGCCGCAGCAGCAGATAGGCGGTGGTGTAGCGCCCCGGGACGGCGATCCGTTTCCCCCGGAGCTCTCCCATCGCACCATGTCTCGCGGAGACCACCAGCGGGCCGCACCCTCGCCCGAGCGCCCCCCCCGCCCTGAGGAGGCAGTAATCGTCGCGGATGAAGCCGAGCAGGTGGGAGGAAACCTTGCTCACGTCGAGGGCCCCCTCCAGGGCAAGCCGGTTGAGGGTCTCCACGTCCTCCAGCCGCTCCCGGAAGGCGAAGCCGGGGCAGGCAACGAGACCATGCACAAGGGCGTGGAAGATGAAGGTGTCGTTCGGGCAGGGGGAAAAGCCGAGGGAGAGTTGCTGCATAGTAGCCTCACATTTGAATTCGGAGTGCGGAATGCGGAGTGCGGAATAAAGGCCAAGCCGATTAGCGAAACAGATGGCGCCGATCACTCCGGTGGGAGATTGCGGGTAGTTCAATTCCGCACTCCGCACTCCGAATTCCGCACTGCTTTATTCCGCCCGGCAGAGCGCCCCGATGAAACGCATGATGAATGCCTGGGCCCGCTCGGCGGCCAGCGGGATGTCCCAGCGGGAGAGGTCCCGGTCCTCCACCAGGTTGCTCACCCCGCGGAGCTCCAGGCAGTCCGCGCCGTACAGGAGGGCAACCTGGGCTGCCGCCCCCCCCTCCATGTTCTCGCAGATACCGCCGAAGCGGCGCAGCAGCTCGTCGCCCCGCTCTGCGGTGCCGCTGGCGGTGGAAACCGTGATGAATGGGCCGCGCCGCAGGGCGAGCCCCGCCCCGTCGGCCACGTGGCTCGCCTTGTCCAGTGCCCAGCGGGTCAGCGGGAAGGCATTGAACCAGCGCTCCCCGTTCCGCTCCAGCGCCGGGATGCCGATCAGCTCCAGGGAATGCCAGCCGTCCGGCGCCAGCACCCCTTCATCGCCGAACAGCTCGGCGGTTGCCATGGCCAGGTCCCCCACGGCCAGACCGCTCCCCCGATAGGCGCCGGCACACCCGGTATTGATCAGGAGTTCCGGCTCGAAACGCTCCAGCAGGGAAGTGACCGCGGCAGCGGTGTTGACCTTGCCGATCCCGGTCACGGCGAGGATGGCGGGCCACCCTGCCAGCTCTCCCCGGTATCCCTCCCGACCCTGGAGGTGGAGCCGTCCCCCCCCCTCCAGTGCCCGGATCAGCAGGGAAAGCTCCCGGTGCGTGGCGGCTGTTACGATTACAGGCTTCATCGAGCCGCTCCTTGATCCAGATGCAGTCCGTTTCCGGCGACCGGAATAGTAACACATTGTCCACCCCCAATTCAAGAGAGCCGCCGTGCAATTATTGCTTGCGCCCGGTCATTTTTCTGTTAGTATAATTAAGTTTTTTAACATACTGTGAAAAAGGTCTATGAACAGGATATTCGCCCTCAACATACTCCTCGCCCTGCTCTGTTCGATCATCCTCGCCAAACTGGCTGCTGACCTGGTTTCCTATCGCCTGTCCCGCACCTTTCCCGCGACCTCCCGGAAAACCGCCGCGCCCCCCCCTCCGGTGGCCCCCGAAGAGCTCGGCTCATTCGCGCCGATCCTTGAAAAGGGCCTGTTCGGCAGGGCCACCCAGGGAAAGCTCACCCCCATCAGCCAGGAGACCGCCAAGTCCGGGCCGGCCACTTCCCAGCAGGACCTTCTCCTGCTCGGCACCGCCATCGGCTCGTTCCGCGAGACGTTCGCCCTGATCCAGAAGGTGAGCAGCAGGGAGGAACGGGTCTTCCGGCTCGGCGACCAGGTGTTCGACCTGGGTCCGCTGGTCGCGGTGAAGAAGGAGATGGCGGAAATCCGGGTGGGCGGGGAGCGGATCAGGATCATGACCCCGACGACGACCGCCGAGGCCGGCAGGACACCCCCGCCGCCAGCCGCTGCGCCGGCCGGACTCGCCTCCCAGGTCGGCGCGGGGAGCTACGTGGTGGACCAGCGCGCCCTGAACGCGGCGCTCGACAACATCGGCCAGGCGATGACCGACGCCAGGCTCCTCCCGAGCCTCAAGGAAGGAAAGGTGGAGGGGTTCAGGGTGTCGGAGGTGAAGCCGGCCGGCGTCTTCGGCATGATCGGGATCAGGAACGGCGACGTGCTGCTCCGGATCAACGAGTTCCCCATCGATTCGCCGGAAAAGGCGATCCAGTCCTTCGTCTCCCTGAAGGGACAGAGCAGGATCAAGCTCGACCTGGTCAGGGACGGGCAGCCGGCGACGTTCACCTATGACATACGATGAAATCAGGTAAAGGTAAAGGTAGAGGTAAAGAAAAAACAAGCAAAGGCAAAGAGCAAACCCTTCTGATTTGTCCGTAGTTTACTTTACCTTTACCTCTACATCTACCTGTATCTGTAGCGGAGGCCCCATTGAACAGACGACTCGCAACCATCATTGCAACGCTGCTGATGACCTGCATCCTGCTGGCCCCCCTGCCGGCCGCAGCCAAGGGGGTGGTGCTGAACTTCAGCGACGTGGACATCTCCACCATGGTCAAGTTCATCAGCGACCTGACCGGCAGGAACTTCGTGATGGATGACCGGGTGAAGGGGAAGATCTCGGTATTTTCCCCCGCCAAGCTCACCTCCGAAGAGGCGTTCAACGTCTTCACCTCGGTCCTGGAACTGAAGGGGTTCACCCTTGCCAGGATCGGCAAGGTCTACAAGATCATCCCGACCGCCGCCGCCAAACAGGCGGGGATGAAGGTGCTGACCGACGAGGAGCGGGGACCGGTGAACGAGTCGTACGTGGCCCAGGTCATCTCCCTTGACCACATCCCGGCGCAGGAGGCGGTGACCTTCCTCCAGCCGGTCGTTGCCAAAGACGGTTACATCTCCTCCTTCGGCCCCGCCAACATGGTGCTGGTGGTCGATTCTTCCCTCAACATCCAGAAGATCCTCGGCATCGTCCAGCTGATCGACACCGACCAGCGGCGCGACAGGGCCGAGCTGATCTTTCTGCAGAACGCCGGCGCCGACAATGTGGCCAAGGTGGTCCAGGAGTGGCTGAAGAGCAGGGACAAGAGCGGCAAACCCCCGGCAGCAGGGGCCGGCGGCGGCATCGTCGTTGCCGACACCCGGCTCAATGCCCTGGTCGTCTTCGGCAGCGACAAGGACAAGGAGGACGTGAAGAGCCTGGTCACCATGCTCGACGTCGTCCCCCCCACCACCAGCAGCAAGGTCAACGTCTACTACCTGGAAAACGCCGACGCAGCGGAGGTCGCCAAGGTCATGGAGGGGGTGGTGAAGGGGTCCGCCGCCACCCCGGGCCAGCCGGGAGTTGCGGGAGCGCCCCCGCAGCAGTCCCCCTTCGAGGGGGGGAAGATCACCATCACCCCGGACAAGGCGACCAACTCGCTGGTGATCATGGCCTCCCCCACCGACTACCAGAACCTCCTCCAGGTGGTCCAGAAGCTCGACCGGCGGCGCCGTCAGGTCTATGTCCAGGCGATGATCGCCGAGGTCTCCCTCGACCGGCTGAAGGACATCGGGGTCGAGTGGGGCGCGCTCGGCGGCGCTTCCGACGGCACCGCCACTGTGGTGGGACAATTCGACCCGCTGGGCACCTTCAGCCAACTGTTCACCACCCTTGATGCCCTCAGCAGCGCCGGCATTTCCATCCCCGACCTGACCGGAACGCCGGTGAACTTCGCGGCGGTCCTCAGGGCGCTGGAGACGAAGGGGGCGGTGAACGTCCTCTCCACCCCCAACATCCTCACCTCGGACAACAAGGAGGCGGAGATCTTCGTCGGCGAGAACGTCCCGTTCCGCGGCAACATCTCGGTATCCACCACCTCTACCCTCCAGGCCATCGAGCGCAAGGACACCGGCATCACCCTGCGGATCACCCCCCAGATCAGCGAGGGTGAATACGTAAAACTCGACATCTACCAGGAGATCTCCGCGGTCAAGGACGCCACCAACACCGGGGCAGCCGCCGACCTCACCACCACCAAGCGCTCGGCCAAGACTTCGGTGGTGGTCAAGGACAAGGACACCGTGGTGATCGGCGGACTGATCCAGGACCGGGACACCGAAACCGTCAACAAGATCCCGCTCCTGGGCGACATCCCGCTCCTCGGCTGGCTCTTCAAGACCAAGACGACGAACCGCCAGAAGACCAACCTGATGATCGTCCTCACCCCCCGGATCATCAGGGGAAGCCAGGAGATGTCGGAGGTCTCCGGCCTCCAGCAGAAGAAGTTCAGCGACGCGGTAAAGATGGACCAGCCGTTCAATCTCGAAGGGGAGTTGCAGCCCGGCCAATGACCGACACCATGGAACTGGAAAAGATCGCTCTCCGTCTCGGCCTGCCGTTCCAGGAGGAGATCGAGGACAGCCGGGTCGATACCCTCCTCCTGAAGCGGCTGCCGCTGGCGTTCGCCCGGGTCAACCTGCTCCTGCCGCTGCGGCAGGAGGACGGCACGCTGCTGGTGGCCATGGCCGACCCCGCCAACCTGTCCGCCCTGGACGAGGTGCGGGGACTGTTCGGGATGCCGCTGCAGGGGATCGTGGTGCCGCGCCGGGAGCTGTTGGAGGCGATCAACCGGCTCTATGCGCGGCTGTCCGGCTCGGCCCAGGAAGTGGTGGAGGAGCTGGAGGGGGAGGACCTCTCCACCATCGCCACCGAACTCTCCGTGCCGAAGGATCTGCTGGAGCTGACCGACGAGGCGCCGGTGATCCGCCTGCTCAACTCCATCATCTTCCAGGCGGTCAAGGAAAGGGCGAGCGACATCCATATCGAGCCGTTCGAGCAGGAGCTGGAGGTGCGGTTCAGGATCGACGGGCTCCTCTACAAGATGCTCTCCCCCCCCAAGGTCGTCCAGGAGGCCCTCATTTCCCGGGTCAAGATCATGGCGGGGCTGAACATCGCCGAGAAGAGGCTCCCCCAAGACGGCAGGCTCAGGGTTATCGTCGCCGGCCGGGACGTGGACATCCGGGTCTCGATCCTCCCCACCTTCTTCGGGGAGAGGGTGGTGCTGCGGCTCCTGGACAAGCAGCGGGGGGTGATCTCGCTCGCCGACATCGGCTTCGCCCCCGCCGACGTGCAGACCATGGAGCGGCTCCTCGGCCGGACCAGCGGGATCATCCTGGTGACCGGCCCGACCGGCAGCGGCAAGACCACCACCCTCTACGCCGCCCTTTCCCGGATCAATTCTCCGGAGAAGAACATCATCACCATCGAGGACCCGATCGAATACCAGCTGAAGGGGGTCGGCCAGATCCAGGTCAACCCGCGGATCGACCTCACCTTCGCCAACGGCCTCCGCTCGATCCTGCGCCAGGACCCGGACATCATCATGGTGGGGGAGATCCGGGACGCGGAAACCGCGGAGATCGCCATGCAGGCCTCCCTCACCGGCCACCTGGTCCTCTCCACCCTCCACACCAACGACGCGGCCACCGCGGTCACCCGCCTGATCGACATGGGGGTCGAGCCGTTCATGGTGGCCTCGACCCTCTCCGCGGTCCTGGCCCAGCGGCTGGTCAGGGTCATCTGCCCCCACTGCAAGGAAGCGTACCGGCCGGAGCGGGAGTACGCCGGCATCACCCTGCCGGCGCTCCTCTACCGTGGGCGCGGCTGCGACAGATGCTTTGGCCTTGGGAGCATCGGCAGGACCGGCATCTACGAGCTGCTCCTGGTCGACAGCGAACTCACCTCCATGGTGATCCGCCAGGCCCCCGCCGGGGCCATCAAGGAGTACGCCATCGCCCGCGGCATGCGGACCTTGCGCGAAGACGGCCTGGCCAAGGCGGCGGCCGGCATCACCACCATCGAGGAGGTGCTGCGGGTGACCCAGGAGGAGTATGCCGAGCTTTCACTATAGCGCATACGGCCCCGGCGGGGGTGAGGTCAGCGGCTTCGTCGATGCGGACAGCCAGCGCGACGCCCGGGAGCGCCTGAAGAGGGAGGGGCTCCTGCCCCGCACCATCGTTGCCGCGGAGGAGGCCGCCGCCGGAGGGACGCTCGGGTCCCTGCGCCGCCGGGTCAGCCTTGCGGAGCTCTGCCTGATGACCAGGCGGCTGGCGACCCTGCTCGGTTCAGCGGTGCCGGTCTACGAGGCGGTTGCCACCCTCTACGCCCAGGAACGGCCGGGGGAGTTGAAAAACATCCTCGGCCGGGTGCGGGAGCGGCTGGCCGAGGGGTTGGGGCTGGCCAAGGCCCTGGCCGCCGAGCCGCGGGTGTTCAGCGACAGCTATGTGAGCATGGTGGCGGCCGGCGAGGCGAGCGGCGCCCTGGACATCATCCTGGAAAGGCTCGCCGGCTTCATGGAGGACCAGGACGCGGTCCGGAGCAAGGTGGTCACCTCCCTCGCCTACCCGATCCTGATGGTGGTGGTCGGCACCGGGGTCATGATGTTTCTGCTCGGCTTCGTGGTGCCGAAGATCGTGACCATCTTCGAGCAGAGCAAGGCCGCCCTGCCGCTGATCACCGTGGTCCTGATCAAGGTGAGCCGGTTGGTGCAGAGCGGCTGGTGGGCGCTCGCGCTCCTGGCCGCGGCCCTCGTCTTCGCCTACCGGCGGCTGGCGCGGGGAGAGGCTTTCCGGCTCCGCCAGGACCGGCTCCTGCTCCGGCTCCCCCTGGCAGGGGCGCTCTGGCAGCGGCTGATCCTCTCCCGTTTTGCCAAGGTGCTGGGGCTTCTGCTGGTGAGCGGCGTGCCGGTCATCAGGGCGCTGGATATCACCAGCGCGGCGGTGGTCAACCGGGAATACCGGGCCTGCCTCGCCAGGGTCAAGGAAGAGCTGATCGAAGGGGGGAGCCTCTCCGCCTCCCTCGGCAAGAGCCCCCTGTTCCCGCCGCTCCTGGTCCACATGATCGCCGTGGGGGAAAAGAGCGGCGAGTTGGAGCGGATGCTGGCCAAGGCGGGGGAAGCCTTCGAGCGGGAGTTCGACGCGACGGTGACCCGCTCGATGGCGCTGCTGGAGCCGCTGCTGGTGCTGGCGATGGGGGTCTGCGTCGGCCTCGTCGTCATCGCCGTGCTGCTGCCGATCTTCGAGCTGAACCAGCTGATCAAATAAAACAGGTTGAGGGGAGGTCTTTCCATGAACAATACGTTACGCGACAACCGCGGCTTCACCCTGATCGAGATAATGGTGGTGATCGTCATCCTGGCGCTGCTGGCGGCCCTGGTGGGGCCGAGGATCATGGGGCGCTCCGACGACGCCAAGATCGCCGACGCCAAGGTCCAGATCAGGAACATCGAGTCGGCCCTGAAGCTGTTCAAGCTGGACAACGGCTTCTATCCCGGCACCGAGCAGGGGCTCCAGGCTCTGGTGGAGAAACCGACCGTGGGCCAGATCCCGAAGAACTACAAGGCCGAGGGGTACCTGGAGAGCAAGAAGGTCCCCCAGGACCCGTGGGGAAACGATTACACCTACCTGTCGCCGGGCGCCCAGGGGGACTACGACCTCTGCTCTTATGGCACCGACGGCGTCAAGGGGGGGGAAGGGAAGGATGCGGACATCTGCAGCTGGGATATAAGATAGGAACACGCGCCTTTCCTGGGTGGTTGCCGTGACGCAAACCCGAAACCCGAAACTCGAAACTCGAAAACGCCGTCAGCGTGGTTTCACCCTGATCGAGATGGTGGTGGTGATCGTCGTCCTCTCCCTGGTGGCGCTCCTGGTGCTGCCCCGGCTCCCCTCGACCGACGCCGCCGAGCTCAGGAGTTCCGCCCGGAATCTGGCTGCCGCCATCAGGTACCTGGGGGAGCGGGCGGTGACCACCAAGACCATCTACCGGATGCAGCTGAACCTGACCGAGGGAACTGTCGCCGTCACCCGGCAGGGGAGCGCCGGCGAGGAGCTGCCGCCGGACGACGCCTTTCTCGGCAGACGTTTCCTGGCCGACGGGATCACCATCGAAGACGTGGAGCTGCCGCGGCTGGGAAAGGTCAGCAGCGGCGAGGTGATCATCTTCTTCAGCGGGGCGGGGCTGGAGGAGTTCATCACCATTCATCTGCAGGGGGCGCAAGACGGCCGTTTCACCGTTGCGGCCTTCCCGCAGAACGGCAAGGTAAGGATCTTCGAGGGATACCAGGAGGCCCTGCAGTGAAGGGGTTCACCCTGCTGGAGGTGATGATCGCCCTTGCCATCATGGCGGGAGTGGTGTTGACGGTGATCACCTCGTTCAACTACCACCTGTCGATCGCCGCCCGTGACCGGGAGGAAACCATCGCCACCCTCCTGGCGAGGGCGAAGCTCGAAGAGCCCGGCTTTACCAACCTGGAGCGAAAATCCGGGACCTTTGCCCCCGACTGGCCGGAAATGGGGTGGGAGGCGGACCTGGCCCCCACCGACTTCCCCGGGGTCAACAGGCTTACCCTGCGGGTGATCTGGGACGACCGGCGGAAATCGCTCGTCTTCGTCCGGTACCTGGCGAAATAGGGCTGCCACCATGCGGGGTAACCACAGTTTTTCATGCAGAGCCGGAAACCGAAACCCGGGTTCCAGGGGCTTCACCCTGCTGGAGCTCCTCTTGGCGCTGGCGCTGCTGGTCCTCATCAGCGCCACCCTCTACGGCACCTACTTCACCCTGGTGCGCGGCCGGGAAACGGCCACGGCCGGCATGGAGTCGCGCCGCGAGCTGAGAACTACCCTGGACATGCTGCACCGGGAGCTGTCTGCCGCTTTCTACAAGAAGGAAAACAGAAAGGACGACAAGAAGTTCTTTCATTTTGTCGTGGAGGACCGGGACTTTTTCGGCAAGCCCGCCTCCACCCTCGATTTCACGACCATCAGCCCACCCCGCAGCGGCAACCTCCCCCTTTCCGACCAGATGGAAGTCCGCTACCGGCCGCTGGAGAAAGATGGGAAGATCGTGCTGACACGGCAGGCGCGGGACGTCTACCTCACCGCCGAGCCCCTTCCCTATCCGCAGATGGAAGAGCTGGAGGGATTCCTGGTGGAGTGTTTCGACGGCGGGAAATGGGTCAGGACCTGGGATTCCAAAAACAACGTTCCTCCGCTTCCCAAGGCCGTCCGGGTCACCATCAGGATCAGGGAGGGGGAAAAGACCGTGGAGTTCGCCACGACCGCCTCCCCGGAGATTACCCAGTGAGGGGGGAAAAGGGCTTCGCCCTGGTCCTCACCCTGATCGTGACCGCACTCCTGGTGGCGCTAACCGCCGAGTTCGTCAACGAGGTGTACGTGGATACCTCGGCCCGTCGCAACTTCGTGGACGGCCAGCAGGCGAGCCTCATGGCGGAATCGGGGCTGGAGGCGGGGAAGAAGCTCCTCCAGTACGGCGTGGCCGCCCAGGAATACAGTTCCCTTGCCGATCTGGAGCGCCTGGCGCTAATGCTGCAGATCGCGGATGAACAAGGGACGATCCAGGTGACCTGCGAGGAGGAGAGCGGCAAGCTGAATATCAATGCGATCGTCGACTCCTTCGGCAAGGACACTATTTACCGGCCCATTGCCGAGCGCCTCTTCAAGAAACTGGAGCTGCAACCGGAACTGCTCGATGCCGTGGCGGACTGGATCGACAGCGATGACGACCCGCGGCCGGACGGGGCGGAAACCCCCTATTACCAAGCTTTGAAGCCTCCCTATGGGGCGAAGAACGGCAGCATGGAGACATTCGAGGAGCTGCGCCTCGTCAAGGGTATCGACGGCAAGACCCTGGAACGGCTCCGGCCGTACCTCACGGTCTTCCCGGACGACCCCAACAGCCCGACTTCGCCGATAAATATCAACACCGCAGCCAAGGAGCTCCTTGCCTCTTTGGACGAAAAGATGACCGACGACCTGGCGGAGCGTATCATCGACTATCGGAAGACCACCCCGCTGAAAACGTCGACAGAGCTTGGAAACAAGGTTTCCGGCATGGAAGCACTGTCACTGGCGCTGGCGAGCAACAACAGGATCAAGCAGCAGGAGAAGGGGGCGGTCTTCCGGCTCATCTCCCGGGCAGAGGTCAGCGAAACGGTCCGGATCATCGAGGCGGTGGTGCGGGTCAGCAGCCAGGGCAGCCAGCCAACAGTCCTGTACTGGAGAGAACACTGATGAACTACCTGATTGTCCAACTGTCGGCGGACGAGGCGCTCTTCGCCAGGTTCCGGAAGAGGGGAAGGGAGCTCGTCTTTGTCGAGGGGTCACGCCACCCGCTCGATGCGGACCATTCCCTCGCCGCCCTGCTCCCGGAGATCAGGGCAAAGGGGAAGGAGGAGGAGAGGATCGTCCTCGCCATCCCCCCCTCGCTCCTCTTCATGCGCGAGGTCGAGCTTCCCATCTCCGAGCGGCGCAAGGCGAGGGAGGTCCTCCCCCTGGAGATGAAGGGGGAAACCGCGCTCGACACGGACGAGCTGGTCTTTGACGCCATCCCCCTGGAAGGGAAGTTCCTCGCAGTCTGGGGCAGGAAAAGCGAGATCGCCGCGGAGATCCGGGGGCTGGCCGGGGAGGGTATGGAGCCGGAGATCGTCACTGCCTCGCTGTTTCACTGGCACCTGCTCCTCCCGGAAAAAGGCGACCCCGCCCCGGTCGCCGTTACCGACGGCGAAGCGCTGGCTGTCTACCAAAACGGCGCTCCCCTCTATTTCCGCCCCCTGGGCCGGGGGGAGCTGACAGCAGAGGTGGCGCGGACCCTGGCGGCCCTGGAGATCGCCAAGGGGGTCAGGGTCGACCGGGTCCTGCTCCACGGCAAAGCAGCACGGCAGGCCGCAGCCGGAGCTCTTCCGGAGGCGCCGGAGGGGCTATCCTTCGCCATCCTTCCGGTTGCGGCTGGACTGGCCGCGTCCTTCCCCGCTGATCCCGCCGCGGCCCTCGATCTGGCGGGTGCCTATGCCCTAGCCCGCGCCCTGGGCAGCGAGGAGCCGGTCGATTTCAGGAGGGGAGAGCTTGCCTACACGGCCGGGATGGTCAAGGCGCGCAGGAAGCTCCGTCTCTCCATCGGCCTCGCCGCGGCCGTTGTGGTGCTCCTGTGCGCCGAGGTGGGGCTGCGCTACTTCCTGGTCAAGCGGGACCTCGCCTCCCTCGACAACTCGATCAGCACCCTCTACCGCGAGGTCTTCCCCACCCGGAAAAAGGCGGTGGACGAGGTGGCGGAACTCCGCTCCGAGATCAAGCGGCTGGGAGGGCCGGGAGCGGCATCCTCGCCACTCCCCGTCCTGAAAAGGCTCGCCGAACTGAAGGGTGACGACGTCACCGGGATCTACGAGGCGGAGATCGAGGGGGGGGAGGTGCGGCTCAAGGGGGACGCCCGCTCGGTCCAAGGGGCCAACGATTTCAAGGCGCGGGCGGCCGGCGTCTTCGCCGGCGCCGAACTGGGTGAGATCAAGTCCCGCCCCGACGGGAGCGTCACCTTCAGCTTCAGGGCCACCATGAAAGGGGGGGAGAAATGAAGCGCCTTGGCCTCCTGACCGAAAAATATCGCGCCATGGAGAGCGGCACCCGGCTCCGCTGGGGTATCGGCATCGCTTGCCTGCTCATTCTCGCCCTGCTCTATTCGGCCGCCGACAAGCGGGTAGCGCTCCTCGCGAAAAAGCGGGGCGCCCGCGAGGCGGAGCTGGCCGAGATGCTGGTCCTGAAGCAGCGCTATCTGGAGGCCACCGGCACTGCCCAGAAGCTCGCCAACAGGCTGGCGGCGACCCGCCCCGATGATTCTCCGGCGAAAATCATCGATGAGATCGGCATCAAGGGAAAAGGGAGCCAGATCAAGCCGCTGAAGGGGGAGGAGCGGGGCGGGTTTGTCGAGGATGCCGCCGAGGTGAAGCTTGAGGGGCTCTCGGCCAATGAGGCGGTGAATCTCGTCTACCGGCTGGAAAAGGGGAGCAAACCGGTGCTGATCAAGAAGGCCCTGATCAAGACCCGCTTCGACGACCCGTCAAGGCTCGACCTTACCCTGTCCCTCGCCCTCCTGAAACCGGCCCCGCAGGGGCAGCGATGAAGCTTCGCCGCCCGCTCTACATCGGCGCCGCTGCCGTTGGCGCCCTGTTCCTGATCGTCTCTCTCACCCTCTTTTTCATCCCCGACCGTGAGCTGCAGGCCCTGGCCACCCGGGCACTGCAGCGGGAAGGGTACACGCTCCGCGCCGCCCGGTTCGGCAAGGCCTTTCCCCTCGGGGTGCGGGCAGCCGGTCTGGAGCTCGCCGACGAGCGCGGCCCGCTCCTGAAGGCCGACAAGGCCACCGTCAGCCTCGCCCTCCTGCCGCTCCTGACCGGCAAAATCACGGTCACCGGCGCAGCCGCCATAGGCGCCGGCCACGTCACCGGGGAGTACTCCCTCCGGGACGGTGCGGCCAGGATCGAGATGGGTGGTATCCGCCTGGAGGATCTTCCTTTCATCGAGACCGCGACCGGCGCCCGGGCAAAAGGGGTTGCCGCTCTCCAGGGAAGCCTGAAGGGGAAGGGGAAGGGCGTCGGCGGCGAGCTGAAGCTGGAGATCAGGGGGGCGAACGTGGCCGGCGTCAAGATCGGCGAGATCCCCCTGCCGGATGCCGACTATACCCGGGTCCAGGGGGTGGTCCGGGCTGGCGGCGGCATGGTCACACTGGGGAGCTTCACCCTGGAGGGGGAAGGGCTGTACGTCCGGCTCAAGGGAGATCTCCCCCTGGCGACGCCGCCCGGCGACGCCCCCCTCAATCTCACCCTGGAGCTGATGCCGAAGCCGGAATTTCAGGAAAGGCAGAAATTCGTGTTCATCCTCCTCACCAAATACCTCACCACCCCGGGCCACTACCAGATCCCGATCAGGGGAACGCTGGCCAAGCCCGTAGTCCAGTAAGCCTGAGCGCGGAAGGTATGGCCTTAACTTCCGCGCTTCAGATCTTCCGCACTTCGAAGTTTTCCCACCCGCTCCAGCACCGGCGGATGGGAGTAGTAGAAGCGCGCGTAGAGGGGATGGGGGTGGAGATTGGCGAGGTTTTCGCGGGAAAGCTTGATCAGGGCCGTTGCCAGGTTTACCGGGGCGCCGGTCAGGTCGGCGGCGAACCGGTCCGCCTCCCACTCATTCCGACGGGAAAGCCAGCTGCCGAGCGGGATCAGGGGAAAGGCCGCCAGCGAGGCGACGAACCCCAGGATCACCGTCTGGGCGGGAAACGATGCCTGCGGCAGCCCGACCAGCCCCGGCAGTCCCCCCCACCCCAGAAGCCGGAAAGCGGCATAGCAGACCGCCAGTCCCCCCACCTCCGTGAGCAGCAGCCGCTTCCAGACATGTCCCTTTTTCCAGTGCCCCACCTCATGGGCGAGGATCGCCAGGATCTCCCCATGGCTCATCTGCTCCAGGAGGGTGTCGTAGAGGACGATCCTCTTCACCCGGCCGACCCCGGTGAAATAGGCGTTGGAATGGCGGCTGCGGCGCGAGGCGTCCACCTGGAGCACCCGGCTCACCGAAAGCCCGGCTTTGGCGAGCAATCCCCTGATCTCCTGTTCCAGTCCCTCCGCCTGCAACGGCTCGTACTTGTTGAAGAGCGGCTCTATCAGATATGGGGAGAGATAGATGAGAAACAGGGTCACCAGGGCGAAGAAAGCCCAGACCCAGAGCCACCATAGCCGGGGCGAGAACTGGACTATGGCCAGCGCCCCACCCGCCAACAGCACCAGAAAGAAGAGCCCGAGCAACGCCGACTTCACCAGGTCCGTAAGCCACAGCCTGGTCGTCGTGGTATTGAAGCCGTAGCGGTTTTCGATCCGGAAGGTGGTATAAAGGCTGAACGGAATGTCGACCACGATCTCCGCCAGGGAAAGCCCCAGGAAAAAAAGGACCCCTGCCAATACGAATGGACCACCGAGGGAGGCGAGACTGCGGTCATAGGCGCCGAGCAGGCCGCCAAAGAAAAAGAGGAGGATGAGGAGATTCTCCAGGAGCGATCCCAGCAGCCCCACCCGGCTCAACTCAAGGGTATAGGCCGAGCTCCTGGCAAGGAGCGCCCGATCCACGGCCCCTTCGAAGCCGGGGGGGACTTCAGCCCCGTGTCTCCTGAGATGGCGCAGGTTCAGGGAGCGGAGAAGATAACCGGCGGAAGCGGTGAGGAGAAAGCAGATAAGCAGAATGATTTTCATGTCCTGCATCATACAGGAACAGATGGCGACAAAACAGCCCCTTTCCGCGGAAAGGGGCTTTTTTGTTAGTGGAGCGCTTATCCGGATCCGGGATCAGGGCTGGAGGCTCGCCTCTTCCACGATCAGCTCGTACTTGTAGCCGGAGCCGAAATCCTTGTCCTTGTAAAGGGTGCCGTTGGCGGTCACCACATCCCCGATGGACGGGACATCCTGGGTGGTCACCACCAGGTTGTTGCTCATCTGCGCCGCGTCGCCGCTCCCGTCACGGAGGTGAACCCAGGTTTTGCCCATGATGCCGGGCGAAACCTTGACCACCTTTCCCCTGACCACGACCTTCTGCCGGTCGAGCGCCCCCTTTTTCTCATGGAGCTCGGCCACCGTGTAGCCATTCGGCGCGGCTGCCTTCTCTACCTTGACGTTTTCAGTAACTGGGGCTTTGGGTGCGATGGCGGGTGCCGCCTTGCCCTGCAACTCCGCGAGCGGCTTGCCGCCGTGGGCGCTCTTCACTGCCTCATCCTGGGCCGCGTCCCGCTGCACAATCGGCCCTCCGGAAAAGAGAATCCTCTCGAAGGTGCGGTTGAGTGATCTGCTGGTGAACTTGGCCATCTCCTGTCCCGGCTGAAAGGCCATCTGCTCCCCCACCGTCACTTTCATGCGCGGCACGGCAACCCAGGTCTTCACCCCGTCCTTCTCCAGGTTGACATAACTGTAGCCTCCGGCATCCATGGTTTCCACCACCTTCCCGGACAGGGAAGGTGCAGTCTCCAGAGCCTTTCCCGCAGAAGAAGGCTTGGACGGCTCCGCCTGGGGGGTGGCGTGCGCGGCCTGGACGGCAGAGGCGAGTGCCAGGGTCAGGACGAGGCTGAATACTTTTGCGTAGGGTGTCATCTACAGCTCCTTACCAAACGATTTTGCGGCGACCGTTACTGGCGCCGGCGGCCAAGCTGGATCAGCCGCTCGTAAAATCCTACTTCTTTTGGGGGAAATTGACAAGGAATTTATGCCGTCCGCGACTCAAATGAAAAAAGCCCCGGAGAGATTACTCTCCGGGGCTTTCCAATCTGGCGTCCCCAGACGGATTTGAACCGTCGTCGCCGCCGTGAAAGGGCGGTGTCCTGGGCCGGGCTAGACGATGGGGACATGGTGAGCCGCGTTGGGGTCGAACCAACGACCACCTGATTAAAAGTCAGGTGCTCTACCGACTGAGCTAGCGGCTCGTAAAAACAAGAAATACTGTATAACAGATTATCAGCAGCCGGTCAAGATTTTTTTTTAGGGTTTCAAGAAAACTACCATAACTAAAGAGAAACGTGGATTTTTCGCAAGATCAAGGCTGTCGAAGGGGTGCGCGGAGACGTAGCAATGCTACGTCGCACAAGCAAACCTGAAGACTTACGCAGAGATTGCGAAAAAGCCGCGTTTCGGCCGTCAAGCGAACGGGTTCCTCAGCATAATCGTCTCATCCCGGCGCGGGCCGACGGAAACCAGCATGATCGGGCATTCGATCAGCTCCTCCAGCCTCTTCACGTATTTTTGCGCCTTTTCCGGGAGATCGGCGAAGGTCTTGGCGCCGCTGATCCCGGTCTGCCATCCCGGCATCTCTTCATAGACCGGCCGGCATTTCTCGAAGACGTCCAGCTTGGCGGGGAGCTCGTCGAGCACCTTGCCGTCATATTCATAGCCGGTACAGATCCTGATGGTTTCAAAACCGTCCAGGACATCAAGCTTGGTGAGGGCGACCCCGGTCAGGCCGTTGACCCGCACCGCGTACCTGAGTACCGGCGTGTCAAACCAGCCGCAGCGCCGCGGCCGGCCGGTGGTGGAGCCGAACTCGCGCCCGGCCTGGCGGAGCTTCTCGCCGTCGTCGTCCAGCAGCTCGGTCGGAAAGGGACCGCTCCCCACCCTCGTCACATAGGCCTTGGAGATGCCGACGATCTCCTGGATTTCCCGGGGGCTTACGCCGGCCCCGGTGCAGGCGCCACCGGCGCAGGTCGAGGAGGAGGTGACGAAGGGATAAGTGCCGTGGTCAACGTCGAGGAGGGTCCCCTGGGCGCCCTCGAAGAGGACCCGCTTCCCCGCCTTGATATCCCGGTGCAGGATCAGGGTGGTATCGGCCATGTACCTGGCGAGGATTTCGGCATAGCCGCTGTACTCGTCATGGATTTCCTCGAAGGAGAAGGGCTTTTCCCCCAGCATTTTCTCCAGGATGAAGTTCTTCTCCTCCAGGTTTTCCCGCAACCTGCGGGCAAAGACCTCAGGGTCCGCCAGGTCCATCAGGCGGATGCCGCGCCGCCCGATCTTGTCCTCGTAGGCGGGGCCGATGCCGCGGCCGGTGGTGCCGATCTTTTTGGCTCCGCTCCGCGCCTCACGGGCGATGTCGATCCGTTTATGGTACGGCATGATGATATGGAGGGATTCGGAGAGGAGCAGACAGGAGTCGTCCGCCAACCGGCCGCTAGCCTTCAGGTTGGTGATCTCCCGGATGAAGACTTCCGGGTCGAGCACCACACCGTTGCCGATAATGCACCGTTTCCCCTGGTGCAAGACCCCCGAAGGGATCAGATGGAGGATCACCTTCTCTTCGCCCACCACCAGGGTATGCCCCGCGTTGTTTCCCCCCTGATAGCGGACCACGTCGTCAGCGAACTCGGTATAGATATCGACGACCTTCCCCTTCCCTTCGTCACCCCACTGGGCACCAACAACCACCACGTTTGTCATTACCGTCTCCTTGCTAAGACTCAATATTCAGGGCAAACTCTTCCCTGAACAGTTCGGATTTCTTGATCTTGATCCCCTGCCGGTCTGCCACCCGGACCACATAGACCTCATCATCGCCGCAATAATCGCCGCCGATCACCATCATCCGCAGGATGTTCATCCGTGCGGCGTAGGCCAGGGAATTGTCGAAATCCCTCCGGATTATGTCCCGCGCCGTGGTGAACCCCCTGCGGCGCAGACACTGGGCGATTTCCAGCACCTCACGGCGATCCTCCTTGAGATTGAACAGGAGAAAATCCCTGGTCTTGCTCGCTTCCAGCTCGGGGCGACGCTCCAGGGCGGAGAGCAGGGCGAGGATGTTGAAGGCGAAGCCGGTGGCGGGCGCGTTAAAGCCGTATTTCGCAGTCAGGTCGTCGTATCTCCCCCCGCCGCAGACCGGCTCCCCCAGTCCCCCGACGAACCCCTCGAAGGTAAGGCCCGTATGGTAATCGAGCCCCCTGATCTCTCCCAGGTCGATGGAGAGATAATCGGAAACTCCGTAAATGTCGAGGATGTCCAGCACCCGGGCGATATTGTCGAGCGCCCTTTTCGAGCGGTCATTGCCGGCCACCCGCGCCGCCTCGGCCAGCACTTCACGTCCGCCGAACAAGCGGGGGAGGAGGGCAATCTCTTCCTTCACGGCATCGGCTACGGGCTCCTGCTCCAGAATCCCCCTGACCGCGGAGGCGTCCTTCTTGGCGATCGCCTCCTGGAGCAGTCGCTGCGCCGGGGCGGCCAGTCCGGATGAAGCCATCACCCCGCGAAAGAACTCTACCTGGCCGAGGTCGACCTTGAAACTGTCGAGACCGAGCCCCTGCAGCGCCTCGACCGCCATCGCCACCATCTCCGCGTCCGCCTCGGGTGAGTCGAGGCCGATCAGCTCCACCCCTGCCTGAAAAATCTCCCGGTTGCGACCCGACTGGATTTCTGCGTGGCGCAGGACCCTGCCGTTGTAGTAGAGCCGGTGGGGGAGCGGATAGCCCTGCATGCGGGTAGCCACTATGCGCGCCACCTGGGGTGTCACGTCCGGAGGAATCGCCAGGAGCCGGCCGCTCTGGCGGTCATCGAAGCGAAAGGCCCTTTCCTTCAGGTCATCTCCCATCCCCAGGGCCATGACGTCATGGAATTCCAGAAGGGGGGTAATGATCCGGCGGAACCCCCAGAGCTCGAAAACCCGGCGGATCTTCCCCTCGATGTAGCCGATCTTGTCGGCCTTCTCGGGAAGGAAGTCGGTGACCCCTTTCGGCAGTGGGGCCTCTATTTTAGCGGGATTGATCACGGGGACTCTGCTTTCTGACGGGACTGTTCAGGGAGCTGCGGGTTAACTCAAAACGCCAGAAATCGTAGCAACATACGGGCTGATTGTCAATGATTAACCTTGTTGACCGATCGACCCCCCAGGAAAAAAGGGGGCGCAACACCTCGCGCCCCCGTGCCGATCGAAGCAGACCAGTGCGACTATTCAACCCTCTTGATGGTAACCGCGCTGGCACCCTTCTCCATGATTCCCGCCTTCTTGACAACTTCGAGCAGGATCAGTTCCTTCCGCTCCTCGTCCAGAAAGTAGTCGGCCAGATAGTTCTGGCTCACCCTGGTCCGCCACCGCTCCTCCAGGGCCACGCCGTTCCAGGCGAAGGCGAAGATGGAGTTCTTGGAAAAGGAGCGGCTGGCGCCGACCACGAAAAAGCCGCTGTTCTGCGGCACGATGAGCTCGCCGCCTTTCGTCACGGCGAGCCGCTGCTCGAGAAAGATCTTGCGGATGGCGGAGCCGGTAACGCGGATGTTCTGCAGGTCGTCACGGCTGAAATAGAGCTCCGAGCCGCCATACTTGTCATTGCTGCGCCACAGCTCCTCGCCTGTCTCGGAGAAGACCACCAGGTAACCATCGGGATGAAGCACAACGCTGCGGCTGTTGCCGTCACGGTCCGCAAACCGGTTGAAGTTGAAGATATGGGCGATCTTTGGCAGCTTGAGCGGGTTCTGCAGCTCAAACCCCTTGCTCCCCTTCTTCAACTCGTAAACGGGACCGTAGAAGTCGTCGCTCCGCCCCATCTGCTGGGCATAGAGCCTGCTGCCCCCCCCCGGCGCCGCCAGGGAGCGGAAGAAATAGGGGAGGTTGTCGGCAAGCCGGGTGAGACGATTGTCCTTGAAGATCCAGACCTGGGAAGCCAGCTCTTCCCCCCGCATCACGGTCAGGTAGGCCTCCGGCAGGCCATCCCCGTCCAGGTCGGCGCTGTCCACGGTCAGGGCCTTTTCGTCGGGGCCGAAGTTGACTTCGGCAAGCTGCTCAGTCCTGGCCCCGTGACGGACCACCTGAAGTCCGCGCTCCCGGAGGAGGTAGAGCTCCCGCTCGCCCCCTTCCAGGGTCCGCAACGGCGCCAGGCCGATATACACCCCGGTCAGTCGCTGCCCGACAACGCCGGCTGTGCCGCTTGTCCCCGCGGCCTCCGCCTTGATGATGTCCGGCGCCGCCTTGAGCGGCGCTGCCACCGCAACTGCGGGCGCAGGCGCAGTTGCGGTCGGGGGAGCCTGGGCCGGAGCTGCTTGCGCCTGGGGACGGGCTGCGGTCAACAGGGGGACCAGCTTCTCCGCCAGCCTGGAGATTGCCGGCAGCACCGCCTCCTCCCCCTCACCCTGCTCGTAGGTCCTGGCCAGCACGCCCCCCGCAGCATCGCGGGCCGTGACGTCAATGCTGAAGATCCTGCCGAACCGGATATATGTTCCCTTGATGAGCAGCCGCGCACCCTTGGCGCTGTCCTGGACCTGCACCGATTCGCCGCTCAGCCTCGAACTCAGGAGGGTTTGCAGGGTGGCCGGCAGGCCGGCATCGCCGGCAGCGCCGACGACGCTGAACGGCTCCACGTAGGCAGTGACCGGCGCAGCACCGGCATAGGCAGGCAGCAGACCTGGCAGTAACAACAGCCCGAAAATAATCCACAAGCGTTTCATGTTCACTCCGTCTGTTAAATGAAAAAAAGGCGAACCCGAGGTCCGCCTTTTTCCAGCAAAATTACTGTAACGGCATTTAAGGCTTCAGCAGGAGATCGAGCATCTTGTCGGCTTCATCCAGCTTCTCCTGGAGCTTCTTGAGTTCCTCGGCGGAATAGACCTTGGTTCCCTTCTTGATCTCGGCCTGCAGCTTCTTCATCTTCTGCTGGATGCTGGACACCTCGGCGGCGCACCCTTTGGAAGCGAGGAGGCACTGGTCCTTCTCTTCCTTGGTCATTTTTTCGGCAGCAAAGGCCGGGACCGTTGCCGACATCATAAACGCTGCACAGAGCAGCACTGCAATCTTTTTCATGGGTCAAACCTCCCTTGCGTAGTGTCGTTGGATTTACATCGGCAGCGG